>CAYGQC010000018.1:0-18470 GCA_964351875.1 uncultured Pseudomonadales bacterium
TGTGCAGCTCGCGAAAGCGCGTACCGTCCGGTGCGGTGACCGTGCTGGCGTTTGTATTTTTGAGGCGTGCGCCCTGGGCCGCCAGCACATCGACAAGCGCCGGCAGATTGTGTACGTGTATATCGAGATTCTTCGGACACAAATCGAACGCTGCTGCTTCGTCACGCACAGCAGGTGGCGTTGTGGTGAATTCCACCAGGTGTACGTGGCCATGGGCGGTGCCAGGCGTCTTCAGCAATGTACGTTTTGATATCTCATTTCCCGGTATGCCCCATACCGTGGCGAACTCCGCGTCGTTCGCGTAAGGGTCCGCCGCCGTCTCAAAGCCAAACCAATCACACCACTGTGTGAGAGCGTCGGCCATGTCCGCAACACCGATAGTCGCAAAGTGCCAGGAATGCATCAGAACGTGTTCCTCGTTATGGTTCGGCTGACCGCTCATGTTGCTGCTGCCTGTTTTGGCCGCCTGAATCGAGATTCTATTGGAGAGTACCCTATGTCTTTTCGTGTTCTATGGGTTTTGATCATCGCGCTTACGGGCGCAGTAGGGATTTCGACCTCGGTTGCTGCCGCACCCGTCGCGGAGGCGGATCAAGTGCCGATTGATCTGCGCCGTACGACACTCGTTGTTCGAGATATCGATGACTCGCTTGCACTGTATCGCGATGCACTCGGTATGAAAGTCATCTACGACAATGTCATTCGCCGGCCGGAAGGTGCTGCGTCACTTGACGAGGCGACCTACGAAAGCAGGTTGGTGTTCCTTCGTGCGAACGACACGTTTATCGGCGTGCTGGGACTGCTCGAATACCGTAAGCCGGCCAAGAAGCCTGCAAACCAGGGGCTCGAACCCTTTACGCCGGGCTCGATGGTGTTGCTGTTTAACACGGACGAGCTGGATACTGTTTTCCCGAAGGCGGCCGAGACAGTGGGCGTGCGAGTGCTCAGCAAGCCAAGCGTTACGCAATATCCTGGCTATGGCGGTAAAGGCGTGATCAAGGTCAATGTCAGCACGATCATCGACCCGGATGGCTTTGTGTTGGAACTTAATCAGGTGCTGTCCGGGTTGCCTGAGTAGCGCTGTCTGACTTCGTCTGCTGCGATTGTCAGCCACCACGCCGGGTGTGGCGGGGTCAACTGGACAGTCGGCACCGTAGCTTGAGCTGCGCTTTGCGGGTGCGAGTAAACCGGATGTCGGTAAAACCGTAGCTACTCAACAAATGCCGGATCGAGCGCCTGTTGAAGTACAGCAAGTGTTCCGGTGGCTTGACCAGTTCCCGATGGCGCGTGAGAAGGTTCTCGGGATCGTCACCAATGTCCGGAGTGGTCAGATACAGCCTGCCCGGGAAACGGAGCAGCCTCGCAGCATCCAGTGTAAATGCGCGCGGGTCCTCGACGTGTTCGATGACTTCGCTGGCGTACAACAGATCAAAGCGGCGGCGATCGGCGACCAGGGTTGAGGTGCTGCCGGCGACAAATTCGCAATCCGGAAATCGGCTGCTGGCGGCCGCGATGGCTTGCCGGTCGATGTCGATACCCGTTGCCTGCAAGCCGAGTGAGCTCGCTGCGTGAGTGGCGAAGCCGAGGTTGCAGCCAATTTCGAGAAACGTCTCGGGTCGCTCCCACCCTGCGAGGCGTCGAATTCGGGACTTCGCGCGCCGAATCTTGGATGCCGCTTTCTTCTCGTATTGATCCGACTTTGCGTAGCCCTGGTATTGATGGGCGTTGGCGTTACTGCAGTCGAGGGCCTGGGCGAATACCAGTTCGCAGTGCCGACATAAGGTCATCAGGTGACCGTGGGTCTCGCCCAGACTCACGGTCTTTGGGCTCAAACAGCCGGGACAGTCTGAACCCCTCAAAGCGAGGCTGCGATCAGCAGGATTTCCGCGGCCAGAATGACCAGAGCGCTCCACACGGTAACGGCTTCCCGGACGGTCATCGAATCGAATGGCTGCATGGCGCTCGGCTCCACAGTGGCTGGCTGCCTGGTGGTAGACGAGGCTGAGGGCGAAAATCAGTCGATATGGGCACCATTGGTTGGCGTGTGGTTGTCGTGTTGTGAGAGTCGGTTCCCTCGTCTGGCGATAGATTTCGCTACCCGCGAGCGTCTAAGACCTTGAGAACGTGCTTACGCTCCGGAGGCCTTATGAAGATAGCGCTTGTTACCGCCAGTTGTGGTTGTGGCGGTATGGAACGCCACATTGGTGATCTCGCGAGAGAGCTGTCGCGAGATAGCGACAACGAGGTGGTTCTGATCGCGCCTGAAGCGCAGCGTCGAATCGCGCATCCCCGCTGCCAGTTTGTCGCGGTCGGGCTGGAGAGGTCACGCTGGCTTCCGGGTGTTGCCGGTAGCCTCCGCGACGCCCTGGAGCAGGTTGCTCCCGACGTTGTTCATGCTCACGGCAGGAAAGCAGCAACCCTGCTTGCCCAGGTTTCAAAGCGTGCCGCGTACAAAACCATCGTTACCTATCACAACCTCAAAACGCTGCCGCGTTCGGTGGCGTCACGCTTCGATGAGCGGATCGCGGTGAGTTCGCTTGTCGCTGATCAAGTTCGGCCCGACCACACGCATCTGGTCTACAACGGTGTCGGCTGAACCGATGGCGCCGTTCTGTCTTGCCGTTGGCAGGCTTGTTCCGATCAAGCGCTTTGACTGGCTCATAGAAGCCTGGTCCGCAATGACTCAAGATCGGCACCTCTGCATTGCTGGCGACGGGCCACTGTGGCAAGCGCTGAACGAGCAGGTTGCTCGTCTCGGGATGGAAGACAGGGTCACTCTGCTGGGCTTTCGTTCAGACGTAGCACAGCTTATGCAGTCCGCTGACGCGGTCATCTCAACGTCGGCGAATGAAGGCTTTTCCTACGTCGTGGTCGAAGCGCTGCAGGCGCGCTGCCCGGTTGTATCCGTCGCAACGGGCGTCGCCGTAGAATTGCTTGACCAGCGTTTTCTGTATCGGGTTGGCGACACGTCCGCGATGCTGGCTGCGTTGGACCAGGTCACTCGAAACCCTTTGGAAGCAGCGGCGGCGTTCGCTCCGGCTTTCAACCTCGCGAGTACCCTGACGTCCAGGGCGATGGCTGAGCGCACGCTGGCTGTCTACCGACAGGCGAGGGGCTGCGGTGACCAATAGCGCGGTTGCGGGTCCGATGAACGCTCGCAGGAAGAGCCGCGCGGTGCTCAATAGCGCGGGTGAACACTCGCAGGAAGAGCTGCGCGGTGCTCAATAGCGCGGTTGCGGGTCCGGTGAACGCTCGCAGGAAGAGCCGCGCGGTGCTCAATAGCGCGGGTGAACACTCGCAGGAAGAGCTGCGCGGTGCTCAATAGCGCGGTTGCGGGTCCGGTGAACGCTCGCAGGAAGAGCCGCGCGGTGCTCAATGTTTGCGTACTGTCTGACGGACGCCCCGGCCATGTAAGTCAGTCCCTTGGCCTGGCGGATGCTCTCAACACTCGTTGGTGCCTGAGAATTGAAATCGCAGAGTGTCGCGTCCGGCGTCCAATCCTGAGGAAGCTGCTGCGCTTTGCGGCCAGATTCGAATGGGCAACGGATCGTGTGATCGCGTCCTACACCGGAATGGATCGGCTGCCGGATGCAGATTTGATCATCTCTACCGGCGGCGATACGGCCATGCTTAATGCGGTGCTTGCGCGTAAGTTGCAGTGCGCGAATATTTTCACCGGGCGATTGCGTGGCATGCCGCCGGCTCTGTTCACGGCTCGTTGCTCGCTGCTGACCGCTGACCACCCGGGAGATGTTCAGTTGCGGGTCGTGCCTTCGCGAGTAACGCATCAGTCGCTGGCAGCGCATCGAGAGCGTTCTGCGCGAAGGCAAGGGGCCGGTCGGGAGCTTTGCCTGCTGCTCGGTGGCGATGGCGTTGGCTATACGTACGGCGATGACGATTGGACCGCACTTGCCGGCCAGCTCAATCGCCTGGGGCAACAGGGGTGTCGGTTTAGAATCGCTTCATCCCGGCGCACCTGCATTGCCGCCCGCAGGATACTGTCTTCGGATGTACGCCCTGAGTTCGTTCTGGATACGGCGTGGTACGACGAAGACGCCACCTATCGCACTCCGGAGTTTCTAGCGAAATCGAATGGGGCGATCTGCACGGAAGACTCGCTTAGCCAGATCAATGAGGGCATGGCTGCTTTCGAAACCGTCACGACGATCAGGCCCGCGAAGGTCAATATTGACCGGGACTACGAGGGCTTGATGCAACTGCTCGCATCGCGCAACGACGTCTCCCGGCAGTGGATGCACGACGTCATTCCAGTCTGCAGCGCTGAGGCCACTGACTGGCGGGCGCAGCTACTGGATGACTTTCTGTGGCTGGACGGCTTGGTTGCTCGCGCTCGTTGAGCGCGGCTCAACTGATGCGGTGCTCTTTGATGCAGGTGCGCTTGATCAATTCATCATCCACAAACCAGTGCCAGGTGCGACCGCGAGAATTGTTGGCCTCGTTGATCTGTATCATCTCGTAGAGATAGCTGCCGGGCATGTCTTTGCGGGTCCAGTTCAGCACCACGGTCCGCTCGTCCAACTCCCAGGACGAGCCTTCGATACGCTCGTTGTCCCACCAGATGCGGCCATCACGATAGACGGCCGGGAAGTCGATCTCCTCGCGCTTGCCATCGTCCCAGGTGTAAATGTTCTTCTGGAAGTAGTTGAAGTCGCCATCGCTCGGAAATGAGCAGATCAAGTGTGACGCATGGCGATCCAGGATCTCGTTGTCTGGCGTGACATGGATGTACTCGCCTTTCCATTCGCCCTCGTGGCGGGCTAGTACCGGCATCACTTTGCGCATGTCGATGGTCATGTTATGGCTTCCTTTTGACTGTCGTAACTTTCTGGGGTCATAGCTGTTAGGTGGCGCGATGCTCGTGGCATAACGTACGCCTTATCAGTGCGCCGTCCTGGAACCAGTGCCAGGTCCTGGCCCGCTCCATGGCCTCGGGATGCGCCAAGACAATGGCTTCAATGAAGTGCACACCGGGCTCGTCCTTACGATCCAGCCGCAGCATGATCACACCCTCTTCGGTTTGCCACGCGTAGCCGCTGAAAGCCTCCGTATCCCAATAGAGGCGATTGTCCCGGAGCACGCCGGGTAGGGTGCTCTTCACTTCCCGGCCGTCGGGCCAGGTGAAGCGATTGTGCTGCACGTACGCGTGCGGGCCTTGCTCCGGAAACTCGCAGCGCACTTGGCTGGCGTGCTCGTCCAAAAGAGCGCCTTTTGCGTCTACATGCCTGTAGGCCCCGTGCCACAAGCCTTCGTGGTCTAGAAGGGCCGGCATTGAGGCGCGAATTTGGGCTGTCAGAGAATTGTCAAAAGACATAATGTACAAATGATATATCAATATGCTTAAATCGCCGAACTGCCTGTTGGAGAGCGGGGACTCTTATGCCTTTTTCTAGTCGCGGTACCATTGCCGCAATAGCTATTTTGTCGTTGGGTGCGTCGCAATTTGTTGCCGCTCAACAGTTGGTGGTCGAGGAAGTCCTTGTTACCGCCCGCAAAACCGAAGAATCGCTGAACGACGCACCGGTAACGGTTACGGCGTTCACCGAAAACGCGATTAAAACGCTCGACATTAATAATGTCAGCGATATCGCGCGATTCTCACCGGGATTGAGCTTTTCGTCGGCCTTTGGCCGCGCGACGGAGCGACCGGTTATTCGCGGCCAGGGCAATATCCTGGCGGGCGTTCAGTTTGGCGTGGAAAGTGGCGTCGCCTACTTTGTCGACGGCATGTACTACTCCGGTGACATTTCCAGTCTGGATCTGGCGAACCTGTCGCGAGTGGAGGTCATCAAAGGCCCTCAGAGCGCTCTGTATGGCCGGAACACCTACTCTGGCGCCATCAACTTCGTCACTTCCGGCACGCCGGAAGAGTTTGAGGGCCGAGTACGCGCCCGCATGCTCGAAGACGATGAGATGGAAATCAACGCCACGATCGGCGGCCAGCTGATCGATAACGTGCTGGGCGCTCGCCTGTCTCTGCGCAGCTACCAGTTTGATGGCCAGTGGAACAACTCGGTCACGAACAAAGACGTAGGCGACGAAGAAACGTTTGCCGCGAACCTTCTGCTCGAATGGACGCCAGATGAGCGTACGAGCGTTAAGTTCCGCTATCAGAACCAGACGGATGAAGACGGCACGCGCCCGTTCTTCCTGCAGTCTGCGACGGAAAACAACTGCTATCCGGGCGCTCGTTCACTGGCGAGCTGGCCGTTCATTGCAAGCACGAACAACAATCAATACTACTGCGGCGAGATCGAAGCAGGTCCGATTGCTTTGAATGACGGACCGGATGCCGACGGTATTCCTAACGTCATTCCTGGCATCAACGAAGGCTCAACCTTCTTCGGTACGTTGTACGGTCTTGATCAGGGCATTGCGTTCAGCGGCGTTGAGCGAGACCTCGAAGTGTTCAGCCTGGCGTTGGAATATGACCTGACTGACGATCTGATGTTCTCGCTGCTGACCTCGCGTCGCAACGAGGAGCGCAAGACCGGTTCCGATTCGGATCACGGCGCGATTAACTACATCGTCTCCTTCCTGGGCGACGAATCGTTCTTCGCTAATACGGGCAAAGACGAATACACCGAGCAGACGATCGAACTTCGGCTGGACTCCGCCGGCGATAGCGCATGGCGTTGGAGCGTTGGCGCGTTCATCTATGACTACGAACAGGATACGTCCGATATTACTTTCGCTGGCATCAATGACAGCGGGACCGACAACTTCATCGAGAACCATGCGCTGTTCGGCCTCGTGGGTTGGGACGTGAACGATCAGCTAACGTTGACGTTGGAAGCTCGCTGGGCTCACGAAGAGAAATCCCAGGAGGCCTTCAGCGCGACTGGTGCGGCGACCTTCTCGGATAGCACTCAGTTCACCAGCTTCGCGCCCCGGTTGACCGTCGACTACGCTCTCGATGAGGACACGCTGATCTACGGCATCTACTCCGAGGGCGTCAAGCCCGGCGGTCTTAATGGGCCGGATGGTGTTGACGTAGGCAGTGCAGCTTATGACGAAGAAGAATCCAAGAACTTTGAAATCGGCTTGAAGCGGGACTGGCTGGGTGGCCGGGTATCCTCCAGCGTTGCAGCGTACTTTGTGGACATCACCAAGTATCAGCTGACTACGCCGCTTGCTGATCCGTTGGGAGCGCTTAACTCAATTGTCACAAACCAGGGCGACGGTGAAGTGTTCGGAATCGAACTCGACGTCACCGCAGTTGTTACTGACAACGTAACGGTTGGCTTCAACTACGCGTTGGCGGACTCCGAGTTCACCTCGGGGTGTGACGAGTTCCAGTGGAGCCTCACCAGCGGCGGCGGCCTGTTCACCGGAGACGAGGCGACTTCGCTGAATCCGACCGGACAGGGCGACTGCTCCATCGCAGGTAATCAGTTCCCGATGGGTTCCAAGCACCAAGCCTCTGGCTATGTTGACTGGTCCTATCCGATCGGCGGCTCGGGTATGGCGTTCTTCGGTAACGTTAACGTCAGCTACGAATCCAAGCGCTACACCCAGGTGCACCAGGAAGCCTACACGGGCGCTGCCACGCTGGTCGGCGCGCGTATCGGTGTTGGTGGTGAGAACTGGTCTGCTGCGCTCGTTGGCCGCAACCTGACCGACGAAGACTCTGCTGTACTGGCCACCCGCTGGTTGCAGGTGCCGTACATTGCAGGCTTCACGTCTCTGAACGTTGCTGCCGCTGGTTCTGATACCGGCATCCCACGTGCGTTCTTCTCGCTGCCTCGGCGCGAGCGTCAGCTCGGTCTGGAATTCTCTTACGAGTTCTAGGCGAGCCATGAGCCAACAGCGCGGTTTGAAAACGTCCCGACGACAATTCACCGCGCTGCTTGGCACTTCACTTGCCGGCAGTCTGATCCCAGGTTGCACTGGCACACCCCATCTAAGACCAAACACTTCTCGCTTCGATGTGCTCGTGCTTGGTGCTGGCATATCCGGGCTCGCTGCTGCGCATCGATTGCACGATGCCGGTGCGATAGTGCGCGTGCTCGAAGCGCGTGATCGAGTAGGCGGCCGTGCTTACACAGACCTATCACTCGCTGACCGGCCGGAATTCGGCGTGGTGCAGATTGGCAACTCCTATCGCCGCGTTCGAGCCTGGTGCCGAGCGTTGGGCATCGATGTCCCCGCAGCCGATGGCAGCCATTTTCGGCGCCAGACTATCCACTTTAAGGGCCAGACGATGGCCGCGGCGCAGTGGTCTGACGCCAGCGTCAACCCGCTCGCAGGTGACGAGCGGGCAGTTCCGCCATATGCGCTCGAGCGACGCTTTTTGGGTTCCTCAAATCCCCTGAAGTCTGTTGAGGAATGGGATTCGGAAACTGCTACGCAGTTTGATCGTTCAATTGAACAGGTGATGCGCGAGCAAGGCGCGAGCGATGAGGCTGTGGCGCTCGCTAATGTTTCTGGCAATCACAACGGCACAAGCCTCACGAGTGCGCTCGGACCCTGGAAGTCGTCGCTCGCGTTTCGAGCCGAAACCGGCAGCGGTTTCATCTCCGGCGGCAGTCAGTCACTGCCGCAAGCGATGGCGCAACGCCTGCCGCCGGAAGTCATCCAACTTGATGCGGTTGTGAGCGGCGTTCGCAAAACAGGCGCTGGCTACGATGTACGGCTAGCTACCGGCGAAGTGTTGAGTGGTGGAGCTGTTATCTGCACATTGCCGCTGCCGGCGCTTGCAGGTATCGAAATGAATCTTGATATGCCGGTAGAACAGCGCGACGCCTTGGCGTCGGTGCCTTACACGAAAATCAGCGTGGCACAGCTGGACGCGCAGCCGTTCTGGGTTGATGACGAGCTGCCGCCAATGATGTGGACGGACTCAAAGCTGGAGCGAATTTTTCCTCGTGTGGATCCCGCGACTGGCGCTGTTGTCGGGCTCAAGGTGTTCATTAACGGCGAAGGCACGGCTGCGACTGATTCACTGAGCGATTCGGAGTTTGCTGAGCTGGCGCTAAAGGCGCTGTCGACGATGCGCCCTGCTTCGACGGGGAAAATTGAATTTCGTTCGCGCCACCGATGGGCCACTGACCCGTATGCCGGCGGCGCTTATGCGGCCTGGTCTCCGGGCCGGGTTGCCTGGCAGCGACAGCACATTGCCGAGCCAGTGGGCAGGCTCGTTATTGCAGGTGAACACGCGGCGCTTGATGCGCCTGGTTTCGAAGGCGCGCTACGCTCAGGTGAGCGAGCTGCGTCCAACGTTCTGACGCTCGCCTAGTGCGCAGCGATTTTGTTCCGAGTTCTATGGTTCATAGGAGATCACGATGAAGAGACTAATCATGGCCGGCCTTGCGCTCGCGCTGCTAGCGCCGCTGGCGACGGCGAGAACGCTCGACCCGAACGATCCGGCTGATGCTATCCAGATCATGCGCAAGATTCAGTGCTCAACCGTTGATGGTGAGCAGACCACGTTCTGGTGGAATGGCCGCGCCTACTCCCGCAAACAGGGTGAGCGGGACAAGCACTTGTTTAACGTTGAGGGCATGAACACTCGAGCTTGCGTGAAAGATTCACACCCTGAGCGCGGCGAAGGCTACAGGCTCGTCTCCCGTGAGCTACTGCTCTACCGCGACCCGAAGACCAATGAGGTGCTGTCGACGTGGACCAACCCGTGGAGTGGTGAGGAGGTTCAGGTCATGCATGTCGCAAACGATCCTGTGAATTTCCAAAGTTATGAGAAGGGTCGCGACGGCTCACCAGCTTCCTTCAGTGGCAGCATTCTTGAAAACAGCTGGCGTATGACCACGACCGTGCCACTGTTTTACCCGAATCCTTTGGCATCGCAGTATCAGGCGGAAATCGGCGGCACGTACCACGCCACCGAAATGTTCAATTTCATGGGCAACGCGAAAGAACTGCTCAACTCGCGAACGAAGATCGCGTCCAGCCATGTCGGTTGGGTTCGTATGTCCGATTGGCTTCCCTGGATGAAGATGGGTGGCCGGGAAGGCGTTATCTACATGCATACCGCTGGCCTGAGACTGTCTGATTGGGACGCGCTGCCAGATACGATGAAAGACGAAATCGAGAAGCACTATCCGGCGTACAAGGAACATCCGCCGCTGGATGATGATCGTCGCAACGTGACGAGTTGGATGTACTACAAGCGTGTGACTGAAGGCGCGGAAACGCTGCCGGATCGAAGTGGTGACTAAACGCTTTCGTATTTACGAGGAGACGCGCAGCGTCGACGTGACAATCTCCTGGCGCGTGAGGGCTATCCGATTCGTGTCGAGATCGCCGCGTCACTCGCATTGCTGCGCTATGCGAGCTTCTCGCGATGACGGACAGTGGGTGGGCTGGCGATGACGGGTAGTCGATGGGCTGACGATGACGGATAGTGGGCGCGCGCGATAGCGGGTAGTCGGCAGGCTCGCGATGACAAAAGTAACTGTCACTGCGAGCGAGCTGGCTGCGAAGCAGTCAGCGCAGCGCGGCAGTCTCCTGATGGATTAAGGTACGTCCCGCCTGAAGAAGATCGCCAACTCGCTTGCATTGCTGCGCAATGCGAGCTTCTCGCGATGACGGACAGTGGGTGGGCTGGCGATGACGGACAGTGGGCGATCACGCGACGACTGCAAAATACCGTCACTCCTCCAGAGTGAAGCCGCCCTGGATCCATCGCAGGTTGATGCCGATGCGCTCGGCGCCCTGGTCTGCCCAGGCGTAGGACACCGTTTTCCCAGTCACCTCGTCGATGATGCCAATCTTTAGAATCGGGATCTGAGTGCGCTGGTACGTCAGGCGCGCAAGCTCAACGGCATAGCCTGTCGGTTCGCCGTCATCCAAAACCCTCGCGATGAAACCCTCATCGTGCACGCGTAGACCTTGCAGGAAGATGTAATCGTCGTCACCCGCCTCTGGATCGATGTGCTGACGTTTGAGCGAGATCCAGCCGCGGTAGTGATTCACCCGGCGAAACTGAACGACTCGCTCGCTGCGCCCTGACGCTCGCGTCGTGACGAGATAACCGGTATTCACGAGTATCGTGTCCGGCAGCTCGGTGGCGCAGTCTTTGCGGTTCTGCACTGAGCCCAGGTAGCCGTCGCTATGTCGCTTCCAGCGATAAACGCAATCGGTAGCCACGCCCTCAGCCTCCGCGATCGTTCCGTACAATCCCTGGCTGTTCAGCGCGATGGTCATTGTCCAATCCGCATCAGTGGCGGTGAACCCTTCGTCAACCGAGATTGATACAACGCTGTCTTGATCTTTCGCGAACGCAATGTGTTCGCGCGGATAAGGTGTTACGCCATCTAATCCTTGCTGCCATACCTGTTCGTTGTTGTTGAATTCCCCGCTCAACATCTGGATGAGCGCGTCAACCCTCGCATCGCCAGCGGCCATCGTTGAGGCTAGTGCTAGTGCGACGATCGCAAAGATTCTCATTGCTGGCTTCTCCAGGTAGACACGATGTCACCAGCGCTCGCCGACCATATCCCGGCGCGGTCGGCCAGGTGTGCCAAAACGCGCTCGAACGCGGCGATGCGATGCGGCTGGCCAACCAGCCAGGGATGAACTGACAGGGCGAGCATGCGGCCGTGGCCAGTCTGCTCGGCCTCCGCGAGCAGGTAGTCAGCGGCGTCGCAGATCTGATCCGCGTATTCCTGCTCCGAATGTAGATTGCTCTGCATGATGAACTGGTCATCCAGTTCGTGGGACAGTGGCAGTGCAGTCAGTTCACCGGAGCGAGTGCGAAACGGATACGGCAGGTCGTCGTTAACCCAATCCGCCATGTAAACAATACCCGCTTCCTTGATCAGGTCAGGCGTTGCGAAACTCTGGCTTCTGGCCGGACTCAACCAACCAGTGATTGGCTGGCCGGTCGCTGCGCGCAGAGTTTGCAGCGAGCGTTCGATGAGGTCCGCTTCTTCCTCTTCCGGCATGCCGCTGTGGTGCAGCGTATCCATGTGCCAGGAGCTTGCGATGACTTCGTTACCGCGAGCAGCGATTCGCTCAATGAGATGAGGTGTGGTCTCGCACAAAGACGCGTTTACTGAGAACGTTGGTGTTAGACCGGCTGCGTCAATCGCTTGCAGAACCCGAACGATGCCCACGCGGTTGCCGTAGTCGCGCAGCGTGAAATGGCGGAGGTCGGGATAGGCGGTTGTCATCCCACCTGGAGGTGGGAAAGGCTTGTTGCTTTGGTTTAGCGGGAAATGTTGCAGCGAGACGTCGATCCAGACCGCAAGCTTCGCATCGTTCGGCCAGGTTATCGGTTTGCGGTCCGCGAGCATGCTCCAGTCATAGCGATCGTGGTCCATGCCATAGCCGCGATGTTCGTAGCGCAGGTAGCTGTCGTCGAGACTCATGTTGTGCGCCCCGCTAGATCGTCATAGTGCTGGTTGATGACGTGCTCAGCGATTTCTCTGCCGGTCGTTACCCAGACGTCGTCGTGGCTGGTGACGTAAGCCAGTGCTTCTTCAAAGGCTTTGATTCTGTGCGGATGACTCACCTGGTAGGCGTGTAGCGGTATGCACATCACCGTGCCGCCATGCTCGCCTTCCGCGTACAGCCTGTCGAAGGCCGCGCGAATCATGTCGCCATAGCGACGAGGTTCGATCTTATTTACGACGTAGACGATGGTGTCGTTTAGTTCGAGCGAGTAGGGCACGGATACAAACGGCTTGCCGTTGCGGACGTTCACCTGGGTGGGCGAGTCGTCATGGAATAAATCGCATGTGTAGATTCCACCGGCTTCGGCAAACAGATCCAGTGTTTGCTCCGTGTGTGTCAGCGCTGGTGCGAGATAACCCGAGCATTGCTGGCCGGTATGTTTGCAAATGGTCGCGACCGAGTCTTCGATCATCTCGCGCTCCTGGGCTTCGCTCATGCCGTAGGTATAGCGCGTGTTGTAGATGCCGTGGCTGAAGAACTCCCAATCGCGCTGCGCGCACATCTCGATGATTTCCGGGTGATGTTCGCATAGGGCGGTGGAGAGGCTGATAGATCCTCGAACGCCGTAGCGATCCAGAATCTCCATCATCCGCACGTGGCCTACACGGTTGCCGTAGTCTCGGGTGCCGTAACCCAATATGTCTGGCGCAGATCTTGGCCATGCCTTGCGTGTTGGGTTGGCCGGCGGATCCAGTTCGTAGAACTCAATGTTGGGCGCTACCCAGAAAGCGATTTTCGCGCCGCCGGGCCACGTGATCTTCGGTCGGTTGTCCCAGGCTCGGTAGTCGTAGAGATCGAGTGTTTCTTTCATCGCAATCGGCCTTAGAACGGCGCGCCGCGATCACGGCGAATTGGCTGGCAACCCGGATGCTCAGCGAGCCACGCCTCAACGGCACTGACTGGCTCGACGTCCGCGTATTTCAGCATCATGTCGCACAGGTTCGCGAAGTGAGGGATCTCGTGTTTGTCAGCGACACATTCCTCGGGAACGATTGTGCGATAACCGCTTGATAGCGACGCAACGCAGGACGCGCGCACGCAGCCCGAGGTGGAGCCGCCAGTGAGTATCACGGTGTCTACTTTGTGCCAGATCAAGAGCGACGGAATGATGTTGTCATGGAACACCGACGCCATGCGCTTGTTCACGACGGCATCCTGGCTGTGATCGATCTCCAGACGAGGGTCCAGTTCAGAGCGTCCTTCTCCTACCCGAATGTTCTGCAGTGAGTTTTCGGTATTCGTTCGAGTGCCCCACACCCCGGCGTCGTCGGCGTTGTCCATGAACGCGACATAGGTCCAGATCACCGGCATGTTTTTGCTGCGAGCGAGCGCCGACAGACGATTGATGTGATCGATCTGATTCGGATCCGTTTCGTAAGCGGTAGGGTAGGCGTCTATGTCCGTATAGGCCCGCTGCAGATCGATGTTGATCAACGCAGCTTTCTCGCCGAAGCCGAATTTTGCTCGGTTCGGATTGGCTTTCACCTCCGCCCAGTATTCTCGGGGTGTCTGGTTCGACGTTTGCATCTTGGGCATGCGGAGGGCCTGTGGCTGGGTGCGAAAATGATGATAAGCATATTGATATATCAATAGCAATTTGGCGCATCTATACTGATTCTTCGCCTAGAAAACGCTAAGGAGACAAACATGTCCGCCAACGCTGCAGTCACTGATTCCATACGCTCAGCTCTTGCCGCCTGCTTGCCTGCTGATGCGCTGCTGACCGATCCTGAAACCCTGACGCTCTACGGTCAGGACGTCTCCGGCGCGAATGCTCCCGTGCAGTTTGTCGCGCGGCCCACCACAACGGAAGAGCTGGCAACGCTGGTCAGAATAGCTGGCGACCATTCGGTTGCGTTGGTGCAGCGCGGCGGCGGTATGTCGTATTCCTCGGGTTACGTGTGCGAGGCGGGCAACGTGCTGTGTCTGGATCTGGCGAATATGAATCAGGTGCTGGACGTCAACACGGAAGATATGACCGTTACGGTCCAGGCCGGTTGCACCTGGAAACACCTTTACGAAACGCTTGAGCCACTCGGCGTGCGTACTCCCTTCTGGGGCACGTTGTCCGGTGTGCATGCGACCGTAGGCGGCGGCTTGTCGCAGAACAGTATCTTCTGGGGCAGCGGGCGTCACGGCAGCGCGGTGGATTCGGTCATCAGCTTCGACATTGTCCTCGCCAGCGGTGACGTGTTGAGCACCGGTACGGCGAGCCAGCAAAACGCGAGCCCGTTCTTCCGACACTTTGGGCCAGACCTGACCGGCCTTTTCACCTGCGACACCGGCGCGCTTGGCATCAAGGCGACCGCGACTCTCAAGCTGCTTCCGGCGACGCCAGGCCACGCCTACGTCAGCGCTGATTTTCAGGATCATGCATCAATCATTGCGGCGATCTCCGAAGTTTCGCGCCAGAACCTGGCGGAGGCGAGCTTCGCGTTTGATCCGACTCTGCAGGGCCAACGCATGAAGCGTGAGTCGCTGCTGAGCGACGTAAAGGCGCTTGGTAATGTGGTGTCCAAACAGAGCAGCATGCTGAAAGGAATCAAGGAAGGCGTGAAGGTTGCCGTTGCCGGGCGAGGCTTCATGAAAGATGTGAAGTGGTCCGTGCACTTCATGATCGAAGAGGCAACAGATGCGGCAGCCAGCGCTGGTGCTGCGCGAGTTCGCCAGATTGTTAGCGACAACAGCGGACGGGAAATCGAAAACAGCATTCCCAAGATCACCCGAGCCAATCCGTTTGGGCCAGTGAATAGCATGATTGGCCCCGCCGGCGAGCGCTGGTTGCCTGTTCACGGACTGGTGCCTCACTCGAAAGCACTGGAAACGTTCGAAGCGATTGAAGGCATTATCAAACTCAACGAAGCCGTGATGACTCAGCACGAGATTCTCACCGGCTATCTACTTACGTCTATTGGTACGAGCTGCTTCGTGATCGAGCCGGTTTTCTATTGGCCGGATGCGCTGGGTGAACTGCACCGGCACAGTGTCGATGATGATGTTCTGGCAAAGATCAACGCGTTCCCGGACAACCCGGAAGCGCGGGGCCATGTCATGCGCATTCGAGGTGACGTCATGGCCTGCTTCAAAGACATAGGCGCTTCTCACCTTCAGATCGGCCGGGCCTACCCCTACCAGGAAGGGCTGTCCGAGTTGCCTCGCGAATTGGTTGGCGAGATCAAACGGTTGCTCGATCCGCAGGGTCGAATGAACCCGGGCTCGTTAGGGCTCTGACGGTGCCTGACACGCCGTTGTCTTCGCCCCCGCCGATACAGCGGCTCAGCGTTCCGCTGGATCTAGCAGGTGAAGTAGTCGAACTCGATGTCCGAGTAACAGGCTCCGGCCCCGCAATCCTGCTTTTGCACCCGTCACCGCTATCCTCGGCGTTCATGATCCCGCTCATGCAACGGCTCGCGCCGTCCTCGTTGGTGATCGCGCCGGACACTCCGGGCTACGGCGAATCGGATGGGCTACCCATTGGCTTTGGTGATGCCACGCTTAGGCCGTATGTCGACACACTCAGGCACCTTGTGGACGCGTTAGGCGTCGATTCGTTCGCTGTCTACGGCTCGGCAACCGGCGCGCAGATCGCGATCGAGCTGGCGAAGGCGATGCCTGATCGGATCAGTGGCGTCGTGCTCGATAACGCCGCTCACTTCTCGGATGCGGATCGAGCCGCGATCATGGACGGCTACTTCCCCGACGTGAACTCGTACGCCGATGGGAGTCACCTTGCCCGGGTGTGGCAACTGGCCCATGACTCGACCTTGTTTTTCGCTTGGCACCACCACACTGAAGATAACCGCCTGAGTCATGAGCCAGGCCCCGTTGCGGCGATGGATGCGACCTTCGGCGGATACCTCAATGCCGGTCCGGGGTACGACCGAGCCTATCGAGCGGCTTTTGCTAACGAGCGGGCAGAGCGGGTACAGGCGATCGGAATTCCCGTGCGGATCATTCGATGGCCCGGCAGTCTGCTGGCGCGTTATACAGACCGGTTCGACGCCTTTGACTGGGGCGCCAATGTCGAGATGGTTCGATGCGGCCGTAGCGTTGACGAGCGCTTCGCGGCGATCGAGCAAGCCGCGAAGGAAATGCTCCCCGCCGAACCGGTAGAGTTGGCGACGCTTGCGCCGGGTCGCCGACGTTATCTCGGTGCAGGCTCTACGACGGTGCGGTTCCAACATTCACGAAACCTACCCCAGCGATTTGTTTTCGCTCCAATCGGCGCTTCGCTCGCGAGTGTTCCCGCACAATGGCTCGACGATGGCGATGTGCTGATCGAGCTGCCAGGTTGCGGGCAGAGTGATGCGATGGCTGAACCAGGTATCTCGCGTCTGGCAGACATCGTTGAACGAATAGCCGATGATCTGGGAACAGTCTCCTTGTTGCCTCTCACAGGCATTGCTTCGAGTCATCGACTGGCGGAGCAAGTAGGCGCCTGCACTGAGCGTGTCCAATCGGCTCTGCCGATTGCTCACTTCTGGCCGGACGAGGAGCCTCCTGAGCTGACGGTTGATGTGGCTGGCAGCCACTGGTGGCAGCTCTGGCAATGGTTACGAGCGTCCTATTTTAGGGCTGGAGTACAGTTACCGCCCGCGAGCCTGCTCACGCGCCAGCTTCTCGATATCATGGCTTCCAGAGCGGCTACGCTGGCATTGCGACATTTGCACTAGCGACCTAACGCTGCCAACACCAGGGAGAGGGTTTTGAGCGATATCACCGAGTTGTTCTCGGCCAGTGAGTTGAAGATGCTGCAGGCGGACAGTCCGATCCCGCTGTATCACCAGCTCTATCAACTTCTGAAACGACGGATTCTCAACGGCTCCCTGGCCAAAGGCGCGAAACTACCGACCGAGGCTCAGCTCGCTGAAGGCTTTGGCGTTTCTCGCATTACCGCGAAGCGTGTGATGGACCTGCTGGCCGGTGACGGGTTGATTGAGCGCAAGCGTGGCAAAGGCAGCTACGTGATCTTCGAGTCCGCTAAGTCGGAGGTCGAAGCGCCGCTGGTAGGCATGCTCGCCAAGCTGGCCAGCATGTCCCGGGAAACCACGGTCAAAGTTCTGGATATCGAGTACACGATTCCGCCGGCGAATATCGTGGAAGACCTGGCGTTGCCTGCTGACGAGAAGGTGCACTACGTCACTCGAACCCGGTTCAGTGAAGAAAACGCACCGTTTGCCTATTACGAGACGTGGACGCGCGGCATCGTGCACGGCTACTCCGCGCAGGAAATCGAATCAGCCCAGCGCTTCGCCATCATGGAAAAGAACGGGGTGAAAGTGACGCGCATCGAACAGTATCTGTCCGCTGACGCGGCCAGCGCTGTGGTGGCAGATGCTCTGCAGCTCATGCCTGGTGATCCTGTGCTGACGCTAGTGCGACACTCTTTCGATCACAACGGCGATGTCGTTGATCTCCTTCACGCTCAGTACCATCCCGGGCGCTTCCATTACCGAATGAACCTGAGCGCAGAAGACTATGCCAGCTAACCGGATCGCCCTTATCGTTTTGTCAGCGTTGCTGACCTCCGCCTGCACGATCAACGTCAACGTTGATACGCAAGGCCTGACTGAAGAGGATGCGATTCGTGAGGCGGGAGCGCAGTGGACACGTTACTACCAGGCTGCGGATCTCGCCGGATTGATGACGTTGTATCAACCCGATGCGGTTGTTGCCCTGCACGGCCAACCCGCGCTCTTTGGATTGCCCGCGATCCGGGAGTACTTCTCGACGCGCCTAGGTGGCCCCGAAGCCCAGTTCGAACTGGACTACGAGGTGATTCGCGTCGAAGACGAGATCGCCTATATCATCAGCAAGTATTGGTTAAGCATTGGCGAAGGAGAGGATGCCGTGCGTGATGCTGGCAGATCGCTTCTTGTTTACCGCCGTGGGTCCGATGACCGCTGGCGTATTGAAGCTGATATCGATCAGGCGACGCCGGATGTGGTGTTCGCTGACTAGCAGCTATTTCTGTCACTGCGAGTGAGCTGACGGCGAAGCTGTCAGCGAAACGCGGCAGTCTCCCAACGCCTTGGTAG
>CAYGQC010000018.1:18570-29021 GCA_964351875.1 uncultured Pseudomonadales bacterium
GTCGCGAGCGACGCCTGCTCTCGGCAGCCCACAAGAGGTGGACGCCTGTCGCGCATCGCTCGCTAAGCGAGCGAAGTTGCTCTCGGCAGCCCACAAGAGGTGGGCGCCTGTCGCGCACCGATCGCGGGGCGATCGGTGGGTTAGAACGAGTACTTAGCTCGCAGCGTGTAGCGGCGTGGCTCGTTGTAGTAGAACGTGCCGGCGAGTACGGCGTTCTGCACAAGTTCGTTCGTGCAGTTCTGGCACTCAGCAATAATGCGAAGCCGTTCGCCGATACCGACGGTAACGCCCGCGTTCACTTCCTGGGTGTTATCCACCTCGCCGTTCGCCAGGCCTGAAGTGCCCACGTTGAGTGCATCAGTGCGCCGGATGTTCAGGTTGCCGCGAATGTATCCGTTGATCGCTGCGATCGGGAACTCCAGATCGGCGCCAACGGTCACGCTGTGATCGGGGCTGCGAGTCGGGTCGGCAATTTCACACTGCGCATCGACGATGCCCTGGCCTGCGCCGTTACCAGTCGCCCGGCAGTCTGCCTGCTGGGCAAGAATGGCCTCGCCCGGTATCTGCTTAACATCCTGCAAGCCGATTGCCGCATACATGCTGAAGACATCGGTCGGCGCCCAGGACAAATCAACCTCGACGCCGCTGTTTTCCATGTCCGCAAAGTTTCGCGTGATGAACGCGATCGTGTTGTTCGGGCGAACGAAGGCTGATGGAGTTTGGAAGTCTTCTACATCCATTCGGAACGCGGTGACGTTGAGTCGTAATGTGTTGTCGAACCAGTCGGATCGGAAGCCAGCCTCAACGGTTTCGACGTGTTCGGGATCAAACGGTAGTAGCTCGATAACCGAGGTGCCACGTGCGTTCCAACCGCCAGACTTGAAGCCTTCTGTATAAGAAGCAAACGCCATGACGTTCTCCGCAAGCTGCACCTGAATGGCCAGCCTGGGGGTTGTGATCGTCTCGTCCAGCGTGGTCGCGATGCCGGCGGCTCGCAGATTGGCGGTCGTCAGTTCCGTGCCAGGGGCAGCCGGGAACGCGATGATTGTGTTGTAGGGGTTGTTTGCAACGATGCCCGGCTTGAAGTCGCGAATCGCGAATTCCTTTTCCTCGTCGGTCCAGCGCACACCAGCCGTCAGTGTGACGTACTCGTTCAGGTGGAAGTCTGCCTGGGCGTAAAGCGCGGTCGACGTGTTGTCGTTGTTAATCTGCCGGTCAGCGAGCAGAAGGCCTGCGCCGATGTTGAATACGTCGGAGAAGTTGGTCGTGTTCTCATCGGAGATGTAATACAGGCCACCGACCAGGTCGATGCGATCGTCCATGAAGGAGTTGCTGTATTTGATCTCCTGGGTGAACTGATCGTGTTCGCCAGCGTTAGCAATAGTGAAACCGCCGAACGGTACCGCGCCGTCGAAGAAATCGATGATGAAGTTTTGTTCGAGCCCACGCAGACCAGTGATGAACTCCAAGGAGCCGAACTCGGTGTCCCAGCCAAAGTTAGACGTGATGGCCCAGCTCTCGACGCTGTTGCCAAGGCCCTGGCCGCGATCGAGTTCCTCGAGCGTGCCGGAAGAGTCGTCCGATGCGCGTATGCCGGTGCTGGAGAAACGATCATTGTCGCTGTTGTCGTTAATGCCGTTGTCCTGCGGACGCTGAAACACTGACAGGCCTTCGAAAGATGTGGTGACGTTCAGGCTACTGCTATCGATGTATTCGGCGGACACGTCCCAGGTGATGGCGTCGCTCGGCGAGAAGCGCAGATCGGCACGCACGCCGTAGGCTTCGTCACCGTTCAAGTCGTCACCGGTCGTGCGGTTTTCAACAAACCCGTCTTCTTCCAACCAGAAGGCGGAGAACTTGGTCAGCAGCGTATCGGATATTGGAACGTCAACAGAGCCGCGCACCATCGCGCGGTCAAAATCGCCCAATGAGATTTCAGCGTAGCCGCCGAACTCTTCCGCGGGCTTCTTCATGTGAATGGAGACAGCGCCACCGGTGGTGTTGCGGCCGAAGAGAGTGCCCTGCGGACCGCGGAGTACTTCGATTCGCTCGACGTCGAAGAACGAGACGTTGTTGCCGTTCTGGCGAGCGATGTAGATGTTGTCGACGTAGGTTCCGACCGGCGCATCAAACGTCGCAATCGACTCCGTGTTACCGATACCGCGAAGGTAGTAGGAGTTGGCGGTACCCAGGCCGGTGTTGTTGCCACCGAACAGGTTCGGTACGTAGTTGACGACGTCTAACGGCTCATCAATCTGCCGTGCTTCCATCTCGTCAGCAGATAGCGCGGTGAGTGCAATAGGAACATCCTGGATGTTCTGCTCTCTGCGCTGGGCGGTTACCAGAACCTCTTCTACCGAGGCACTAGCTGGGTTGGGAAAAGCGAGAAAGGACGTAACGGCGAGCGCGCAGGCTGTGCGCGCGGTGAATCGACTCATCGGATATACCCCTAGTTGTTCCCCAATCGCTCGATAATGACATATTGATATGTCATTAACTATAGGGGCGCGAGCATCGATTTTAGCTAGATCAGATCTTTATCGATCAGCTTCTCAATGACTGCTCGTTGGGTCTCCAGAAAGTGGCTACGATCCGGTTCGATCACCGAGCCGTCGGCACGCAGCAAGGTGTTCGCCGGATAGACATCGCCGTCCGCATACACCGCCTCAAACAGAGCGAGTCGCTGACGGGTGAGCGTGTTGAACATCCCGGGTCTGCGGCGGTACTCGCGCAGAGCATCGATATGAATGTCTGCATAGCCGGCCATCGATTCGCCCGTGGCCGCTTCAGCGAGCACAACGCCGTGGTAGTCGATGATCTTGGAACCCTGGTCCACGGAATATTTCGGTAGGTCGATGCCATCAATGCCTGCGGAATTCGCGGACACGATGTACGCGTGATTTTCGTAGGCTCGCGCGAGCTTGGCGGCATTTTTCGGCGTGATGTTGGCCTGCGCGATCTCCGAGGAAGAGTGACAAATCACCTCGGCGCCACGCAGCCCGAGCGCGCGCGTGATTTCCGGATACAGAATCTCTTCGCTCGCGACAGTAGCAAGCCGCCCGATCTCTGTGGTCGCTACCGGAAACAGGCTGTCCGGGCCGTACAGGTCCAGGTACTTGTCGAGCACGTCGTGGGGCGTCGCACCGAACATCGAAATCAGGCGGCGGTAGCGATGCACCAGTTCGCCTGTGTCGGAAACAATGAAGCTGGCCTGGAAATACAACTCGGGAAAGTGCGGGTCCGTCTCATACACATTACCTGAGAGAAAGACGCGGTTATCTGCCGCGATTTTAGCGATCGCCGCATACTCTGCTCCGTCTGGGTCGAGGCAGCCGCGCTCCCGCCACGAGGCAATCGTTTCGCCAAGCGGATAGCTGGTTAGAAAATACTCCGGTAAGACAACCAGGCGAAGATGTGGGCCAATGAACTGTTTGCTTGCTGCTACTTGCGATGCGGTTCGCTCGATACTCGCGCTGATCGACGCGCGCGCAGCGCTCGTGTCTGGGCATTTATTGATGGCCTGGCAGGTCACTTGCAGTGCGAGTGCGGCGTAGCCTGGGATGCCTGAATCGCTGGACACGATCGTTGCCTCTCTCTATGCGTCATTCGACGCGCGACGGTGGGTGCTACTGCGTCATCCGCAATAGGCCTGCTTAGTGCTGATCCCTTGCATACGTGAAGCCTTTCGGTAACCCGGCATCAGGCGTGAAACCATACATCGCTTCACCTGGAAGGGCTGCCTGTACCTGAGCTCGAACCTTGAGCAGTTTGTCGATATCGATGCCGGTGTTAAGGCCCATTGCCTCGAGCATGAACACCAGATCTTCCGTGACGATGTTGCCGGAGGCTCCGGGTGCAAACGGACAACCACCGATGCCGCCTAGCGAGGCGTCCACTGTGCGCAAGCCGACGTCGAGTGCGGCCATGACGTTAGCGAGGCCCTGGCCGCGCGTGTTATGCAGGTGAATGCCGGTAAGGCGATCTGAGCCCACCGCCGTGTGAATCCGCTTCGTGAGCCGCTTCACCTGCGCTGGATTGCCGTACCCCGTGGTGTCGGAGAGGCCGACTTCATCAGCGCCCAGCGCGATGACGCGTTCTGCTATTTGAATGACCAGATCTTCGCTGACAGGCCCTTCGATCGTGCAGCCAAACGCCGTCGATAAACCGACCTCGAAGGTTGGTCGTCGATCGGCCGGGTTCTCTTTTATTGCGTTCGCGATCTGCTCAACAGCTTCAAACATCTGCTCGTGCGTGCGTTTCACATTGCGCAGGGAATGGGTCTCGCTGACGGAGAACGGTATCGCCATCTTGTGGGCGCCGGCGTCAATTGCCGCCAGTGCGCCTTTAAGGTTTGGCACCAGTACCGCTACGTTGAGACCGTCGATAGTGCGGGCGTAGCGCACCAGTTCCGCGGTGTCTGCTAACTGCGGCAACACGTGCGCAGGCACAAACGAGCCAACCTCAATCTCAGGCACGCCGGCCGCGGCTTCGGCGGCTATCCAGGCTTTCTTGGCTTCGGTTGGCATGATCGTGTCGATGCTTTGCAGCCCGTCTCTAGTACCAACTTCGCTGATCTCGATGTCGATCAAGCGGGCGCTGGATGTCGTCACCGGTTCGGCCATGGCGAATGCTCCTGCTTCATTCGATGATCAACTGCCCTCAGTTGTGAGCAGCGGACGATCACATTTGGAAAAGTCTTAATGATATATCATAGTGTCTTTTGCGGCAGCGCCCAGAGCCAGGTACGACGGCCCGTGGATGGTTGCCGAGCCGATGAACTCACAAGGAACAGGCCGTGAGCGACGCTCCTGACAACCTCTCTGCGCAAGGTTCTCCGCAACCGCTGGCGAATCTTAAGGTCGTTGAATTCACTCATATGGTGATGGGGCCGACAACTGGCGTCATTCTCGCGGATCTGGGTGCCGACGTGTTCAAAGTTGAACCTGCGGCGGGTGATAACACCCGACGTCTGAAAGGCTCTGGTGGTGGTTACTTCGCTATGTACAACCGCAACAAGAAGTCGTTGGCGGTTGATTTGAAGTCGGAGCGGGGCAAAGAACTCGTACTTAAGCTGATTGATGATGCGGACATTGTCATCGAGAACTTCCGCCCCGGAGCGATGGACAAGCTCGGTTTCGGTTACGAGGCTTTGTCGTCTCGCAACCCAGGCCTTATTTACTGCAGTCTGAAGGGCTTTCTCAGCGGCCCGTTTGAACACAGAACGGCGCTGGACGAAGTGACTCAGATGATGGGTGGTCTGGCGTACATGACCGGGTTGCCGGGCAAGCCCATGCGGGCTGGTGCGTCTGTTGTCGATGTTACCGGCGGCATGTTTGGCGTGATTGGCATTCTCGCGGCCGTTAATGAGCGTAGTCACACTGGCAAAGGCCAGCAGGTGACGTCCGCTCTGTTTGAAACCACTGCGTTTCTCGTCGGCCAACACATGGCGCAGCAGGAAGTGCTGGGTGAGGAGCCACCGCCGATGTCGGTGCGACGCTCAGCGTGGGGCGTCTACGACATGTTTACCTGCGCCGATGGTGAGAAGATTTTCGTGGCGGTCGTCAGTGATACGCAGTGGCTGAAGTTCTGCTCGGACTTTGGGCTTGGTGAGCTGGCGGCGGACGAAATGCTCAAAGGTAACGGTGGCCGCGTTGAGCATCGTGAGCGCTTTATGCCTGTGCTCGAGAAGCTTTTCGCCGGCCTTACCCAGGAGCAGGCGGCGAAAAAGCTGGACGCGTGCGGTTTGCCGTTTGCCGAAATCAACAAGCCTTCCGACTTGTTTGAGAATGAGCAGCTAGCAGCCGGAGGCCTCGTCGATTTGCATGTGACGGAGGGACCGAATCGGGGCAAGCGTGCTCGCCTGCCAAACCTGCCGATTGAGCTGGATGGACGCCGGGCAGGCTTGCGTCATGACCTTCCCGATATTGGTGAGCATTCCAAAGAGGCCGCCGAACGCGCAGGTTTTGCTGATTCAGCGATCGCGGATCTGCTCGCCGATGGAATCATCGTTGAGCGCTAGTCGGTGTTGCGTCATTGCCTTGATCTGCGGCGGTCTCGGCTGAGAAGCCGGCATTGTTCAAGTAAGCCCCGCAGAGTCTTCGAGCACCACCTGAAGTTCCGCCAACTGAATCTCGTTTAGACCCAGCGCCTGAGCCTCCGCGCTAGTCTCCAGACACACGCTTGGGTCCGGGAAGTCGCTGATGCCTTCTCTCGCGCAAGCCATGTCCACCAGCCGAACGATCATCAGGGTCACGTTGCCGTCGTCCAGAACCGGGTCGCACTGGTGGCGAATGACGTCACGGAATACCTCTGGAATGTTCCACAGCTCAAGGAGCTTTGCGCCGTGGTCGCAATAGAGCTCGCGCAACGTCATGTCGATCACCGGGTCCGAGAAATCCAGCGCCTCTGATTCCGATTCGAGATCTTCGACGATCCGAAGCAGCGAAACCTTGCCGACGTCGTGCAGCAGACCGGCGACGAATGCCTGGTCGGCGATGTCCAGGTAGCCGGCTTTGCGCGCAAGCCAGCGGCAGCCGAATGCGGCAGCCGAGGAGTGACCCCAAAGTCGGGTGAGGCGACGCTTAAAGCGTTGCGAAGATGAGCTGTAGATGCGTTTCTGGGAGACCGCCATTGCCAGCGACGCGATGTGCTTGGCGCCAAGCCGGACGACCGCTTCCTGTAGCTGGGTCACCTCGCCGAGGCCTTTGTAGAAGCTAGAATTGGCGACGCGCAGCACTTCGCTGGTTAGTGCCGGATCCTGTTCGAGTAGCGCGCACATCTGATCGGCGGTGAAATCATCTTTCTGCACAGCATCGTAGACGCGCTGGGCGACCACATCGAAAACGGGCAGCTCGACGTCGTCCTGCTCCAGCTTGGCGTTGATCATGTCGACCAGCGACGTATCAGCGATCATGTGAGGCTCCCAGTCAGGCGTTTCAGTTCGTTGAGTGGTCGTGGCTTCGCCAGTCGTGGCAGATGGCGACGCACTTCGCGCAGCGTGGTCTGGCCGGACGAGGCCTTGACCAGGCCGTCTTCCAACAGCGTGACAAGGCCGGATGTCTCCACAGAGATGCGCCGGATTTGCGCTGAGGTCTGACGTTTGAGGATCGCTTCACGTACGGCTTCGTTTAGGACCAGTGCTTCGAAGACCGCCACGCGTCCTTTGTAGCCAGTGAAGTGGCAGACCTCACAGCCTTTGCCGGCCTGAAACTTTGCGTGCTCGCAGTCCTGCGTTGTCCAGCCGATCAATTGCAGCTCTCGGACCTCAGGTTCGATCGGTTGCGCACAGTTGCTGCAGACTCTGCGGATCAACCGTTGGGCCACGACGCAGACAACGGTTGACGAAATCAGGAAAGCCTCGATGTCCATGTTCAACAGCCGAAGCAGACCGCCGATACTGTCTTCGGTGTGGAACGTCGTGAGTACTTTGTGGCCGGTCAGTGCTGCTTGGATCGCGGATTCTGCTGAGAACTGATCGCGGATCTCGCCGAGTACGATGACGTCGGGATCCTGACGCACGATGTGCCTGAGCGTTTCTTCGTAGGTGAGATCCAGCTTCGGGTTGAGCGAGCACTGGGAAATGCCATCGACGAGGTATTCCACCGGATCCTCGGCGGTGATGATCGAGGTGCCTTCGTTGTTCAGGTAGTTCACGCAGCTATAGAGCGTTGTCGTCTTTCCCGAACCAGTGGGACCGGTAATGATGATGACCCCACTGGGCACATCCAGAGCGCTGTTTTTGAATCGATCGAGCATGCTTGGCGGCATACCGATCTGTTTCATGTCTGGCACCTGGCTGGATTGATTCAGCAGGCGCAGAACCACCGCTTCGCCGTGCACGGTTATGTAGAACGACGCACGCATGTCGAGATTGGCACCGGTGCGCGGGTCCTCAAACAGAATCCGGCCGTCCTGATGCCGGCGTTTTTCGGAGACGTCCGCCTCGGACAGAACTTTGATGCGCGTCGATACGGCGGGGTGCTGATCTGACTCGTATTCCAGGTATTCGCGCAGCATGCCGTCAACTCGAAAACGCACTCGCACCCGTTCTTTCAACGGCTCGATGTGAATGTCGGATGCGCCTTCAGCGAAGGCGGACTGGATGATGTGATCAACCATGCCCGTTGGCGTTGAGTGGTCGACTTTGCGAGTCTGGCCCGAACGTTTGGTGCGTTGCCGGCGCCCGAGCGAATTTGCGGCTTCCTTGATTCCGGAGGGCGTCGCAACCACCGCTTCGACGTTATCACCGAAAGCCTGCTGGGCCGTGATGAGCGCCTCTTCGTCCAGCGGGTCGACGAAGGCGACAACTATGGCCTCTTCTTTCTGGCTGACAGGGAAGAAGCGATGCTTCAGGCAGGCCTCAGCGGAGACTTTGTTGAGCAGAGTGTCTGGACACGTATTGACGTCGGGTTCCAGCACTTCGCAACCGATCTGCGAGGCAAAGACATCGACCAACTGGCTCTCTTTGATGATGCGCTTGCGCACCAGAATCTCGCCAAGCTTTTCCGCGCCGTTGCTCGATTTCTGTAGCTCCAGGGCTACGCGAAGCTGGGCGGTGTCGACGTAGCCTAGCTCGATCAGCATGCGTCCGATCGGTACGCGAATGTGTTTCTCGCGCAGGATGCTGAATATGCGCGCATCATCGATTGCTCCGAGCTGTTTGAGGACCGACAGCACGGATCGTTCCTGTCCGAGTTTGTTGCGAATGCGCTCGGCATGGCCGACCTGGGACTCGGTCAGCTCTCCGGTTTTAACCAGTAGCTGTGCGACCAGTTCCTTCGGCGGCTCTTTGGGTGCACTGGGATTTTGCGTTTGCAACGACATAGTCCATCCATGGATTCGGCGCTTAATGGGCTCTCGCCAATGGTTATCGGCGGCTTGCCCGATAGATTGAGTCTAGGAGTGTTTTTGATGTGTGCGGCGAATTGAGATGCTCACACGCTAAAGTGCTGTTCCAGAGAACAGCCCAGGACACCATACTGTTCCAGTTGCCGAGAGTGGTTTGAGTACGTTACCTGGAGAGAAGTGATGCGAGTTCCTGGCGTTATCCTGTTGTGCTATCTGTTGTTGTCCTGCGCACAGGTACCGCACGACTCTGATTCGACATTAGCTACTCCGGCTAGAGCACCGAACATCGTGATCCTCTTTGCTGATGATCTTGGCTACGGCGATCTCGGCAGCTACGGGCATCCCTACAGCCGCACGCCGAATCTCGACACGCTTGCCCGGGAAGGCCAGCGCTGGACAGACTTCTACGTTGCCTCGCCCGTGTGCTCTCCGAGCCGCGGCGCATTGCTGACGGGCCGGCTGCCAAACCGGACAGGCCTCTACGGACGCTTGATCCGGGTGCTGTTTCCTGGAGATAGCGTTGGCGTCCCCGAATCCGAGCTGACGATTGCCGAAGCGTTGAAAGCCGAGGGTTACGCGACCGGCATCATCGGCAAGTGGCATCTGGGGGATGCGCCAGAAACATACCCCACGCGCCACGGTTTTGATTACTGGTACGGCATTCCCTATTCCAATGATATGGATTGGGCGGACGGGGTCGGAATCGATGAGCTGGTCGGTATGAACATGCGCGGCGACACCGATGCATTCCAGGCGATCATCGCATCTCGCGGCGAGCGCTACTTCGATCCGAAGGTCGAGAACTGGAACGTTCCCGTGCTTCGCAGTCAGCGTGAAGGCGATGGTTTTAAGGACGAACTGGTTGAACGTCCGGCTCAGCAAACGGTAAACACGCAGCGCTATACCGAAGAGGCGGTGGCGTTTATCGAGCGCAGCGCAGACTCGCCGTTTCTGCTTTATCTGCCCTACAGCATGCCGCACACGCCGCTGTTTCGAAGCGAGGCGTTTGCTGGCAAGAGCCTCGGCGGCCTTTATGGCGATGTCATCGAGGAACTCGACTGGAGTGTCGGCACGATCGTCGCTGCGCTTAAAGAACGGGGCGTAGCGGAGAATACGTTGGTGGTGTTTACCTCGGACAATGGCCCGTGGCTGACGATGCGACAGCACGGCGGCACCGCTGGTCTGCTGAGGCATGGCAAAGGCACAACCTTTGAAGGCGGGATGCGAGTGCCGGCCATCTTCTGGTGGCCCGGACGCATCACGCCGGCGGTCGTGAGTGACATAGGCTCAGCGATGGATATCTTCAGCACGGCGTTGTCGCTAGCTGGCGCTGAATCTGACAAGCACGTGGATGGACTGGATTTGGCGCCTGTGCTGTTTGCCGATCAGGCGAGCCCGCGAGAGACGCTTGCCTACTATCGCGAGGGTGATCTTTACGCGTTTCGGAAGGGCCAGTACAAGCTGCACCTGCAGACTTTCGGAGCCTATGGTCAGCCGCCAGAGAAAATAGTGCACGAAGCGCCGCTGTTGTATCACCTGCCTTCTGATCCCGGTGAGCGCTTTAACGTGGCGGCGCAGCATCCGGATGTGGTCGCTGACATCCT
>CAYGQC010000018.1:29121-40444 GCA_964351875.1 uncultured Pseudomonadales bacterium
CCGGTGAGCGCTTTAACGTGGCGGCGCAGCATCCGGATGTGGTCGCTGACATCCTCGAAGAAATCGCGGCGCACATCGCCGGTCTTGATGAGAAGCCGCCGCTGTTCGACAAGCGTTTGGAGAAGTTTGCTGAGGGTAGTTAGGGATTCGCGCTGACGGTCGGGGAGGTGTCGCGAAGGAAATAGGTCCGTCATTGCGAACGAAGGCCGCCGTGCGGCAATCTCCCGACGCATGAAGACTGTTTTCGGTCGGCTGGTTTCCAGGTTGCAGGAGATCGCCACGTCTTCTGATGTCGTCGACATCATCGACTCGCGATGACGGTCGGGGAGGTGTCGCGAAGGATATAGATCCGTCATTGCGAACGGAGGCCGCAGGCCGAAGTGCGGCAATCTCCCGACGAATGAAGACTGGTTTCAGTCGGCTGGTTCCTAGGTTGAAGGAGATCGCCGCGTCTTCTGATGTCTTCGACATCATCGACTCGCGATGACGGTTGGGTTGGTGTCGCGACGGATATAGGTCTGTCTTTGCGAACGAAGGCTGCAGGCCGAAGTGCGGCAATCTCATCGCAGCGTTACATACGCTAGAAGCGAGCTGTTGTTAGTACACCGCGATATCCGGTCCCAGCACGCTCACCAGACGTTTGCCGCCGCCGGTGCCAGAGTACATTTCCATCAGCGCGCGCGGCATGTTCTCGAAGCCGTCCAACCTATCGAACACAACCCGCATCGAGCCATCGCGTAACCACTTGGCCATCTCAGCTTCAGCGCGATCGAACTCGTCAGCGTGGTTGTAGACGAAGAAGCCGCGTAGATCCGCATTGGCATCCCGCAAATTCGTGTAGTTGCGCAAGCCGAAAGCTTCCGCGCGCGTGTACTCGCTGATGGAGCCGCAAGAAACGATCGTCGCGTTCTGGCCGACGTTGTTGAGCGCGGCCTCGAGGATCTCGCCGCCGACATTGTCGAAGTAGATGTCGAAGCCATCGGGGAACAGATGAGCGATGCGCGCGTCAACATCATCTGCCTTGTAGTCGATGACGTCATCGCAGCCCAAGCGCTTCGCGAGTGCGCACTTCTCGGGCCCGCCGGCGATGCCGATCACGGGAGAGCAGCCGGTAATCCGTGCCATCTGCACAACGAGCGAACCCACGCCGCCGGCAGCGCCTGACACGAGCACCGCATCACCAGCGTTTGGTTCGCCACGACTGAAGAATCCACACCAGGCAGAAAATCCGGTCATGCCGAGTGCGGATAACGCGACGTGCACAGGTAGCCCATTTGGCTTTAGCTTGCGCATGCGCTCGGCGGGCGTCATGCGGCTGGTCTTGTAGGTCTGCCAGCCAATCTGGCCCTGGACGAACTCGCCCACCGCGTAGTCCGGGTGGCGGCTTCTGATGACTTCGGCGACGCCTCGGCCGTGAATCACGCCGCCGATGGGCAACTCGGCCTCACCCGCCTCACCGCCTTCCATCATGTACATTCGCATCACAGGGGCGATGTTCAACACGTGGGTCCTCAGCAGAACTTCACCGTCCTCGGGTTCGGGAACCAGCGCCTCTACATAGCTGAAGTGTTTGGCTTCGAGCGTGGTCACCGGTCGCGCGGCAACCGTCCATTGCTGATTCACCAACTTGCTCACGGATTGACCGTCTCGACAAACTCGATGCGTGCCCCATCTGGCGAATCGACAGCTACAGCCTTGAGTCGGCCGTAAGGCGCAACGGTGATCTCGCGGACTTCGGTCGCAACTTCTCCGCCGCGCGTGGTGATTGTCACGGCGGTTTTGTCAGCGTCGGACACCGGATAGCGAACGCTCAGCAAGCCGGTGTTGGGGGCTTTGCAGCGATCGGAGAAATGAAAGCCCTTGAGATCCATCAGCTCGATCATTTCCATACGGCCGAATTCGCCCGGTTCGGGGTAGACGATTCCCGCGCGGTAGCGTGAGCTGGTGGTGATATTCAGCGGGATACCGAGCGGCATCGGTGTCGGTTCGGAATCCGTGTAGGGCTTGCCGAGGAAGAACGTCTCGAAGCCGAGCACGTCGGTGAAGAAACGGTAGGCAACGTCACGATCGCGCACCATCTGCATGATGTTGAACGGTGGGCTCATATGCTCGAAGTCGGGAATGCTATCGGGCAGCGGTGGTGACAGGCGCTCATAGCCCTGTACCTGAACACCGTGGGGCCCCTTGAAGATTACGATGCGTAGCTCGGAGGTGCCGAAGGATAGAGGTGCGATCGGCGTTTCCGTCAGCCACCCCAGATCCAGTGCGCGGCCGTAGATTCCTTCGATGTCTTTCATTCGGATCATCAACGAGAAGTAGCAGCCGGTGTCCCAGGCATGCGCGCCCGGACGCATCGGCTCCCAGGGTCCGGCATCGCGAAAGCGTAGAAGCCGCACCAGTGGGCCGTCGACGTTGGCCGGTCCGAGCAAGACAGCCTCGGCGCGCGCCTTGTCGGGTAGGCCGTAGAACGCGAGTTCTTGCTGGTCTGCTTCGCCGCTCCACTTGATCTCGTAGCCGCCAATGTCGGTGAAGAAGCTCACCATGTTGTCCAGGTTGCGCACGCTGATCACCGCCTCCTGCCAGGGTTGATCGGTGAGCGGCTCGATAGCGAGTGTGTTGTTGGCGGTAAGGAGAATCAGCAGGGGAAGCAGAATTGTGCGCACAGTGGTTCGCCTTCTGGGGTTAGCGTATAAAGATATATCAATAGTGCTTACTTCCAAAGAGTGAGTGCAACACCAGCATCAATACGGGGGCTTCTCTATGGCGGCGTATCTGGTTATCACGGCCCAGATTCATGATCGCGACGCGTTCATTTCCGGCTATGGGCCGGCGGCGGGGAAGCTCAGCGCACAGATGGGTGGTGAGTATGTGGTTCGCGCGCCGGGTGTCGAGGTGTTAGAAGGCGCGCATCCGGGTGGCTCACTGGTCATCTCCAAGTGGCCCGACAAAGCCGCTGCGCTCGCGTTCTGGAACTCACCGGAATACGCCGAGGTGAAGAAGCTCCGCGAGGGAATCGCGGACTGTCAGGTTCTGTTGATCGAGGAGTAGGTTGTGACGGACGTGGAAGTCACGAACATCATCAAACGGACAACGTTGATGGTGCGGGATATGGCCGCCAGCAAGCGTTGGTATGAGTATGTGCTCGGTATGAGTGTGTGGATGGAAACCGAGTTCGTGCTCTCGGGGCAGGGTTTGGCCGCCGGTAAAGCTGGCGATCGAACGCAACTCGTCATCCTCAAGGCCCAAGATCCGAAGATCGGCATGATTGGCCTGCTCGAGTGGTTAGAACCGCGGATGGACGCGCCGCCAGTGCCAACCGCGGTGACCTTCGGCATGCCCGTTTTCGTGGTCGAAGCCGGTGATGCCAACCAGATTGCGGCGCGCGCTGCGGAGCTCGGAACGCTGGTGCACACGCCGCCCTACGAGTGGGAAACCCGTGGCGCCCAGGGCCAGATGAAATATTTCATCGGAACCTCGGTGTTTGATCCTGACGGCTACTTCTACGAGTGTAATCAGGTACTGCGTGAGGAGCCTGCCCCATGAGTATTCGTTTTCAACGACCCAATTTTGTGGTGGCGGACCTCGACAGAGCGCTCGAGTTTTATCGCGACGTGCTGGGTTTCGACGTGGCGTTTGTCGCGGAGTCGGATGCCGATAGCTATAGCTACGAAGTATTCGAAATCCCTCGCGACAAGGCGATGCGCTGGGCGACGTTGTCTGCGCCGGGTCAGGAACGCGTGATGGCGCTGACGGAAGTGCCGGGCATCGAGCCGGTCGGCGCGCCCAAGCGCGCCGCAATTGTTCTCGATATTGCCGACATCGACGGCGTGCTGAAACGTGCCCATGAGGGTGGGTTCAACGTGCACCGGGAAGAAGTGCTGATAACCCACGACAATCGCACTGGGCGGGAAATCGGGCTGAACGACGCGGATGGTCACCTCGTTGTGATCTACCACATTCCAGACCGCAGTTCGGATAAGGCGTCCTAGCGATGGCTGAAACAACCCCAGTCGTCGCGCCCACTTCTTCGTTCCGTTACCCGAGTAGCGGTGTCGCCTGGACGCTTGTGATCCTGCTGACGCTGGCCTACGTGCTCAGCTTCGTCGATCGCATGATCCTGTCTTTGCTCATTCAACCGATCAAGGCGGACCTCGGTTTTTCCGACACGCAAATCGCGCTGCTGTTGGGGCCGGCCTTTGGCTTTGTTTACTCCGCAAGCAGCCTTATCGTCGGTTACTTCGCGGACCGCAGCCGGCGAACCTGGATCTTGGCTGGTGGCATTGCGCTTTGGTCTGCGGCAACGGCGTTGACTGGTCTGGCAAAGTCATTCGGCGCGATGTTCGTGGCTCGGATGGCTGTAGGGGCGGGTGAGTCGACCATGTCGCCCTGCGCGATGTCCATGATCACGGACTCGTTTCCCGAGGAGAAACGCGGCAAGCCGATAGCAGTCTACTCGGCGGCGATTTCCCTCGGTTTCGGCATCGCTGCGCTCGTCGGCGCGGCGGTCCTGACCTGGGCTGAGTCCCAGGGCAGTGTTGTGCTTCCTGCGGTCGGTGAGATCGCCCCCTGGCAGTTCGCCTTTATCGCCGTGGGTCTGCCCGGGTTGATGCTTGCCCTGATTTTCGTCTTCTTCAGGGAGCCGCCAAGACACCCGCTCGAAGGTGACAAACCCAATACCGTCGGCACCGTGTTCGTGCACGTGGGCAAACACTGGCCGACGTATCTGCTGTTCGCTTCACTATTCTGCTATATGACGATCTGCGCGTATAGCCATGGTTGGCTGGCTGAGATGTTCCGTCGCACACACGGTTGGGCCACCAAGGACTACGCGCTCTATAACGGCATCGCGACACTGGCGATGGGCCCACCGGCCGTTATCTTCGCAGGCTGGCTGTCGGATCGGCTCACCAGCAAAGGCTACGAGGACGCGCCGATGCGCATCGCGATCCTCGGGCTCGTGATCTCGTTACCGTTTGCGGTATTTGGGCCACTGTTGTCTAACGCGTGGGGTGCATTCGCTGCGCTGATATCGACCAATATCGGCTTTGGTTTTCTGTCGGCTGTCGGGGTCACGGCGCTTGTGAAGATCGTGCCGCCGCGCATTCGTGCGCAGACTATCGCGATCTACTATCTGGCGATCTCAATGTCCGGCACGTTCCTCGGGCCTCCGCTCGTCGGCATACTCAACGACAACGTGTTCGGCGAGCAGGGCATAGCCTACTCGATCGCGCTTGTGCCTCTGATCTATGGGTTGCCCGCACTTATCCTTGCGCCCTGGACCTTGAAGCTCTATCGACGCGCGCTGGCAGATCGGCTGATTGACGAATAGGTATGCGCAGAGGCTACGTAGACACACGCGCAGGCCAATGTCATTTCTATCGCTCGGGTAGCGGCGACCGGTTGGTGGTCGCCCTACCGCCGGTGCCGTACAGCGGTCGCTACTTTGAGCCGCTGGCGCAGGCGCTTGGCGAGTCTTCCGGACTGATGCTCTTGTGTCCGGACCCGCCAGGCTACGGACACTCCGATGGTTTCGAGCACATCCCTTCGATCGACGACTACGCTGGCGTGATCGCCGACGTCATCAATGCGGGTGACGCCTCAAAAGTGGAAATACTGGGTTTTCATACCGGTGCCCTCATCGCCATGGCGATCGCGGCGGGTGATATGGCGCCGGTCAGCAAGCTGCATTTGATTGATGTGCCGGCCTTCGATGAGACAACGCGGGTGAACCTGGCTGACAAGCAAGCGCCGGCGAGACCGCCGGCGAAAGCGTTACAGGCGCTCGAACCACTGTGGCGTTTCAATGTCGAGCGACACGACGAGAAGATCACAGCGGAGCGAGCCCTCGATCTGTTTGTCGATGACCTCGGCAGCGGCGTGTTGCAACCTCGCGGTTTCATTGCTGCGTTTTCCTGTGATGCGTTTGCTCTGGCGGATCGCCTGACGTGTGATATTCACTTGGTTGCTACCCAGAGCATGCTGGCGGAACCGACGCGTGCGCTCGCAGCCCACCTGGAGCAGGGTTCAAAAGAGTTTCGCTTTGGCGAGTGGCAGGACGTCAGCGGCCTTGTCTTCGATGTGCATGCGCGCCGAGTGGCTGACTTTCTGAGAGGCCAGGCTAACGTCGAGTAGAGCCCACGGCTTGTTGATTCAGATTGGCTTTCGAATCACCAGCCAGGGCCTGGCTTCGTGGTGTCGTGCTTCGAATTCGTCGATAGCGTCAGATTGAGAGAGCGTGAACGCGATGCCGTCGAGACCGAGCAACAGCTTGTCTCGATCCGCGTCGGGCACGCTGAACACCGCACCGATCTCACCACAGGCAACTGTCTTCGACTCGAGATCAAGCTTGATCGGACGGTTTTGCGGGTCGCCTTTGGTGTAGGCCGCGAGCGCTTCGATCACGCTCGATTCAGCCGTTGCGGGCAAAATGCCGTTGCCGATGCAGTTTTTGTGGAAGATAGCGCCGAAGCTGGGTGCGAGTATCGCTTTGATGCCGTACTCGGCCAACGCCCATACCGCGTGTTCTCGGGATGAGCCGCAGCCGAAATTCTCGCCGCCGAGCAGTATTGTCGTGCCCGCGTAGGCGGGCTGGTTGAGCAGGAACGCGGGATTCGGATAGCGGCTACCCGGCTCGAGGTAGCGCCAGTTCGCGAACAAGCCCTCTGCCAATCCCACCTTGGATACTAACTTCATCTCTCGCGATGGAATGATGGCATCCGTGTCGATGTTGGCCTGCAGCAGCGCAGCGGCGATGCCTGTGTGTTGGCGAAATGGCTGCGTCACTACCGCTGCTCCGGACCGCTGATACGGCCGCGGACAGCGCTGGCGGCAACGACTGCAGGGCTGGCGAGGTGGGTTCTTGTGCCCGGGCCTTGGCGGCCTTCAAAGTTTCGATTGGTTGTGGAGATCACGCGTTTCCCTGGACCAAAGGTCTCGCCGCCGGCGTAGAAGCACATTGAGCAACCGGATTCCCGCCATTCGAAGCCCGCGGCAGTGAATACCTGGTTCAAACCAAGTGCCTCGGCCTCTCGCTTGACGGTGGTTGAACCGGGTACCACGACCCCCGTGACGCCATCGGCCAGTGTGTGGCCTCGCAGAATGTCAGCAGCGACGATCAGGTCGCTTAGTCGGGCATTTGTGCAGGACCCGATAAACGCCGCGTCGATAGCGATGTCGCTAACGGCTGTGCCGGGTGTGAGACCCATGTAGGCAAGCGCTTTGCTCTGGGCTTCGTCAACCGGTTCGGGAACGGTGTCTGAGATTGCACAGCCGTGTTCCGGGGAGGTTCCCCAGGTGACGCGATGATCGATGTTCGCCGCGTCCACCTGAATGCACTCGTCGAAGTGAGCATCACTGTCACTCTTCAGTGACAGCCATTCAGCCTCGGGTAGCTGGGCTGGTGAATAGGGTCGATCGGCGACGTAGGTGAGTGTCTTCTCGTCCGGTGCGACCACGGCTGTGAACGCTGCGAACTCGACGGCCATGTTGCATAGCGTCATGCGCGCCTCAATGGTGAGTTCCCTCACCGCGCTACCGGAAAATTCAACGGCGCAGCCTGCGCCCAGATTTGCACCGTGCTGCCCGATGAGATGCAGCACCATGTCTTTTGCGCTGATCCCGGGTTTCAGAGCACCGCTAAACTCGATCGACAGATTCTTTGGTTTGGCCACCCAGAGCGTTGACGTGGCTAACGCGTGTTCGGCCTGGCTGGTGCCGATGCCAAAGGCGAGTGCGCCGAGGCCGCCGAGGGTGCAGGTATGGGAGTCGGGGCAGATCAATGTGACGCCGGGCAACGCGATGCCCTGCTCGGCGCTGACGACATGGGAGATTCCCTGATCCGGATCTGTAACATCGAAGGTTCGCAGCCCAAACTGCTGGGCGCTTGCGCGGGTGCTCGCGATGAAGGCTTCGCCGCCCGGCATCTGGGTGGCGTCGCCTCTGCCGGGATTGGTGTCGACAATATGATCCATGATGCAGAAAGCGTTTTCCGGACGGCGCACGGGCAGATCCCGCTCTGCGAGCGAAGTCATGGCGATCGAACCAGTGCGTTCGTGTAGGCAGATGCGGTCGATGAACAGCAACGTCTCGCCGTTATCGTCAACACGAATTGCGTGATTGGCCCAGAGTTTGTCGAATAGCGTCGTCGGCATGTCTGCCCGTCACGTGCTGCATTAGCCATAATGATAAGTCATTATGTCTTTGGTAACCCGAATCAGATCTGAATCCGTCCCGAAACAGGGTGCGAAACGCGCCATTCGGTCGCCTTTCTAGCGGAGATGTCGCATGGCTACGTTTGACCTTTACAGCCCCCGGGGAGGCGAGACCGCCAGCACGATCGACAATGCCACCGCCGCAGATGTGGCTCGTAGCGCTGAGGCGTTGAGGGCCAATATGCCGGCTTGGAGCGCCGCGCCGCTGGGGCACAGAATCGCGGTGCTCAGACGCTGGCAGGAGGCTCTAGTTGAGCACCAGGAAGCCATTGTGTCCGCGCTGGCTGAGGATACGGGCCGGATAGCGCTTTCAGCGGTGGAATTTGCAGGGGTGCTCGCGCGGATTGATTACTGGTGCAGCCACGCACCGACCGTGTTTGCTGAGTCCTCAAGCGGCACGTCGGAGACGGCGCCCGGCGTCACCTATCAGCATCAGCGCGTGCCGCTGGGACTCGTGGGTGTCATCAGCCCCTGGAATTTTCCCCTGCTATTGACTATGACGGACGCGTTACCCGCACTGGTCGCGGGCTGTGCGGTGCTGGCAAAACCGAGTGAGATCACCTCTCGATTTGTCGCTCCGCTGAAAGCTTCGCTCGATGCCTGCCCGGAGCTCGCGGACGTTTTTGATCTGGTGACGGGTCTTGGCACTACCGGCGCCGCAGTCATCAATCAGGCCGATGCGGTTTGTTTTACCGGCAGTGTGGCGACCGGAAGAAAGGTCGGGGCGCAAGCGGGTGAGCGGCTCATACCGGCGTTTCTTGAACTCGGCGGCAAAGACCCGCTTCTCGTGTTGGCTGATGCGGACCTCGACATGGCCGTTGATGCAGCGCTGCGCTCGTCGGTCATCAGCACGGGTCAAGCCTGTCAGTCGATTGAGCGCATCTATGTGCACACTTCTCTGTTCGATGAGTTTGTCGAGAAGGTTGTCGCGCAAGCGAAAACGGTTGAGACGAACCGAGCGGGAGAAGCCGCAGGTGTTCTCGGGCCGTTTATCGATCGCCGGCAGGCGGACAAGGTTGAGATGCAGGTTCGCAAGGCCCTTGCCGACGGCGCGGTGCAGCATTGCGGCGAGTTCGAACGGAATGAAGGTGGTGCCTGGTGCACCCCGATTGTGTTGACCAATGTTAACCACGACATGGATATCTGTCGGGAAGAAACGTTTGGGCCGGTGTTGCCAATCATGTCGTTTGATGACGATGAGCAGGCCATCGCACAGGCGAACGACACCAGCTTCGGCTTGTCCGCAGCGGTTATTGGCGAGCCGGCGCACGCATTGGCGGTAGCCCGTCGAATCCGTGCGGGTGCAGTCAGCGTTAACGACGGCGGTCTGACGACACAAGTGGCGGACGTCGAGAAAGAATCGTTCGGCGACTCGGGCGTCGGACGTTCGCGAATGGGGCCAGCAGGGCTTAGGCGTTTTCTGCGCGTGCAAGCACTGCTGATCCAGAACGGGCCCGTGCTGCCGATCTCAGCCTACTCGCCACCCAAGAAATAGGGCTTGGGTTGATTCGGCGTTAGTCGGTATTACCCTCTAACCCAGTGTTCATGAACCCGTGCCGACCGGGATCACCGCCTTCAGCTCGAGTCTTCATAAGCAGATCGATGCGTGCGCGCAGGTCGGCAATCTTGCGAGCAGCTTTCTGCCGACGCAAAGTTCTGCTCCAGCGCGCGAACGGCAACAAGTCTGAGCTGCCAATGCCATCGATCACCCACAGCCTGGCGCTTTCCTCGTGCTGCTGAACAACCACGTTGTGCAGAATGAGCTTGCGCGACGGTACGGCGTTGTCGACCCAGAATGCGGCTAACTCGTCGACAGCCTCTCGCAACGTGCTGGTGTAGCCGTCTTCCCATAGCCGTTGTTTAAGCGGGAGCGCCACACCGCCGTCCGCGCTGCGCACGAGGCCTGAGACGAGGCCGGGTCCGAGATCGGTGTCGATGAAACCATCACAGTGCGGAATGTGCTGGCTGATTGTCGCAATCGTCGCCTGCAGGTGTTGCATCACGCGCCATTCTTCGGCGTTGTCGTCGAACGCGCTTGCTGGCTTGAGTTTGCCTTTGAGTCCTTTGCGTGCGCGCTTGGCCGCAAGCGAGACGTTGGGGTGCGCGACCTTCACGCAGCGAGAGGGATCTTCCGGATGCACGAACACCAGGCGATTGCCGCCTTCCGCCAATGGCTTGATCCGACTCAGCGCCAACATCGTTACAGAGCTTCCTGCCAGACGTAGTCGTGGCTGTGCGGCAACCCAAGAGCGGTCTCGACGATGTAGCTCGCGTACAGCCTGGAGTTCAGCCGTTCGTGAAAGAAGCGGCGGGTATTTGCAGCCCAGGTTTTGCGAGCGTCGTCGTCAGCGTGAAAACGCAGAACTCCCGCAAGCAGTTCTTCGGCATCGTTGTAGTACGCCAGCGTGTCCTCAGGGAACAACTCATGGAAACCGTTGCTCGCGTGGCTGAAGACGAGCACACCGTTGCCGCCGAGCTGAGCCATGCGCGCTGAGGAGTACCAGTAGTCGCCTTCCTGGCGATTGATGTTGAGTCCCATGCGCGAGGCAGCCAACGCTTCGTCATACTGACGGCCCCAGACGCCTGGCTCGCCGTAGCTGCCCGGGGTGCGAAAACGCAGTTTCCCATCGAGCTGCTCACGCAGGTAACCAACCATGCTCAGCCTGTCCGTCACGTCGGTGCTCTTGCTGCAGAAGATGAGATCCGTATCGACGTCCGGATTGCTTGACGCGTCGAATCGCTCGATCGACTCATCGACCGGGTTGGGCATGTGCCACAAGCGATCGATCAGCTTTGGGTAGGTTGTCGCCAGCGTTCTGCGGCCCGTCGAGACGAATCCCGCATCACACACCTGCAAGCGCGATTCGATGCGCTCAGCGTTGCTGGGCACAAACAATGGATCGTTGTTGCAGTGAATGAGTGCGGCAGTCGGGCATAGCTTGCGCGCCTCGGTGAGTGTTTCGTTGCTTATGCTGTCGCAGTGACCCGCAATGATCAGGTCTGGCTGCAAGTTCTCCACGGTCTCCAACAATCGGCGGTTCGCGCGCTTTACGCCTAACGGCCGATAGCCAAAAGGCGCTTCGAACGCGGCTACGTCTCGATCGGAGAAATTG
>CAYGQC010000019.1:0-1028 GCA_964351875.1 uncultured Pseudomonadales bacterium
AGACAGCCGCTGCTTTATCGCAACCTCCGTCTACGGCGGCGACGCTCGGCAAACGAACGCGCTGCGCGCTTTCCGAGACGAGTACCTGCTAGGCAATGCAAGCGGTGCGGCGTTTGTAGCCTGGTACTACCAACACTCGCCCACCTGGGTGGCCTGGACAGAGAGTGCACCAGGCGCGTCCACCGTTGTCGCTTTTGTGTTGCAGCCGTTGGCGGAAGCGGCTGCGCTGGCAACCGGAAGGCCGGCCGAGCTGCCTTGGCAGCAACTCCTGCTAGCTGTTTTGCTGGTTGCCTTTCAGCGTCGACGCCGGCATAGCACACAACTCGCGCGAGTTGCGGCGTGAGTTACGTTCGATGCTCTGTGAGTGCGTTGTTGAGCCAGGCGCGCGCCGCGCGCCATAGCCTTTTGACGGTCGATGCCGAAATGCCCAGGTATTCGGCAATCTCGTCGTTCGACATGCCCGCGAAGAACTTCAGTTCGACAACCTTGGCGCGGTCGGGTGAGATGGTGGTCAATTCATCGAGTGCCGTGTCGATATCGAGTAGCGCTGGATCAGATGCGAACCCACTCTCGTGCTGAGTGATCAGCGTGACGTGGACGCCGTCTCGTTTCTCTGCGAGCCGCCTGCGCGCCTGGTCAACGAGCACTCGGCGCATGGTAATCCCAGCAGCACCCATGAAATGCACACGGTCTCGCCAATCGATGTGATCTATACCAAGCAGTCTGATGGCGCATTCGTTGACCAGCTCGGTTGGTTGCACTTCAAACCGGAGTCGATCGCCACGCAGTGCACCTGCAGCCATCGCTTTGAGCTGAGCGTGCATGATGGCGAATAGATCGTCTCGGGCAGCCGCGTCGCCTGCCTGCCACTGGTGCAGTAAGCCGGTAATGTTTCTGTCGTCGCTCACGAGGGCTCGCAGTTACAACGAAGGTTGCGAGAAGCATACGGAGCGCTTGTTGGTGGCGCAAAGAGCAGTCAGGATCGAAAAGTCGGGTTAACCCCCGTGGGGCGGGCGGAATGATTGGGG
>CAYGQC010000019.1:1038-11609 GCA_964351875.1 uncultured Pseudomonadales bacterium
CGGTGATATGAATGGACGTTGAATTTGAGCGTCGCGCGCTCGAACTGTTCGACCAATCAGTCGAGCTGTCGGAGGGCGAGCGAACAGAGTGGCTACGTCGTCGTTGCGGCAATGATTCGGCACTGCTTGAGCGTGTTCTGCAATTGCACGAGATTGACGCAACGACGAGCGGTCTCAAAACCAGCGATAGCCCCCTGCGCGCCTGGTCACCGCCAGCGACCATTGGCGCCTTCCAGATCGTCGAGCGGATCGGACAGGGCGGCATGGGCGTTGTGTTTCGGGGACGGCGAATCAGTGGCGGCTTCGAACAAGAGGTCGCGATAAAAGCACTCCAGGCGCCTATGCAGGAAAACGTGCGTGAGGCGTTCATTCGTCGATTCGAGGGTGAGCGAGAGATACTGGCCAGCCTGCACCATCCGAACATTGCTAGCCTCATCGATGGCGGCAGCTTTCCGGACGGAACTCCTTACTTTGTCATGGAACTCGTCGACGGCGTATCCATTACCGAATACGCGAGCGGCAAGTCGCTCTCGGAGATTCTGTTGGTATTCAGACGCATCTGCGACGCCGTGCAGTCTGCCCACCAGCGCCTCGTCGTGCATCGCGATATCAAACCCTCGAACGTACTCGTGACAGAGGATGGCCAGCCTAAGCTTCTGGATTTCGGCATCGCCAAAGTTCTGGATGACCAGGGTTATCGCTCTCAGGAAACACTGAACTATCCGGCCCTAACGCCGCAGTACGCATCGCCTGAGCAGGTTACGGGTGCTCAGGTGACCACCGCGTCTGATGTCTACAGCCTCGGCGCTCTGCTCTTTGAATTGGTGACGGGCGAGATGCCGTATGACGTGACCGGCGTTTCACCCGGAGAACTCGCCCAAACCGTCGCACACACGCCGCCGAGGCCATTCCCGGCTGAGCTGGAGGCCAGTGGATCGGCGGATCTTGAGCTGATTGTCGGCAAAGCGCTACGCAAAGATCCGGAGCGTCGCTACGCCAGCGCATCGGAACTCGCGAGAGATCTTGAGAGCCTAGCTCAGCATCGGCCCATCTCTGCGCGCGCCGACTCTCTCGGCTATCGGGCTTCTCGGTTTGTGCGTCGTAATCGTGCCGCCTGTGCACTAGGGTTGATTGCGGTGTCTGCTGTGGCGACGGGAAGCGGCTTGGCGGTCGCCTCTTCGATTGAAGCGAATCGCGAATCCGCGCGATTGCAGACGACGACTGAGTTCTTCCAAGACCTGTTGCTGGCGCCCGGCGGTTATCGTCTGGGTAACATTCGGATGCGCTCGGACGCGCCGATGAGCGCGGTAGTGCGTGAAGCGGCCCAGCGAGCGCCTACGGCGTTCTCTGATGATCCTGAAACTCTGGTTGCGATGCTGTCGTCCGTCGCAATCACCTTGTTTGGTTTGGGCGAGCATCGTGAGGCTGAGCGCATCGCGCGTAACGCGCTAGAGCGAGCGCAGCAGGACCTGGCCACGCCTTCGGCTGCACAGCTCCAGGCGATTTTCGCGTACGTCGTCTCAGTAAGCGCAACGGGCGAGCCGGGAGAGGCTGCGCGCATTCGGGCGCTAATTGACGACTACATGACCATTGCGCACACCTTGTATGGCGCGGAAAGCCGTCCCTACGCGGTTGGCCAGATTCTTCTCGCTCAGACGATGACCGATCCAGGCAAAGCCCTCGAGGAACTGAAGGACGCGCATGTTCGATATGTGCTTCATGGCGGTTCGGAGTCTGACGTTGCGATGGGTTGGCGCTGGCAAGCCGAGGCCAATGCACGTTTCGGGATTGATGCGCAAAGCGCGATCGAGCCAGCTCGAAAAGCGCTTGCGATCTTTACGCGCCCAGATGGCACTATTGAGAGCATCGGTGGCCAGATGCTGCAAATTCTCGGTTTGGCTGCGGTTAATCAGCAACAGTGGCGCGCAGCACACAGCCACTATGAGGCGGCGTTGACGGTCTTTGAGGATCTTGAAATCGAGCTCGGTCAGCTTGGACCGCTCATTGCGCTCGGTAAGATATCAAGCCAAACCGACGACTTTGGCGCTGCACGTGACTATTTCGATCGAGCTCGAGGCGTAATCGATCGCTCCGCAGATGCTGGCGTGAGTGGCGCGGCAGTCCAGTTAACCATCATGGAAATGGGTTTGGAGCAGCGCCTTGGAGAGTCGGCTTCGGCCGCCGAGCGAGGTTTGGAACAGCTTCGGCTTGCGAATGCCTGGGAAGGTGAGGTGTCTCCGCTAACGTTTCTCAAGGGCCAGACCGCAGCGGCCCTGTATACGGTCGGTCGCAACAGTGAAGCGGATATCCTGGCGAGCGAATCCAAAGCTGAAATCGCAGGCGTCTATCAGGGCGAGCGTCGTGATCAACTCCTCAGGGAGCTCGACGGTATGCTGCAGGCGGCGCGCCAAGCGTACCAAGACGACGGCAGTGACTAGCCGCTGGTCAACACGTGCTTAGGCCTCGTCGGGGTGCTCGGTGTCACTCTGGAACTGCAGCTCGTACAAGGTGGCGTATAGGCCGCCTTGGCTCAGTAGCTCGCCGTGGCTGCCAATTTCACGCACTTGCCCATCTTCCAACACCAGAATTCGATCAGCTTCCGCAATCGTCTGCAGCCTGTGCGCGATGATGATGGAGGTACGTCCCTTAGTGAGTTTCTCCAGCGCGTCCTGAATCAGCAACTCGGTTGCCGTGTCGATGCTGGCCGTCGCTTCGTCGAGGACCAGAATCTCCGGGTCGGCGGCTAGCACGCGGGCAAAGGCGAGTAGCTGTCTCTGTCCCTGTGAGAGGTTCTGACCGCGCTCCGACAGCTCCGCGTCCATGCCATCTGGCAGCTCGCTGATGAAGCGCCAGGCGTTCACCGTTTTGGCAGCCTCGATCGCACGTTCACGACTGATGTTTGGATCGCCCAGAGAGATGTTGTCGTAGATGCTGCCGGAGAAGATGTGGAAGTCCTGCAGCACGACGCCCACTCGTCTGCGCAGATCGTGGCTGTGAATGTGATTGAGATCGATGCCGTCCAGGAAAATTTTGCCGTCCGGAAAATCATAGAACCGCGCGAGCAGGCGAATCAGCGTGCTTTTGCCGGAACCCGTTGGGCCAACGATCGCAAGGCGTTCGCCAGACGCAATCGATAGCGAGACGTCTTTCAGAACTGTCTCACCATAGTCGTAGGCAAAGGTCAGGTTTTTGAATTCGAGCTCGCCGCGCAAACGCTCTGGTAGCGCCGCGGGATCGAGCGGTTCGTGAATGCGTTCGTCCCAATCCAGCGCTTGGAAGATTCGCTCGCCTGAAGCCATCGCGCGAAACAGTATGTTCGTCTGCTCGCCAAGGGCAACGATGGGCTGGAACAACATGTCGACAAAGCGGGTGAACAGTACGACACCGCCAAGGGACATCGCGCCAGCGGCAACGGATTCGGTACCGAGCCAGACGATCCCGGCCAACGCCAGATGGCTCATGGAATCGGTGAACGCGCCGTACAGCGTTTCGATTCGAGCGGATGCAAGTTCAGCGTCGCGATGCGAGGCGTTGATGGCGGTGTAGCGTTCGAGGTTTTCTTCTTCTCGCCCGGAAATCTGGACCACCGTTAGTCCCGACAGATTTTCCTGCATGTTCTGGTTCAGCGAAGACAGCGCGAGCCTGGCGCGACGAAACAACTCCCTGGAGAAGCGTCGAAACACTGTGGTGATGGTGCCCATGATAGGCAGGGCGAGCAGCAGCCAGAGCGTCAGCTCAACATCCGTCGCCAGCATGATGCCGAGTGCAACAAAGAACGGGACGAACTCGCCGACGAGTGTGCCAAGGCCTCGCAGTGCCTCGTATAGCGCTTCGATATCGTTGGTTACCCGGGTCATGATTCGGCCGACGGCCACGCGGTCGTAGAACGATGCCGGTCGGCTCTCAAGGTGAGAAAACAGATCTAAGCGGAGATCGCGCAAGCCGTTAATCACCGCGCTGTTCAGCGTCATGCGATGCCAGTGCCCGAGAATCGCCCAAGAGACCTGGAAGACAACGTACATGAGCGCGGCGGCAAACAGCGGTGACCAACCGAGGTTTTCGCTGAGCCAGCCGTTGAGCGCAATCAAGCCGAGATCTGGCGATGCGGGGTTCGGATTGCCACCGAGAATATGGTCAATCGCAACGATCGAGATGATGACCGGTAGCAGCACCTGCAGTACGGATGCGACGAGCACGAGGACTGAAGATACGGCGACCGTTGCCTTGTAGGGAGCGAGCCAGCGTAGGAGGCGTTTGAGCAACGACAGGTTAAGCACCGCACCGCTGATTTCGGCATCGAACATCTGGTGATCGAGGCCCGCGCTTGTCGGCGCTTTACTGTTGACTTGCCGCTTGCTCATCCGATGGGCGCACCGAGCAACTCAATATCAGCACTGGTTGCGCCTTCGCGCTGAATGCGTTCGAGCTCAGCGTAGTAGCCGCCTGAGCTGATTAGGTCCTCGTGGCTGCCGATCTCCGTTATGCGACCGTTTTCGAGGACAACGATTCGATCTGCATGCCGCGCTGTTGATACGCGATGAGAAACTAAGATCGTTGTCTGCTCAGCTCTGAGCCGTCGCAGTTCAGAGAGGATGTGTTCTTCGGTTTCGGTGTCGACTGCCGAGAAGCAGTCATCGAGCAGCAATACGTGCGCGTTGCGGATTAAGCCGCGCGCGAGTGCTGCGCGCTGCTTCTGACCACCAGAGAGTGTTACGCCGCGCTCCCCGACCTCGGTGTCCATTTGCTCGGGAAAGCCTTCGATCGTAGCTCGTAAATCGGCAGACGTTGCAGCCGCCCAGATCCGGGCGAGCGAGCGTTCCGGATCGTCGTAGGTGAGATTGTCGCGCAATGGCTCCGCAAACAGGAACGCATCCTGGGGAACGTAGGCCAGATCGCCTCGAAGTAGCGCGAGGGGATAGTCTGCGACGGGATGCCCATCGATGTACACCGATTGAGGTGGGGGTTCGAGCAGGCGCACGATCTGTCGCAGGATAGTGGTTTTTCCAGCTCCAACCGGCCCCATGATCGCGACGGTTTCCCCGGCTGCAATCGAGAGGTCTACGCCCGCAAGGGCAGGGCGGCGCGCTCCTGGAAAAGTAAAGGTCAGGTTCTTAAGTTCGATGTTGCCGGAGATGTGCGCGGGTGTTTCGCCGCTCGGCGTGTCCGGTATTTCCGGGCTGAGATCCATGACATCGAACACTCGCGCAGAGGCGACGGCCGCGCGCTGGAACATGTTCAGCATGAAGCCAGCGACGCGGAAGGGTTGAACCACCATGCTGATGTACATGAAGAAGGCGACAAAATCACCGATCGCGAGTTCACCATCCAATACCAGCGTGCCGCCGACACCGAGTACGGTAATCGTGCAGATCGCGGCGAGAGAAGGCATCCATGCACCCATCATCGACGTTACCCAGGCCTGCCGGTAGAACGCGTCGGCGTAGAGCTGGTTGGTGCGGGCGAAGCGCTTGATCTCGTTGTCTTCCTGCACCATCGCCTGGATAGTCCGAATACCCGACAGGTTCTCCTGAACCTGGGCCGAGAGATCCGATAGCCGGTCCTGAACGTCCTGTGAAGCCTCGCCCATCTGCCTGGCAGACCAGCGCGCGTAGAAGAACACCAGCGGCAGCGGCGGTATCAGCAGCAGCGTGAGCATCGGCGACAGGTACAGCATGAAGGCGAAGCCGACGATCGTTGCGTATACGAGGATAACCGCGAGGATGGTGCCCAGAGAGATAAGGCGTTGAATCAGTGAAATGTCTGCAACCGCGCGAGTCATCATATCGCCGACGGAGAAATCGTTGAAAAACGTCGCGCCCTGGCCTTGAAGCGTCTCATAAAAGTTGCGCCGCAGGTCGAAGGCGACCCTCAGTGACGCTGAGCGAACCAGGTAGCGGGCGCTGGTTACGAACACATAGCGCCCAATGACCGAGGCGATGATCCACAGCACCTGGTCCGCTACGTCCCAGTTGCTCTCTGCGATGCGGTTGATACTCACGGCCAATGCAAGCGGCACCATAGCCTCAAGCACGCGTGCGATGCCAAAGCACACGATCCCGATGATCAGGCGCAGCCGGTAGCGACGAGCGTAGGGCCAGACGCGGGCGAGATGCTTGAAGGTGTCGCGTGTTCGCAAGCTAGAAGTCCGCTCCTTTCGGCACGCGCGGAAACGCGATCACGTCGCGGATGTTAGCCATGCCGGTGACGTACTGAACGAGGCGTTCAAAACCCAGGCCAAACCCAGCGTGAGGCACGGTGCCGTAGCGACGCAGATCTCGATACCACCAAAGCTCTTCGCTCAGCCCTTGAGCGTCGAGTTTCGCATCGAGAACGTCCAGGCGTTCTTCGCGTTGGCTACCACCGATAATCTCCCCGATGCCGGGCACCAGCACATCCATCGCGGCTACGGTCTTGCCGTCGTCGTTGGCGCGCATGTAGAAGGCTTTAATCTCAGCCGGATAGTTCGTCACGACTACGGGGCCCTTGAAGTGCTCCTCGGTCAGGAAGCGCTCGTGTTCCGACTGCATATCGAGACCCCAGGCGACTGGAAATTCAAATGTCTTGCCCGATGCTTTCAGGGTGTCGATCGCGTCCGTGTAGGTGATGCGCTCAAAGGGCTTTTCAATCACGGTCTGCAGGCGTTCTATCGCGCTTGCATCGACTCGCTCGGCGAAGAAGGCCATATCGTCCGGGTTGTCATTGAGCGCTCTTGCAAGTACGGACTTCAGGAGGCCTTCCGCGAGGTCCGCATCCGCGGCCAGATCGGCAAAGGCAATTTCCGGTTCAATCATCCAGAACTCGGCGAGGTGTCTTGCCGTGTTGGAATTTTCCGCGCGAAACGTCGGGCCGAAGGTGTAGACCTTGGACATCGCCAGGCAGTAGCTCTCAACGTTGAGCTGGCCGGAGACGGTTAGAAACGTCTCGCGGCCGAAGAAGTCGTCGCTAAAGTCCTGGCCTTTGTTGACCGAGTCCAGGGTAGAGACGCGAAATAACTCACCCGCGCCTTCGCAATCGCTGCCAGTAATGATGGGCGTTGCCACCCAGATGTAGCCTTCATCATTTAGATAGCCGTGTACTGCCTGAGCGAGGGTGTTGCGGATTCGAGCGATCGCGCCGAAGGTGTTGGTGCGGGGCCTGAGGTGGGCGACGCCACGCAGGAACTCAAACGTGTGTCGCTTCTTGGAGATCGGGTAGGTCTCGGGATCATCGACGTCGCCGAGCACCTCGATGGACGTTGCCTGGACTTCTCGATCCTGGCCTTTGCCCTGGCTCTCAACCAGTTTGCCGGTCACTCTGACCGAAGCGCCGGTCGCAAGATCGACGATGTCTTGTTCGTAGTTCGCAAGCTCGCCGTCCGCGACGGCCTGGATGGTATCGAAGCAGGAGCCATCGTGAACGTGGACGAACGAGAAGCCGCCTTTGCTGGTCCGTCGCGATCGAACCCAGCCTTCGATAGTGACTGTGCTGCCCAGTTCGATCTGGTGGGCGAGAAGGGCTTTGATGGCAGTGGCGGTCATATCGGCAGAGTCTCGATCGTTCTGTGAAAGGTGGGGCGCGCATAATAAACCTTATTGCCGGTCAACAGGCCGTGTAGAGCGCAAGCTCGCCCGATCTGGAGGTCGGTCAGGGCCATTACCCATTCACGCAGGGTTAAGCGGCGTGGGCCCAATCTCGACATGCTCAGAAGACCGCGGCGCGGACACGATAAGGAAAGAAGGTGAAATATTGGGGCGTACTGGCGGGGCTATTGGTTGCCGCGTTGATCATTGTCGGGCTTGAGTTCGGTCTGCCCTGGTGGCAGGCGCGCACTAGTGTCGAAGGCACCCCTGGGGAGCTGGCGATTCAGCCTGATGAGCCGGTAGCTGCGGACAATGCCGAGACTGCGCCGTTGGTGATTGAACCGCGACCCATCCCCGCGAGTTTGCCGTCACTCGATGACAGTGACCCATCGGTGGTCGATGCGCTCACGGGTTGGCCAGTTGAGCCTGAATGGTTGGGGCAGGGTGACCTGCTGAGACGGCTGGCAGCGCTTCTTGATAACGCAGCGCAGGGCAACGAGCCCCGAAAACAGTTGGCATTCCTGTTGCCCGGGCAGGGGTTCTCTGTCGTCAGTGTCGATGGCGAGTTGCAGATGTCTGAACGCAGCTTCGCCCGTTTTGACGCTTACATCGATCTGCTTGAGGCGTATCCGGCTGAGCAATCTGCGGCGTTCCTGGTGCTCTATGCGCCGCTGCTTGACGCCGCGCTGCGGGAACTCGGGCGGCCGGATGCCGATTCCCTGGCCCTGGTACGCCGATCGGTGGCAAACGTGGTCGCCGTGTCGATACCCCAGGGTGGGCTGGCACTTGAACGGACGGAACGCGGCTTTAAGTTTGCTGACGAGAATGTGGAAGCCGCTTCTGAACTCGAGAAGCAGTTGCTGCGCCTCGGCCCGGAAAACCTGGCTCGCCTGCAACGTTACTCGCGTGAGCTTGTTGGCCAGTTGACGAGTGCGGCGCGACCGGCTCCCGGGTAAGAGAGGCGACCGGTTTCCGAGTACGAGGCGAGGCTGGGTTGTCGTCTAAAGCGTAATGTCGGTTGCTTCGAGTGAGGGCATAGAACCGCGCTGAGCAGTGGGGTAAAGCCAGATGAGCTCTGGGCGTGAGCAGGTGTCCAATTGCGGATGCTCAAGTCCGTGCCGGGAACCCATCGCATGGCTCTCTTCGACCACAGGTGATTAGACACCACGCTATGGCGTTGCTTCTGGATCTACGGAAACATTCAATTTGTTGCCGTCTAGATCACGCACGTAAGCGCCGTAGTAGTCCGGATTGAAGTCGCGCGGTCCCGGCGGGCCTTCATCGGTACCACCTTGACTGAGGGCAGTGGAATGAAACGCCCGAACTACAGCAGGGCTCGCGGCGTAAAACATAACTTGGGTTCCGTTGCCGAACGTTGCTCGCTGCTTGTTGAATGGCAGGTTCACGAATAGCTGTATCTTGTTGTCTGATCCCCCATAACCCCGCTCTTGCGCATCTGAATACAAGCATTTCATGCCGAGCGTCGCTAGGACAGCGTCGTAAAACTCTCCAGCCAAGACCAGATCATTAGTGCCGATACAAACCCCTGAAAGCATTGTTAACCTCCCGAACCGACAAATGTCTTTGGCGCCATAGCAGAAAGTGTTGTGACTTTGATAAGGCCATAGCCGAGCGAGACAGGACTGCGTTGGGTCCGCCAAATTCGTCTCTTTACGAGTTGCAGCCGAGAAGGCGCGAGCGATTTGGAAAGCGCCTGACTCGGTCCTGTGTCTTGGCTGTGAAACGCTGGATCTAGGCTTTGCGGAACGGAGTGTGTTGGCTGACGTGTTCGATATCCTGTTCGACGTAGCCGCGTTCGTCTTCTAGATAGCGCTCGATGGCGGCGCGAAAACCTGGGTCCGGAATCCAATGCGCGCTATAGGTAGCCTGTGGTTCGTACCCTCGCGCTACCTTGTGGCTTCCCTGCGCCCCGGCTTCCACGCGCTTTAGGCCACGCTCGATCGCAAATTCGATGGCCTGGTAGTAGCAGACCTCAAAGTGAAGAAATCGGTGATCCTCAACGCAACCCCAGTTGCGGCCGAATAGGGTGTCGGAACCGATGAAGTTGATGGCGCCTGCAATGTATCGGCCCGCACGCTTCGCCATGATGAGCAGGGTGTGTTCGGCGAAGTCGCTGGCCATCAATGTGAAGAACTCCCGGGTCAAGTAAGGCGAGCCCCACTTGCGCGAACCGGTATCCAGATAGAACTGGTAGAAGGCATCCATGTGTTCATCGGTTAGCGCATCGCCCGTGATGCGCTCTATGGTGATCTCACTGGCGAGTGCGTCCCTGCGTTCACGCTTGAGGTTCTTGCGCTTTTTGGACGAGAGCGCTGCGAGAAAGTCATCGAAGGTTTCGTAATCCCGATTCTGCCAATGAAACTGCTGGTCGATTCGCGCGAGGTAACCGGCATGCCGGGCTAACTCCCAATCCTCTTTCTCCATGAAGGTGATGTGCAGGCTGGATATGCCCATCTCATCAGTAATCTGCGCGGCCGCGCCCAGCAGATCCATGCGCCGATCGTTGTCATCCAGCAGCACATCCGGGTGCCGCAGCAGTCGAGGGCCAGTAGCCGGCGTGAATGGCACGCAGCTTTGCAGCTTCGGGTAGTACTTGCCGCCTGCCCGATGCCAGGCATCGGCCCAGGCATGATCAAAGACGTACTCACCCTGGGAGTGGCCCTTCAGATACATCGGCACCAGGCCAATGACGCCACCCGGTACGTCTTCGTCTTCGAGCAGGAGATGAAAGGGGTGCCAGCCGGTCTGTTTCGTCGCGCTTTGGGAGCGCTCGAGTGCGCAGAGAAAGGCGTGGCTGAGAAAGGGGTTGTAAGTGCCGGAAGAGGTGGCGCAGGCGTCCCAGAGGGATGCATCAATCTCATTGATATCGTGGACGGCGCGGGCGGTGAGTGACATGCGGCAAGGTTACTCGATTCGCCTGATGAACGCGTGACGATTGCGCTTGGTGTGTCCTGATAAGGAGTCGGGGGGCTGTTCCAAATGGATGGAACG
>CAYGQC010000019.1:11709-18126 GCA_964351875.1 uncultured Pseudomonadales bacterium
CAAATGGGTAGCGTGTGTCCCGAACAAGCAACGTGGCATCTGTCGTTAGCAAAGTAGGCAGCGCGGGAGAGTGGTTAGTAATGAAAATAGTATTGAGAACGATTCTCATTATCGATTATAGTGACGTCCGCCGGTCGGGCAGTGGGCCCCCCGAGTCACTGTTCCTGTCAATTATTCGAGATCGCCAGATGTACTGTCCGTCGTACCTAGCCCGTCCGCATGTTTCCAGGGCTATCACCGTTGTTCTGATCGGGGTTTGGGCTGTCGCGGTGATCCCGGCCGCCGCGGATGATTCGCCCTTCGTGGAAGAGATTACGATCGTCGGTGATCGAGAGCAGGGCGAGCAGGTGTCAGGGAGTGCCCACTACCTGGGCGTCGAAGAGCTCGAACAGCTCGGTTACAGCGACATCCAGCGAGTGATTCGGCAAATTCCGGGTGTTTCCGTGCAGGTCGAGGATGGTTACGGCCTGAGGCCTAACCTGTCGATTCGCGGCGTTGCTACCGAGCGAAGTGGTCGCATCACGCTACTTGAAGACAACGTGCTGATTGCCCCCGCGCCTTACTCGGCGCCCAGCGCGTATTACTTCCCGACCATTGGCCGCATGTCGGGCATCGAAGTTTTGAAAGGGCCGGCGGCCATCACGCAGGGCCCTTACACCATCGGTGGTGCGCTTAACATGCTCTCCACGCCCATCCCCGCAGACACCGCTGGTCAGCTTCTTCTGGAGGCTGCCGAAGATTCCACGTATCGCCTTCATGGTCATTTCGGGCAGACTCTGGACAACGGCTTTGGCTACCTGGTCGAGACGCATCAATGGCGCTCGGACGGGTTCCAGGACATAGACAGAGGTGGTGATTCGGGTCTCGACGTTCGCGACTACACCGTCAAGCTGGCGTATGCGCCCGCCGATTCGCGTCACAACGTGGAGCTTAAGTGGCAGGTTGCTGATCAGGATTCTGATCAGAGCTATCTCGGGCTTACCGATGCGGATTTTCGGGACGATGCGCTGCGTCGTTACGGGCTGTCAGCACTCGACAATATTGCTACGGCTCATGATCAGATTATCGTTCGCTACGAGTTTGAGCTGAGTGACTCGGCATCGATTTCGTTGACTGCCTATCGCAATGAGCACGAGCGCGATTGGTTCAAGACCGAGGGCATCGACTTCGACGGTAGTGCTAACGCCGAATCGTTTGCATCAACCAGTTGGTTCAACGTCGTGCAGGCGATCAATGGCGGCGGCTCACTGGCTGGCTTCAGCGCCCTTGAGCTTTCGCAGATACTCGATGGCACGCTCGATACGGCGCCAGGCAGCATTCAGCTTCGCTCCAACGCCCGGGAGTATCTCTCCCAGGGCATCCAGTTCGGCTTCACCTGGGATTTCGCGACGGGTGCGCTCACGCATGAACTGTCGGCTGGCGTTCGCTACCACGAGGACGAAGAGGACAGGCTGCAACGCAACAGCAGCTATTCCCAGGTGGGTGGCGAGTTGGTGCTCGACGACATCGGCTTGCTGGGTAACGCGGGCAACCGCCTGCAGGAAGCGCAGGCTCTGGCGATTCACATTTATGATCGCATCGAGTTTGGCAACTGGGTTTTGACGCCAGGGTTGCGCTTCGAGGACATCAATCAGCAGCGAACCCGCTGGGAAACACGTGCCAGCGAAACCAGTGACCCGGCTTCCAGAGCTGCTGCTGCCGTGCGCGATCGTCGCAGCAATGACACTTCTGTGGTGCTGCCGGGGCTTGGAGCGGCCTATCAAGTCAGTGAGTCCATCTCGGTGTTCGGTGGTATCCACAAAGGCTTCACCGCGCCCAGCAACTCACCAGGCGTGAAGGAAGAGGAGGCCATCAACTATGAGCTGGGTGTGCGCCTAAATCGCGGCGAACTATACGCAGAAGCTGCGTACTTTCTGAGTGACTACGACAACCTGCTCGGCGAATGTACGTCTTCCTCAGGCTCAGATTGCGCCATTGGTGACGCGTTCAATGGCGACGCCGCGACAGTGCAGGGCGTGGAGTTGCTGGTGTCTACGGATCTGGCTGTTGGTTCGAGCATCTCCGTTCCAGTCTCGCTCGCGTACACCTACATCGACGGCACCTTCGATACAGACATCGCAGACACCGCGTTTTTCGGTGATGTGAGCTCGGGAGACCCGATACCCTACATTCCAGAGCAACAGCTCAACCTGACCGTTGGCGTGGAGACAGAGCGCTGGGGTGTGTTTGGTGCGCTCAGTTATGTAGACGAGGTTTGCGTGCGAGCCTCGTGTGCCGATTTTGAGCGGACAGACAGCTCGTTAACGCTGGATGTGTCGTCTCGCTACGTACTGAGTGAAGGCGTCACCCTGCTGGCGCGGATTGAGAATCTGACCGACGAGAAAGACATTCTCGGTCGACAACCCTACGGCGCGAGGCCCAACAAGAGCCGTACGGCGTCATTGGGTGTGCGCGTCGATTTCTGAGTCGATGCGCACTTTTCGTTGATCTCCGCTGACAGGCGCCAATCAGTTGAATGACATTTTCGGATTTAGTCGATAAAGCAGGCCAACGAAGGATCGTTGTAATGTTGCTGGGCCAGGTGAACGTCGGCGGCGATTGTTCTGCCTTCGGAGAGCGGGGGTAGCGCATCGATCGCAAAGTAGCGAGCGTCGGACGTCTCCATGCCGGCCTTGGGAACAGCCCCGTGTGGCGCGTCGCACAGCAGGAATAGCTTGTAGAAGTCGCGAGGGTCAGGACGGTAGTCGTGCTTGGCCTTGTGCTTCAGCGCAAACATCCGGGATACGACGACATCGATGCCCGCTTCCTCCTGAACTTCCTTGACGATGTTTTCGCTTGGCGAGAGCCCGATCTCAGTGAAGCCTCCAGGTAAGCACCACAGACCATCCGCCTTTTCCCGAACCAGTAGAATCTTGTCGGAGTCCCTGTCAAACACAGCGCCGCGAACTTCCACTTTCGGCGTGCTGTAGCCCTGGCCGTGGTCCGGGAAGAGATTGGAGATTGCCGCCGGCTGGGATTGTGCGAGTGTAGCCAGCATGGCCGTGGCGATCTCGTTCAGCTCGTCATAGCGTTCTTTATCGAAGTCGCTCGCCGCAAAGTGCTGCCCGGTGCCGGCAATGGCATGAATCTTTTTGACCCATCCCAGCCAGCTATCTTCCTGGGCGGCGTTCGAGGCCACTGCGCTTACGCCTCGTCCAGGAAACGCTCTGCATCGAGCGCTGCCATACAACCAAAGCCGGCGCTGGTGATCGCCTGCCGGTAGATGTGGTCAGCAACGTCACCGGCCGCGAAAACGCCGGGTACGGAGGTCGCGGTGGCATTGCCTTTGGTGCCGCTCGTGACATCGATATAGCCACCGTTCATCGCTAACTGACCCTCAAAAATTCCAGTGTTTGGTGTGTGGCCGATCGCGATGAACACGCCGGTGACATCCAGATCCTGGGTGGCTCCGTCCGTGGATTCGATCCGGGCGCCTGTTACGCCAGAGTCATCTCCAAGTACTTCAACCAGATTATGAAACCAAACAGGCTTGATGTTTGCCTTGGCGAACAGGCGGTCCTGAAGGATCTTTTCGGCGCGCAGCTCGTCGCGACGATGCACCAGCGTGACGCTTTTGCAGATGTTGGACAGATAGAGTGCTTCTTCAGCAGCTGTGTTGCCGCCGCCAACAACAACCACATCCTGGTTGCGATAGAAGAAGCCGTCGCACGTAGCGCAGGCAGATACGCCTTTGCCCAGGAAAGCTTCCTCGGATGCCAGCCCCAGATAGCGTGCGGAAGCGCCGGTGGCGATGATCAGCGCATCGCACGTATACGTGTCCTGATCACCGGTGATGCGTAGCGCACCAGGGGTCAGATCGGTGGTGTGAATGTGATCGTTGACGATGCTGGCGTCGAAGCGTTCAACATGCTCCGCCATCTGCATCATGAGTTCTGGGCCTTGCAGCTCGGCGTGTCCGCCCGGCCAGTTCTCAACTTCTGTTGTCGTTGTCAGTTGGCCACCGACCTCGACGCCAGTGATCAGGACCGGAGAGAGATTTGCACGTGCCGCATAGAGCGCAGCGGTGTATCCCGCGGGGCCAGATCCGAGAACTATCAGGCGATGGTGAGCCATATGGCGCGACTCCTGCTGAGGCTGTGAAATGGGGGGTGACAAACTAGCGGCGGAGTCTAGCGACTCGAGCTTGTCAGCGCGATGGCTGTCGTTGCGGGCGCGACATCGTCAGCCGTGCCTTTTCTTCGCTCGGCGGGCAAACTGACGGCTCGCCAGGGCGTCGAGTTTAGGTTGCCCTGGCACATTCAAGCGAGCTGTTCATTGCGACCTCGGGAAGCCGTGGTCGAGCACGCGACAGACACGCGACAAGTTAGGAAAGGGGACTGCACATGCCGATTTTTGACGATGGTGATCGCTCAATCTATTACGAGGATCGCGGCTCAGGCGAGGCGGTGCTGTTGCTCGCCCCTGGAGGCATGCGCAGTAGCGTTGCCATCTGGAGCAACTCGCCGTTCAATCCGGTCGATGAGTTGCCCGAAAGCTTCCGGGTGATCGCGATGGACCAACGCAACGCAGGTCAGAGCCGGGCACCCATCGCCGCCGATGACGGTTGGGCAACCTACGCCGCCGATCAGCTCGCGCTAATGGATCATTTGGGAATCGAACGTTTTCATGTGCTGGGCATGTGTATCGGTGGCCCGTTCTGCCTGGGACTCATCGAAGCGGCACCGCAGCGCGTACTAAGCGCCGTGCTGCTGCAACCGATTGGACTCGACAACAACCGCGATGTCTTTCATGGCCTTTTTGACAGTTGGGCGTCGGAGCTTGCAGCAGATGGCCGCAGCATCGATCAAGAGGTCCTGAGCAGCTTTCGCAGCAATCTCTTCGATAGCGATGCCTATTTATTCAATTTGGACGATGAGTTCGTCTCCGCCTGCGCGACGCCGCTTATGGTCCTGCAGGGAGACGATCCCTACCACCCGCGTAGCACCAGTGAGCGTATTCGTGATAGCGCGCCGAATGTGAGTTACATCGAATCCTGGAAGGAGGGCGCCGATGTCGATGCGGCACTTACCGAAGTGCGCGAATTTCTGCACGCTCATTCTCAGTAGTCAGCCGTTGGCCGGGCTCGCTATGAGCGATGCCCGGGTGCTTGCCGGTGCTCAGGCTGTCTTTTCTGTCAGAACCACATCGTCGGTGACAAGATCGTTCTCCAGGTGTCGCCCGGCCATAAAGTAATGGAAGGCCGACCAGAGATAGACGAACGAGCAGATCATCAGACTGTAGCGAATTGCTTGTTCGCCGTATGAGGGCTCGAGCAAATCAGCGATCAGGCCAGTGACCGTCGGGCCGAGACCCAGGCCGATAATGTTGAGGACAAACAGCAGTACCGCAGATGCCACGGCGCGCATGCGCAGGGCGACGAGGCCCTGGGTCTGCGCAAAGGTGGTCGCCTGATAAAAGTTGGACAGCATCACTGGGATGCACAGCCAGAACCAGGCCATCCAGGCTGTGTTGGACGTCAGCGCAATTACGGTAAACGGAACGGATACGGACAACGCGGCGGCCACGACCCACAGTGCCCAGCGCTTGTCACGCGCACCCATTCGATCGGACAGGTAGCCGCCTAACGCAATGCCTATGCCGCCCGGAATTCCGAACAGCAAACCAAGCATCGTGCCTACTTCACCCGTATTCATATCGAAGCTCAGGATGAAGAACGAGGCGGCAAAATTGGTCATGCCGTAGCCGACGAAGGCAGCAAGCGCGCCGCCGAACGCCATGTGTCGAAACGTCGGCTTACGCCAGAGCGTACCGAAGGTCACCCATACGGAAGGCGCCTCGACAACGGCGCTGCGGGCCTCGGCCATGCCCCTTGGTGGTTCGCGTAGCGTGAAGCGGACGATGAGTGCGATCAGTAGGCCGGGAATGCCGACGACCGCGAATGCCCAGCGCCAGCCGAAGAACTCGTTGATCCAGCCGCCAACGAAGAATCCAAAGAGAATGCCAACGGGTATGCCGAGACTGTAAATTCCGAGGGCTGTGGCTCGCTTCTCTGCAGGGTAGTAGTCCGAAATCATCGAGTGGGACGGTGGCGAGCCGCCAGCTTCGCCTACCGCGACGCCCACTCTCGCCGCCAACATCTGCCAGAAGTTGTTGGCCAGGCCAGAGATCGCGGTGAAGAAACTCCAGACAGTCACGGCCAGCGCAATGATATTGCGTCGATTGTGCTTGTCGGCGAGCCGCGCAATCGGAATGCCGAGCGTCGCGTAGAACATGGCGAACGCCAGCCCGGTCAATAGCCCGATTTGAAAGTTGGAGAAACCCAGCTCCGCTTTGATCGGCTCAACCAGGATGGACAGGATCTGTCGATCGATGAAGTTGAACGTGTAGACAACCGTCAGCACGCCAAGGGCATAGTTC
>CAYGQC010000019.1:18136-37977 GCA_964351875.1 uncultured Pseudomonadales bacterium
CTCGGCTCGGACATGGTGGGCGGCTACCTTTCGTTTGCTTTTGGTTTTATTTAGTCGCGGCTCGATTGTGTCAGCGCCAAGGCGTGCTGGCCAGTTGCGTCTCGCTCAATTCTGGGTTTTGGGGGAACCATCCTGAGCGCTACGGTCTAGCCGAGCGGAAACCCGGCCGGACAGTCGCTTTGCCATGCGGGATTACGACTCAGAGCCGTGGCTTCGGAGATGGCAAACCTGAATTCCAGGCGTGCATCCACGCCGCCGCCGATTCGAACGCCTGGCAAGTCGAGTTCAGGCAGTAGCCAATGAAGGATCGAATCTGCTGGTGCAGAGCTGCGCAGCTCAAGGAGCCTGACGTCTGCGCCAAGCGTCTGGCTCGGGTGTTGCGAACCGAGCCAGTCGATGAAAAATGGTATGGCTCCGCGGCCAGAGTCGCCCAGAACAAATAGGAGCTGCCAATTCAGGGTATCGCCTGTGGGCGTTCGTCGACTCATGTCTATGGCGCCCGTATGGGCAACGCCGCGATCATCCAGTAGCGCGGCCAACGGAACCAGGTCAGCCACCGCTACCGCCCAATGAAACGGACGCAGCGTCTCCGGTAGGGTCGGCTGTCGGTTCTCAGGCTGCGCCGGATCCTGTGCGAGTAGCTCGACGTATGCCCCATCAGCTAATCCACAAAGCGCATTGCAGGTGCCGCCACTGGGATGACTGCCGCCATCGCTTGCGTCAAGACCTGTGGCGGAATGCCACTGAGTTTTAGCGTCCTCCAGGCTGCGCGCTGCGAGGACGAGGTGATCGATGCGCGCCTTCATGTTCCTGTAGAGACCAGACGAGTCTTTGCGCGTTCGATGATTTGTGCGAGCGCGTCCACCGTTTGCGCGCCAGGCAATACGTAGCTACCTGCAAGCAGAAAGCTGGGTACGCCCGCGATATTCAGCTCCATAGCGCGCTCACGCTGCACGCTCAGTTCCTCCACTGCACGCTCGCGTCCTTCGGCGGAAAGACACCGGCTGATGCTCGATTCGTGCATGCCGGCCGCCGTTGCGACGTCGGTGAGTACCGCAGAGTCGCCGACGTCACGGCCGTCCAGAAAGTGAGCGCGAAAGAGCTGTTCAGCAAGCTCGTGTTGCTGGTCCTGTTCGAATGCTTCATCCAGCAGAGCATGGGCTGCGGCGGTATTGGGTGTTCTCAGGATTCCGGCGTAATTGAGGCGAAGCCCGACAGAGCTTGCCTCTTCGCGTATGCGACCGGGAACCCGCTCGAGCGATGCTTGCTCGCCATAACGACTGCGGAGCTGTTTCTCCCGGTCCACGCCTTCAGGTGGCAGGTTTGGCATCAACTGCCAAGGCCGCCAGCGAATGCTGACGCCGTCGCCGACCGGTGTCGCCAACACCTCGTCCAGGCGACGCTTGCCGATGAAACACCAGGGGCAAATCACGTCCGAGAATATCTCGATGAGCATAGGTCTTCACAAAGCTCCGTCGATGAGTTGGCGCGACGCACGCGTTCTCAAGCTGGCGTGGCGTCAATCTTGATACGGCATGCTACCAGTCGCTACTGCGGCATGAGAGGTGCGTCGGAAATTTGACAACGGCTGCATTTTTGCTGGACTTGGAGAACGGAGCAAATGGGAAAGCAACATGTCAGTAGCAGACGCTGGAACGTACTCGGCGCATCGCACCTCCGCTGATGAAGTCATTGGAGCAGTCGTTCAGGTAGGCGCGCAGAAATATAGGGTTACCGATGTGCGGCATCAAGCCGGTGGCACGATGCTGTACGCGCAGCGCCAGGGCATCGACGGTGGTCGGGTCCATCGCGCAGCATTCCGCCTGGACGATGTACTGGAGCACGTGTTGGTAGGCGCCTGAGGCGCCATCGCTTTGCCGTTGGTCGCCGCTTTTTCAGCGCCTGTCCGCGTGGCCGACACAACGTGACAGAGCGCACATCGCGAACGGCCGTGCCGGTTTCTAATTGCTATCCAGCCAACCGATGCCGGGACGAGCAATAGAGCACGCCATGGACAGTGCCTTCAACGAAGCCATTTACCTGTTTCGCGACGGTCAGATCACTAGTGAAATGCGTTACAGCGAGTTTGAGTCGCTGCTGTCGGGTGCAGCGACACTCGAAGACCGTGCTGGCGAGCGGGTTCCCTGTGCCTACGCAGCAATCGGTGCCGGCTTTGTGGTTCGCGGTCTCGTCTTCTTCGAGCTGAGCGTCGCGACCGGCGGTGTTGCGGACAGCGGTTTCAACGTTCCCCTTCGATATCTGGTGCGCAATGCGGGAGCTGGTCCTGACCTGGGTGGCGGGCCGATTCGGCTTTCCTGTCGAGGACGATGCTCGGTTCCATGGCACGCCAGCAACCTTTGGCAGCCAGAGATCGAAGGCCCCGGCAACGCGCCGGAGCTTATTCGCAAGGCGGTCCGGAAAAATCGTCTCGGTTTCAAGGCCGGATCTGCTAATCGCATTGAAGATCCTGCGGCCGAGCTTACGCGTCCCTCTACGGCCATCAATCAACTCGAATCCAAAGCCGATGCTGCTTTTGCTGAAGGCGGTCGGGTCAGCGTGCGACAGGTGCTCGCTCGGCATAAAAAACACGTAGAAGAACTCAAGGGCGCGCATCAGGCGGACATCGCTCGGCAGCAACAGGCGTACCTGGATCAGATTCGTCAGTTTTCGGACGAGATCAACCGACTGCGTAGCGCGCTGCGGCAGGAGAAAGCCCGTAGCAAGCGGCTGCAGCTTATGTTGCGAGGGGAAGCGGGCTAACCCTGGCCCCGTCTCAATCCTACAGATCTTGCTTCCCTGCTACGGGAAACAGGGTCGGCGGTCAGCCACCGATGCTCTGATCCATATTGAGCGATGGCGATTCTTCCTCAGGCTTACCCACGATTCGAGCTGGAACGCCGGCAACGGTAACGTGGGGTGGAACGTCCTCCAGCACGACGCTACCGGCACCAACCTTGGCGCCGCGACCGACCTCGATGTTGCCAAGTACTTTGCAGCCGGCGGACAACAGTACGCCCGCGCGTATCTTGGGATGACGATCGCCACAGTCTTTGCCGGAACCACCAAGCGTCACTGAATGCAGGATGGATACATCATCTTCAACGACGGCGGTTTCGCCGATGACGATGCCGGTAGCGTGATCGAACATGATTCCGGAACCGATCTTTGCAGCCGGGTGAATATCGACCGCCAGGGTGACCGATATCTGGTTCTGAAAGAACTGGGCGAGGGTGCGGCGCCCGTTGTTCCACAGCCAGTGGGCAACGCGGTGAGCCTGGAGCGCGTGATAACCCTTGAAGAACAGAAACGGTGAGCACAGGTCCACGCAGGCAGGGTCGCGCGTGAACGTGGCCAGCATGTCAATTTCCGCGCACTTGAGCATGTGCGGATCCTCTCGCAGCGCGTCGTCGATCACATCCCGGATGAGCATGGTGGGCAACATCGGGTTGTCGAGCTTGCTTGCCAGGCGAAAGCTGAGCGCGGCTCCAAACGTTGAGTGATTCAGGATAGTGGCGTGGAAATAGCTGCCGAGAATCGGCTCCTCCAAGGCTTTTTCTTTAGCCTCGCTACGCATGACGTCCCACAGGTTGCTGCCGGCGTCGAGCGGCTGACGGCCATCTTCCGACGCGGCCAGTTTCAGGTGAATCAGGCGGTTGTCCAGGCTGGCGTCTGAATCTGCGGTTTGGCTTGCCTGGTTATCGGATTTCGACACGGTGGCTCCTGTTTGCGTGCGGCGGTTGCGTCCGGTGGGTTGTAGCTGGACCGATCCATGATGCGCCGGCGTCACGATTTCGCGATGGTGCCATGCTTCAGACCTGTTCAGAGAGCTGACGTTCCCTGGGCTTTCCGCGTCACCTTAGCCTGACGGGTTGGCGCTCTCCAGTGAACATTTCTCCGATTCACTCAGCAACAGGCAATGGCTACAACGGTGACAGTAGGAAGTGTCCGCGCGCGCTGGCGATTGGCTTGCTGCGACTCTGTTGCCACAACTCGACCCGCACGTTGGCGACGCGGCGGCCCTGGCGAGTGATGTGCGCTCGGCCATAGAGATCCTCCGCCAGCCCGGAGCGCAGGTAGTCGATGGCCAGGTCAACGGTCTTTGGCAGCCTGGACAACTCGCTGTCCCGAAGCAGTTGCATCACGGCCGTCAGTTCGAGCATTGAACCGATCACACCGCCATGAATTGCCGGCAGGTTAACGTTGCCAATGAGCTCATCCCGAAACGGCAGAACGGTGGTCAGCTCGTCGCCTTTGGCCTCGACTCTCAGGCCGAGGAACCGAGCATAGGGGAGCGCGTCGGCAACGGCCTGCATGTTGTGGGCATCACCGGAGGCGCGCAGTTCTTCGAGAATCTTCATGGTCAGTCGGTCCCGCCTTGCTCAGCGCGTGGCTCGCTCCGCGTGCCCAGCATAAAAGCGCCGACGCAGGTCGCAATCGGATCCTGTGGTGAGTCTGTGTAGGCAGTGCCCGATACGAACGCGATGTTTCGGGTCATGCGGTAGCAGCGCGCATTCGCAAAGATATCCAGGTGGGGCTCGGCCCCGGACATGTAGTCGATGCGCAGATCCAGGGTCGCAATCGCCCCTTCACTGTCGTTTCCGCTCAGCTCCTGCGCCGCGTGAACTGCGCGACCACAGGCGTTGTCGAGCATGGCGGTGATCACGCCGCCGTGCACAACGCCGGTATCGGGATCTCCGACGAGGTGTTCCGCCCAGGGTGTTCTGATGGTGATACTCCCATCAGCCTGTGGCGCAACATCGGCTTCGAATTCGAAGCCAAGCGCAGTACCGAAAGGCGGCGCGAAACGGCTTATGTCCTCACTCATCGTTTGCTTGCTTGTCCTGGCGTTGGCCGCGCAGTCTACCTCAGAGCGACGCGACAGACGGTGCGAGCGATGCGTACATTCGATTGCGCGCATCGCTCTTCCGGGCGTTACACTGCAGCGAACGGGAGGGGCAGAGAAGCGAATGTTCAAGACGATTGGTTTGGTCGGGCGAGTCGGCAAAGCAGAGGTTGCGGAAACCGTTGCTGAAGTCGAGGCGTTCCTTTGCCAGCGGAACGTCACCTTGATCGTCGAAACTCACACCGCCTCGATGCTCGACGCGTGTGACCACCGGATCTGCGATCGAGAGGATATGGGTGGCTGCGACCTGATTGTCGTCGTCGGCGGAGATGGCTCCCTGCTCGGCGTGGCCAGGGATCTCGCTCACACGAATACGCCGGTCGTGGGCGTTAATCGCGGCGGCCTTGGTTTCCTCGCGGGCATTCCGCCGGACCAACTGGATCTGCTCGGCGACGTCCTGGAGGGCCGCCATCAGCTCGAAGAACACTTTCTCTTGCAGCTATCGCTCTACCGGGACGGCCAGCTTTCAGGCGAATCGACGGCGCTCAACGATATTGTCGTTCACTCCGGCAGTCTGGCGCGAATGATCGAATTCAACCTGACGGTCAATGGTGATTTCGTCTACAGCCAGCGCAGCGATGGGCTGATCGTGGCCTCGCCGACCGGCTCTACTGCGTATTCGCTGTCCGCGGGAGGGCCAATCATGCATCCGTCTCTGGATGCGATTGTCATCGTGCCGATGTTCCCGCACACGCTGACATCCCGGCCGCTCGTGGTTCGCGGCGACTCGAGGCTGGAGATCGTGATTACCTCCGAACCGTCGAGTTCGCCAATGGTGAGCTGCGACTCCCAGGTAGACTTGCCCATTGCCGAGGGAGATGTCATCCGGATCGAGAAGGCGGCGAGCCCGTTGCGGCTCGTCAATCCCGAACAACACAGCTTCTTCGAATCCTGCCGGAGCAAACTCGATTGGGCATCCCGTCTCGGTAGCGCCCAATCCGGCGGTTGAATTTCTGGCTCTTCTGGGGACTATTCCGGGTGCTTATCCGCGGAGGCGTCAGGCAGATAGTCGATGTCCTGCAGGACGCCTGGGTCGTCGGTGGGCATCTTCAGCAGGCGCTGCGCGTGTCGAGCGAAGAGGCTGCGAGCACCGGTATCGCCGGACAGTTGTCTGAGCTCATCAAGCATCGACCAGGGAAAGCGAACCGGGTGGCCCACCCGAGGCTGATTGCCGGCATCGGCTGACTGAAGCTCGGGGACGACGATGTTGAATGATCTCTCGCCATGCTCGGCTAGCGCTTCGAGCGTCGTTGCCCTGACGTAGGGCATATCCGCCAGCGCGATGAGAAGCGCTGCCGCTGAATCGTGGTCTGAGGTTGCGATGAGGCAGTCTGCTGCGTCGGCCAGAGAGTAGCCCATTCCCATTTCAGCGCGTGCGCTCGCTATGGGTTTCTCCGTGCCGGCGGCGATAAATAGCTCGCCTAAATCGTCTGTGTCTTCGGGGCGGATCACCGGCGTCACCGGCAAACCCGCGCTGAGGTAGGCGCGCGCCGTTTGAATGGCGAGGGGTTCCCCGTTATTGAGCGCAAACAGGCGCTTATCGCTACCGAAGCGCCGGGATTGTCCGGCGGCGAGGAGCAACACCATGACCGGGCTGGGACTCAAACGGCGGCGGCCTCGCGGCTCTCACCACTCTCACCACTCTCACCACTCTCACCACTGACGATGGCTGCCTTCTTGCGTACGGCTGTAATCTCCGCGAGAACGGCCAGGGCGATTTCGGGTGGGGTCTTGCTGCCAATCGGCAAGCCGATCGGTGCGTGCAGGCGTGCGAGCTCAGCTTCGGTGATGCCGAGAGCGAGCAGGCGCTCTCGGCGCGCCGCGGAGGTTCGTGTTGATCCCATCGCGCCGATGTAAAACGCGTCGGTTTTGAGGGCGGCGAGCAAACCCATGTCGTCGATACGCGGATCGTGCGTCAGTGCGACGATCGCGCTGGCGGAGTCGAGCGCTTTGGCTCGAATCGCGTCGTCGGGCATGTCGCAGACCTTGTCTACCGCTTCCACGGTGAAGTCCGCAAGTAGCTGTTCGCGCGGGTCGCAAACCGTCACCTGGTAATCGAGCATCCCGGCGAACTCGGCGACGTAGGTGGACACCATGCCGGCGCCGATTACAAACAGGTGATAGCGAGGGCCGTACGTGTGGTCGAGACGTTGGCTATCGGCGTGCCAGCGCAGCGGGGCATGATCCGGGACATCAGTCAGGCTACGGCTGCCGTCAGCCAGATCGACCTGGCGTCGTAACCAGCGACGCTCAACCAGTGCGCTGGCCAACGCGCCGAAATGCTGGGCGTTGTCGGAGCTTGGTATGACGGGCTCCACAACGATGTCGAGCTGGCCGCCACAGGGTAGTCCGAGGCGCTCGGTCTCTTGTGTCGTGACGCCGTACTCGAAGAACACCGGCCCGTTAACCGCCAGTTCGCCTGCGGCCAGTTTCTCCATGAGATCGTCTTCGATACAACCGCCGGACAGCGAGCCGACGCTCTGGCCGTCACGGTTGCAGGCAAACACAGAACCCACAGGCCGCGGCGATGAGCCCCAGGTAGCCAGTACTGTGGCGAACCACGACTGGCGACCTTCATTGATCCAGCGGGTGAGAGCGGTGAGTACTTCCTGATCGACGGCCTGCATGCGGATTCTCGTTCGCGAGCGATTGCTCCAGAGTTTACCATTGCGCTCCCGAGCCAGGGATCCTTTGATTGGGAGCGATGCGCTCCGATCGACGGGTGCTGGCGAGGAACCGGCCAGCCATCAGCGGGAAAGCATGCACGTACTCGATACCGAACTGGATCAGGACCTCGCGCCGTTTTCTGCGTTCCTTTGGCAGCAGGGCGTCGCTCATCGCATTTTCGAGGACGGAGGCCGGCAGGTGCTGAGCGTCGAGAACGCGGCCAATGCTGAGGAAGTGAAGCGGGCCTTTCAGGATTGGCAGGACGGGCGCTTCGGGCTGGAGCTCACCGAGAGACAGGCGACGGCGGCGCGCTGGAATCTATGGCACCTGTTGCTCACTTACCCGATTGTCAGCTCCGTAGTCGTTGCCTGCTTGTTGTTGTTCCCGTTGTCCATGGGTTGGTTGCCCAGTGGTCGAGCCGCCATGGAGCAGTTGCTGTTCTGGCCGAGTACGGCGAGCCTGCTGCAGCGTGGTGATGTGTCCGGCCTGATCTCGGCCTTTGTCTCCGAGGCGGAGTTGTGGCGCTTGCTGACGCCGGCTCTCCTGCATTTCAGCGTTATGCACATCGCATTCAACCTGTCGATCTTCGTGTTTGTGGGCAGGCGCATCGAGGGCTTGATGGGTCATAGCCTGATGGTGCTGGTGATCCTGGTCACCGGGCTCCTCAGCAATATAGCTCAGGCTTTGTGGGAGCCTGCTTCGGTGTTCGGTGGCCTGTCAGGGGTCTGTTACGGCGTGGTCGCCTACGGCTGGCTAGCCTCCCGTCGTCAAGGTAATCATCTCTGGCAACTGCCAGCGGGCCTTATGCCGGCGATGTTGATCATGCTGGTCTTGTTTTCAACCGGCGTTACCGAGCCCTTTGGACTGTATGTAGCTAACGCCGCTCACTGGGGAGGCCTGGTCGGTGGACTGTTGTTGGCAGCCATTTACCTGCCGGGCAAGCGTCAAGGATAATGACCGCCCTCGGAGGCGGCGGTTTTTGGATTGCCGCCCCCCAATCATCGCTTGGCGAATCCAGGCTTCGCTGAATCTCTCGTCTACCGAAGCGGGCATTCACGCTTCGTAACTTGACCTACTCAACGGGACACCCTGTGAAAGACGCAACACCGAACGTTATCCGACTCGCTGACTACGCTCCGCCGGCGTTCACCACGACCGACGTGGCGCTCGACTTCGATATTCGAGAGGGTGTGACAACCGTGCGCTCTATGCTGTCGGTTGTGCGTCAACAACCGGGTAGCGCGCCGCTGGAACTCGATGGTGAACAGATGCAGCTCGTCTCTCTTCGCGTCAACGGGGAGTCCTGGGTGAGCGATGGCGCTGTGATCGATGCGAACACGGTTGAGCTGGATGCGGAAGGCTTGCGGCTGTTTGGCGTTCCGGATGAAGCAAGTATCGAGATCGAAACGCGCATTGAGCCTGAGAACAACAAGGCGCTGGAGGGCTTGTATCACTCCGGATCGATGTACTGCACCCAGTGTGAAGCCCAGGGTTTTCGCCGTATCACCTACTACCAGGATCGCCCGGACGTGCTCGCTCGCTTCACGACGTCGATTACCGCGGACGGTGAGCGCTATCCCACCGCATTGTCGAACGGCAATTGCATCGCTGATGAAGTCGCGGCTGACGGCCGACGGAAGGTGACGTGGGAGGACCCGTTTCCGAAACCGAGCTACCTGTTTGCGCTCGTTTGCGGCGACCTATCGATGATCGAAGATGCGTTCGTGACGGCATCAGGCCGTAGCGTCACGCTCCAGATATTCAGCGAGCCGCACAACATTGATCAGTGTGACTTCGCGATGGACGCATTAAAGCGCTCTATGCGCTGGGACGAGGTTGCCTACGGCCGGGAATACGACCTCGACATCTTCATGATCGTTGCGGTTGAAGATTTCAATATGGGGGCGATGGAAAACAAGGGTCTGAATATCTTCAATACGGCCGCGCTTCTCACTCATGCCGACACAGCGACCGATCTGGCGTACGAGCGTGTGGAGGCGATTGTCGCGCACGAGTACTTTCACAACTGGTCCGGTAACCGGGTCACGTGCAGGGACTGGTTTCAGTTGTCGCTGAAAGAAGGTTTCACGGTCTTTAGGGACTCGCAGTTCAGCTCGGACCAAAATTCTGAAACGGTCAAGCGCATCGACGATGTGTCCTTTCTGCGTGCGATCCAGTTCGTGGAAGACGGCGGCCCGATGGCGCACCCGATTCGCCCTGACTCCTATATCGAGATATCGAATTTCTACACGCCGACCGTCTATGAGAAAGGCGCGGAAGTCGTGCGCATGCTGCACACCATTTTGGGTGCGGAAACGTTCAGAGCAGGAAGCGATCTCTACTTTGATCGCTTTGATGGCAGCGCAGCGACGACTGAGGACTTTGTCGCGGTGATGGAGGAGGTCAGCGGCGAAGACCTGAATCAGTTCAGACTCTGGTACAGCCAGGCCGGTACGCCTGTGCTGACGGTCAGCGAATCGTTTGCTGGCGACGAGCTGACACTGACGATCAAGCAACACTGTCCGCCGACACCAGGCCAACAGAGCAAAGCCGCCATGCACATTCCTGTGCTGCTCGGACTCGTTGGGGCAGACGCAGCAGCGCTCGAATCCGTAGCTGGTGACGTTCGCTTCCAGCCGCGTGGGGATTCGATACTTCTGCATTTGAGCGAACCAGTGAGCGAGGTGACCTTCAAGGGGTTGGCTAGCAAGCCCCAGGTCAGCTTCCTTCGAGGCTTTTCCGCACCCGTGCGCGTGGACTACCCGCGTAGCGATGAGGCACTCGCTAGCCTCGCCAGCAACGACAGCGACGGCTTTGCACGCTGGGATGTTCTGCAAACCCTGATCCTCAATGCCGTCAAACGTATGGTGGGGGGCGCGCAAGTGAGCGATGCGCTACTGACGACGTTCACTGCGCTGCTTGAGCAGGCTTGCGAGGTGTCAGATGAGCCAGAACCGCGGCTCATGCTGGCCAGCTTGCTGTCACTGCCGTCCGAGGCTTACCTGCTGGATCAGCTGCCGGGCGTTCTGGTCGAGGATGTCTGCAGCGCGCGAGATGTGCTTCGTCGGGCGCTGGCAAGTCGATTTGCTGACTCCTGGCGCCAGCTTGTCCGCCAGCTATCGAGCAGCTCGCCCTTCGAGGCGAATGCGCAGCAGCGTGGCCGACGGGGCTTGTTGGGTGTCGCATTCAGCTACGCCGCCCTCAATGGTGACGATGCGCAGTGGATCGCTCAGCACTACGAGTCCGCTGACAACATGACGGATCGGCAAATGGCGCTCGCAGCAGTGCTGGATATTGATCATCGCGATGAGGCAATGACGGATCGATTGCTGAACGACTTTGCGACCCGATTTGGACATCAAGCACTTTGCATGGACGCCTGGTTTCGCCTCCAGGCCACCAGCCCGCGCAGAGCATCGCCCGAGCAATTGTCGTTGCTCGAACAGGACAAGCGCTTTGACTCCGCCAATCCCAACAAGATTCGCTCGCTGTACGGCGCCTTTGCGATGGCTAACGTGCGTCATTTTCACGCAGTCGACGGCTCGGGCTATCGCTGGCTCACGGAGCGTGTGCTGGATGTGGACTCACGCAATCCACAGATGGCCTCACGCCTCGTGAATCCCTTGATTCAGTGGCGCCGCGTGGATAGCAAACGGGGCGAGCTCATGCGTTCGTGCCTCCAGCGGATTGTGGACCATGAGGGCTTGTCAAAAGACGTCTTCGAACTCGTTAGCAAAGGGCTGGCCTAGTCGCCGGCCCGTATCTGCGTTTGTTTCTTTGTGCGGCCTCGTCGGCCGTGAAGGGGGCGCTACGTCGCTACGGGTTAGCGTAGAGATCGGGTAGCGCGTTGGCGGTGCTGTCGCCTTCGAGGCCTGCAGTCTCGCTGGCTTCAATGGCATCCAGTACGGCTTGCGCGATTGCTGCGGCCTTGAGCGATGCATTCTCGTCATGCCGTGCGTACAGCGCTGAATCGAGTCTGTCGAGTGCTGGTGCGGCACCTGGCTGTGCTCGCCATTGACGGGTAGCCCGCGGCAGGCTCGTCCCGAAATGCTGGAGCAACCACTGATCCAGCAGCCGACGCAGCGCCGGCAAATCCTCTGACTTGGCAGCGGAGCGTAATTGCTTTTCGAGCTGCCGGGCGTTACTTCCCGGGTGCAGGTACTGGTTTTCGTTAGTCGGTGAGCCTGGCGTGGCGGACGCGGTGGGTGCCCGTCTACGCAGCAGGTATACCGTTGTGAGTAGCCATCCGATGCACGCCAGCAGAGTCGCGAGCACCCAGGGCCAGTGCGTCATGCCAGTTGGGTCGTTGTCGGCCAACTGCGTTTGTCCGATTGGCTCGAGTGTTGCTGGCAAGTCGGTTTGTGGCGCGGTCGGATCCGGGATGACCAGTAGAGTTTGAGGAGCCAGCCGCGCTACCTTGATCTGCTCGTTAGCCGTATCAAACCAGGTCACTTCAACGGCGGGAAGGGTGCTCGTGCCGCTCGCGGTCGGAACAATCGATGTGCGTTGCTCTCTGGCGCCGATAACGCTCGTGCCAGCCGCGCTCTCGGTTAGCGCGGGCGCCTCATTGTAAGCGCGAGCACTGAGCTCCCCCAGTGGGGTCGCAACCGGTGGGATGAGCGATGCGGTTGCATTCTCGGCGCTGACGATGATGTTTCGAGTGACCGGAGTGCCCACCATCATTGCGTCGACATCAGCATCCCAACGTTGCTCAAGTCGAACGGAATGTGCGGGAAACCATGGTTGGTCTGCGGGGTAGCCGGCCGGTACAGCGTTGACATCGATACTAACCGCCTCGGCTTTGACCACGATGCCCCGACGACGCGCTCGACCGTTTTCGCGGAGAACAATGCTGCCGGTAACCGAAGCGCCGCTTACGGTGAGTTGGCCAGGCTTCTCGGGAAAGATGGCGTAGCGTTGCTCCAACACGCCGTAGCTTTTGCCGTTCCGTGATTCCCGGTACGGGCTGACCTCCGGTAGCGCCACGACCAGCGCCGCTTCCACGGCTGGCGCGCTGGGCAGGTCGCCATACAACTGAGCGCCTTCCGCGTAGAACAACTTGCGAATGTACGTCGCCTGGGACTGCACATACACCGAGTCCTCGAGTAGCGCCGTTTCGAAAAACAAAGTGGCATCAATCGCAGAGCGGACGGTGCTCGACAGGGGTGCAACCTTGAGCGTCAGTGCACTCGTGACTTCGCTGCCGACGGTGATGGGGCCGACGGTAATGGTGCCTGTTCGGAGCGGTCTCAACGTCAGTGTTCGAATCGTCCAGGTCTCAACGCGACCGTTGATACTGCGCAGCTGCGAATTGCTGCTGTTGCTGATGACTTCCACATCCGGCCCAAGGCTGTCGAGGTCGACTTCCGGTGCGTTCTGAACGTTGTTGATGCGGATGTTCAGTTCTGCGTTGTCGCCTTCCTCGATGGACTCCGGGTCCAGCCAGACCTGGAGTTCGGCGACCGCGGCGGTCTGGCAGAACACCGCAAAGCCGATGGCGCAGACCTGCAGAGCGCCTCTGAAACGAATGGCTACCATATTCTCTCAGTCTCTCTCGCCGCGTAGTCGCCACGCTGCAAGCGTTGGTTGGTCTCATGTTGGAACTTGCGCCGCAGCAAGCCGCCCGGTTCGTCCGGTACGCGCCGCAACCATTGCTCAGACGCCTCGCTATCGGCGGTCCGCGCCTCGTCAGGCTCGTTCTCCTCGCTCGCTGAGTCTTGGGCCTCGTTCGCTTCATTCTCGGGCTCAGCCGCTTTGGATTGCTGTTCACGCTCCTGCTCAGCTTGTTGCTCGTCGCTTTCGCCCTGTTGCTCTGATTGGCTGTCCTGGGCGTCGGACTCGCTGCTGTCTTCGTCGCTCGGTTCGCTATTCTGCTGCTCGTTGGACTGGCTTGGATCGCTCTGATTTGCTTGCGATTCCTCTAACAGGCGTTGAACGAGATCGCGATTGAAGAGCGCGTCAGCATGATCGGGCTCGATCTCGAGGGCGGCCTCGAACGCATCGAGGGCCGCTTCAAGGTGTCCTGCCTTCGCCAGTGCTGTGCCTCGGTTGTAGTGTCCTCGCGCGCTTTCATCGAACCGGAACCGTTCGGCGGCGCCGTCAAAGTCGTCGCTTCGGTAGCGTGCTACGCCCTGCCAGTTGGGATCACTGAAGAGGGTTTCTGCACGCTCGGGTGCGCCTCGGCGCAGATGATCGAACGCCTGTTGGTCTGATCGCTGCCAGAGATCCTGCCAGAGGTCTGCGTCGGCGGACGGGGTGATGATCAGGATCGCGAGCACGGGAACCGCGCCGCGCCGAAAAGCAGGCAGCAGGAGTAGCGCCACGGGAATGAGCAGCCAGAATCCGTAATCTGCCCAGATGTCGAACTGACGATCGACCTTCTCGGTCTGGTTCGGCTGCGGCAGCGGCAACCCGAGCAGATAGTCGACGTCAGACGTGTCCGCTGCTAGCCGAGCGTAGCGCCCGAAACTGAGCTCGGCGATGTCACTGAGTTTGTCCTCATCAAGCTGCGGAACAATCGTGGTGCCGGCGTCGTTCTGTAGAAACCGTCCGGTTTGACCCGCAAAATCCAGTGGTATGGGTGCGCCCTGGGCAGTGCCGACCGCGAGAATGCTGATTGGATGGTTGGTTGCGCGCTCCCGGGTGACGTCGATGATTCGATCGATGCCATCCGTTACGACAATAATTCGGCTCTGCTGAACGCCCGAGCGTTCGATCATTTCCCGGGTAAGGCGCAGAGCATCGGCTATGTCGGAGCCGAAGACCGGCATCATTCCAGGCTCCAGTGCGCTGAGCAGGTTCTCAATCGTCGCAACGTCGTCGGTGAGTGGGGCGACAGCATGGGCATCACCGGCGAAAGCGATGAGTGCGGTGTAGCCTTCGTCGCGCTGGCGAAGTATGTCGATGACCTTGTGCCTCGCCTGCACGAGCCGGGACGGCGCGACATCCTGGGCGTACATCGACAGCGACAGGTCCAGCACGATGAACAGAGCGTCTGTGCCTCGCTCGACGTCCTGGGGCAGGCGCTGCCAGGCAGGTCCGGCCAGCGCCAGCCCGAGTAGCGTGATCAGTGTGATGAGTTGTGTGGAGCGCCGCTGGCGCTTGCCTTGCTCGGGATCGTCGAGCAGAACCTCTGCCAACTCAGGATCGATAACCCCATGCCAGGGTGATTGATCACCCGCGCGTTGCCTTCGTCGAAGGATCACCAGTGCGCAGACGGCGATTAAGGTCACTAACAACCACAGAGGCCGAAGGAAGTGAAAGTCTGCCAGCTCAGCCATGATGGGTGGCCGCCTTATCCGTTGCACCGCGGCGCAGGAACGAGCTGAGCCTTCGCAAAGGCATTGCTCTCAACAGCAGGAGCACGAAGGCGAGCGCTGCTGTCCAGAAATACAGCGCCCGGGTTGGCCGATAGGTCGCGGTGTTCTGTTCGACCGGTTCGAGTTCGTCGATGAGGTTGTAGATCACCTCGAGTTCTTCCGGATTGCGCGCGCGAAAGTACCGACCGCCGGTTTTCTCGGCGATTTCAGTCAGACTCTGTTCGTCGAGATCAGCCGACGGGTTGATCGTGCGTGAGCCAAAATTGCCAAAGATGCCTGGCATACGCATCTCCTCAGCGCCGACGCCAACCGTGTAGATGGTGATCTCGTAGTCGGCCGCGATGCTCGTGGCGCGCTCGGGCGTTATGTCGTTGACATTGTTAGCGCCGTCGGTGAGTAGCACCAGCACACGCTCGCCGGTGTCCCGCTCACGCAGGCGCTTGACGGCGAGCGCGATCGCGTTGCCCACGGCGGTTTTACCACCAGCCATACCCGGACGCGACTCGCGAAGTAGCTGCTCGACACTGGCGAGATCGAAGGTGAGCGGCGCCTGTAGATAGGCCTGGGTGCCGAAGAGAATCAGGCCGAGTCGATCGCCCTGGCGGCGCGTAATGAATTCGCCAACCACTTGTTTGACCGCCGCGAGACGCGTGACCGTCTCGCCAGCGAGTTGCATATCCTCCTGGCGCATGCTGCCGGAGATGTCCACGGCGAGCATGAGGTCTCGGCCGGTGGTTGGCAGCGCCGTCGGTTCACCGATCCACTGGGGCCGACTGAGCGCGACAATGAGAAGCGCCCAGGCCAGCCAGGTGAGGATCTGGCGCACGCTAACGGAGCGACTGCGACGATCGACGCTCGCGTGATCGGATGTGAACGGTGCAAGGCCGGGCACACGCAACGCAGCGCTGTCGGGCGCGCGGCTTGGCAACAGCCGGCTGACCAGGAACGGCAATGGCAGTGCGAGAAGCATGAAGGGCCAGGCCAGCGAAATCATTGGCCAATCCTTCGCAGGGTTTTGTCGATAAGGGCGTCGAAGGCATGCCAGTCCGTGTCGATGTGGCGTTGGTAGCGAGCAAAGCCGAGCACGCGGCCAGGACCGTTTCTGTAGCTTTCAGTACCGGATACTTCGTCGAGGTACGTGAGCCATCCATCGCCGAACGCAGTGATAGCGGCATTGTCGGGTTGGTAGCGGCGTAGTACCCGTTTCAGCAATTCGTTGACGCCGTCGATATACGTGGCAGCGGTCAGCTCCGCATTGCCGAACCCCTGACGCAGCAAGGCCAGCTCAGCGCTCGCCGCCCGACGTGGTCGCTCCAATGCGTGACGTTGTAGCAGGCGCAGGATCGCCCACGTCGTGACGCTGGCGACGACGGCGAAGACAAGCCACCAGCCGGGCGCCGGTGGCCATAGCGGTGGCTCCGGCGGGAGCTCCAGGCCTTTGAGTTGCTGCAACAGATCGCTATTCATGCCGTGCGGCCTTCGCTCAGCGCAGGCAGTTGACCGGGCAGGTGACGGTGGCCTTCGGTGCTGATGACGGAGTTCGACCAACCGCTCGATAGCAGCAAATCGCAGCAACCTAGCAGACGCTGCGCGAAGCCTTCACGATAGCGCTGCCGTAGCCGAGAATCCCCGGCATCAAATTCCAGTCGGTTAGCGCCATCTGTGACGGCGGCGGGATCGCGCAGTGGTAGCGCGCCCTCCAGCGGATCGATGAGCACTTCCGCACTGGCTTCGTTATGGCGGCTGAGCGCGAGCAGTACCTCCCGCCAGCGGGCGTGCTCAGGTTGCTCGATCGCGGCCGCCGACGACATGGCGCCGAAGTCGCTTATGACGATCAAACGATGGCCGCTCGGCGCGATCTGCAACAGAGCGCGGAGCGCGTCGAGAAGGATTTTCTCCGGCTCGAGTGCCTGACTGTGGCGGGTGAGACGCCGATTGGTGGTGGCCAGATCGCCGAGGAGTCGAGCGACGTGGCGAGCGCTTCGCTTCGGCCGTTGCACGCTAATCGAGTCGTTGCCGATGATAACGCCGCCTACGCGATCGCCCATGGCCAGGGCTTGCCACGCGTGGCGCGCTGCGAGTTCCGCGGCGAGCACCGACTTGAGTCGCCCTCGTGAGCCGAAGAACATGGACTGGCTCTGATCCACGCAGATCAGCGTCGGCCGCTCGCGTTCCTCGCGGAAGACCTTCGTGTGTGGCTCGTTGGTTCGCGCCGTGACACGCCAGTCAATGGTTCGTACGTCGTCCCCAGCCTGGTAGGCGCGTACTTCCGCGAAGTCGACACCCCGGCCGCGCTGACGGGAGGTCAGTGCGCCGGCTGTCGTGTGTGCCTGGGAGACGCGTCGGCGCCTGCGGTTGTCGATACCGCGTAGAGACAGCAGTGCCTGGGCATCGACATATGCGCCGCTCAAGTGCAATGAGATGTCGGTCAATGACGTGGTGCTAGCCATGGTGGTCGTGGAACCTGTGAACTCAGGGCACCGGTACCTGGTTGAGTAACTCGTCTATCACCTGGTTGCTTGTGATTCCCTGGGCGTCGGCCTCGAAAGTCAGGAGCACGCGATGCCGGAGAACATCGTGAGCGCAGGCTTGCACGTCTTCTGGCGTTGCATGATCTCGACCGGCGAGCCAGGCACAAGCGCGCGCGCATTGATCAAGCGCGATGGTGGCGCGGGGAGAGGCGCCAAAATCGACGTGTTTGGCAACCGGCCCTGCGGGATCTCGCGTCGCCTGAACCAGGGCGATCAGATAGCGTTCGACGCTGTCGGCCATGTAGACGGAGAGGGCGGCCTGGCGAGCGTCGAACACATCCTGCTGGCTGAGTTGCACGGGCGCCTCTGCCTCATGGTTCGCGCTTTGTTCTGATCGCACGAGCGCCAGAATGCCAGCTTCCGCTTGCGAATCGGGGTAACCGACTTCTACATGCATGAGAAAGCGATCGAGCTGAGCTTCCGGTAGCGGGTAAGTACCTTCCTGTTCAATCGGGTTCTGGGTGGCCATCACCATGAACAGTTTGGGAAGGGGGTAGGTTGTTCTGCCGACGGAAACCTGGCCCTCTGCCATGGCTTCCAGCAGGGCAGACTGAACTTTGGCGGGCGCGCGGTTGACTTCGTCAGCGAGCAGGACGTTGTTGAAGATAGGGCCGTGCTGAAAAACGAAGCTACCGTCCTGTGGTCGATAGATTTCGGTGCCAGTCACATCGCTAGGTAGCAGGTCAGGCGTGAACTGAATACGGTGAAAGTCGCCGTGCACAATGCTGGCAAGCTCCTTGATCGCGCGGGTTTTCGCCAGGCCCGGAGGTCCTTCCACGAGCAGGTGACCGCCGGTCACCAACGCCAACAACAGCCGATCGACCAGGGCCTGCTGACCGAGAATGCGGCTGCCCAGCCAACGCTGGCAATCCTGGAAGCGCTTGGCCAGGAGAGCATTTGTTTCAGACTCGAGGGGTTGCTGTTCGGACATCGGTTGCTGCTGTCTGCTGTGGTTGCGTAGAAGGCGGATTGTAGCCCAGCGACGGGTTCGTCGGGGTATGCGCGTACTGATGAGAAGTCTCCCGCTTGTGGTTTGTCCGAATGTTCAGCGAGCAGTGATCCATGGCGTCGCAACACTGGCGAATTCCGCGGGTTTGGCTAGCCTTTACAAGCCGACCATGACTCGTGCCTCACAATTGACCGGACGGCGCCATACTCCATTGCCAGTTCTCAATCGATGCCTCACTTTGACGTAGCACTGTCGATATCCGCCGATGAGTTTTCCCGGCTCTATCAGGGACAGGTAAACAGCGTTTACGCGCACACCAGCGACGGCAGGAGTATCCGTTTTCCTGCCCGCTCGCTCATTTCTCATCTGTCCCGATCCGGAATTCGGGGCTACTTTCGCATCTGCGTTGATTCGGATAACCGCCTGGTCGAGGTTTCTCGTTTGTCCTAGCGCCTTGGGGTGCTGGCAATCGCCCTGGGCTCTGGCCAATTGTTGCGCTGCCGACCGTTACGCGAGCCGATCCGGTGCTGCGGCGTTACACTGCCATCATGATGGACCTCGCTCGCAAGCTGCTCTTCACATTGGATCCTGAAACCTCCCACCATCTGGCGATTACGGGAATGGCCGCATATGGCCAGCTACCAGGAAAAGCGCGCCCACTGACAGGCAGGAGCGTTTCAGTATTCGGCCGCGATTTCGCGAATCCTGTCGGACTAGCCGCCGGGCTCGACAAGAGCGCCCAGGCGCTGGCTGGCTTTGCCAGGCTTGGCTTCGGCTTCGTCGAAATCGGCACCGTCACGCCGAAACCGCAGCCGGGAAACCCAAAGCCGAGGCTGTTTCGGCTACCGGAGCATCGCGGTCTGATCAATCGCATGGGCTTCAATAACGATGGTGCTGAGGCGGTCGCGCGTCGGCTAGCTCGAAGCCGAGGCTGCCTCGACGGGACGATCGTTGGCGTCAATATCGGCAAGAACAAAGTCACGCCGGTCGACGACGCGTTGTCTGACTACGTCAGCGCCATGACGACTCTGTACCCCCACGCTGATTATTTCGTCGCGAATCTCTCGTCCCCGAACACGCCTGGCCTTCGGTCACTGCAGTCAGTGGCAGAGATGGACAAGCTGTGCGCCGGCCTGCGCCAGGTACAGAAGGAGATGATGGACGCCGGTCATCCGTTCGTGCCGTTCTGCATTAAGGTCGCCCCAGATATTGCGGACGACGACATCGACGCAATTTCGGAGTTACTCAGCGACGGTGTGGCTGACGGGCTGGTGGCCACTAATACGACGCTCGATCGAGTGCCGGTCGCTGGTCATCGCCACGCAGATCAGGCCGGAGGTTTGTCCGGCGCTCCGGTTGCCGCGCGTTCGCTTGCAACCGTTACCCGTTTTGCCAGCCGATTGCCGACAAGCGTACCGATCATCGGTGTTGGAGGCATTGGCTCGGTTGCCCAGGGCCAGGCGATGTTAGAC
>CAYGQC010000020.1:0-2499 GCA_964351875.1 uncultured Pseudomonadales bacterium
GAAACCACCGCTCGCGGCGTTGCGCCGCACGTGACGGGCAAGCGTCTGTCCGCCATTGCGGTCAGGCAGCCATCGTTGCGCTGGCCGGTGGAACTGCCTGAGGCTGCCTGCAGGGCAACCGTGCGCCGGGTTTTTCGGCGGGCCAAATACGTGTTGTTCGAAACGGATCTGGGCCATTTTATCGTGCATCTTGGCATGTCCGGCTCTCTGCGCTGGTTGCCCGCCCCAGTTCCCGCGCCCTCGAAGCACGACCACATCGATTTCGTTTTCGGCGAGGGTGCAGGCGCCGGCGGCGTGCTGCGCTACAACGATCCGCGCCGCTTCGGCTCGCTGCATTGGCACGAAGGCCCGCTGGCTGAGCACTTCCTGCTGGCCCGGCTGGGGGTCGAGCCGTTGTCGCACGCGTTTTCGGGCACCTATCTGAAGGGTCACGCTCGAGGCCGAAAGACCCCCATCAAGAGCCTCATCATGGACTCTCACGTCGTCGTCGGCGTAGGCAATATCTATGCGAACGAGGCGCTCTTTGGTGCTGGAATACGCCCTACCCACCGGGCTGCGCGAATGACTCTGGCTGCGTGCGAGGCGTTGTCAGCAGAGATCAAAGCGGTACTGAGCTGGGCAATCGACCGCGGCGGTACTACGCTTCGAGACTTCGTAGGCGGCGACGGCAAACCCGGTTACTTCCAACAGGAACTGCTGGTCTATGGGCGAGAGGGTGAGCCCTGTCGGCGCTGCTCGGTGCCCCTGCAGGGTGTTCGCATCAGCAATCGGGCGACGGTTTACTGTCGAAATTGCCAACCAGCCAGCGGATTTCGCGCCGCGCGCTGATAAAGTCCGCTATTGGTGGCGGCTGACTCCGGCGGCTGCGTGGCTACATGGACTGCCGGGCCAACTGGATTGCCGGAGCGGTTGTGTAGAGAGTTCGAGTTTAGTTCGAGATGGCCGAGAGCGGCTGTCGAAGTAAGGAAGATTGACATGGACAGATTTAGATCTTTGCTACTCGGCGCGGTGTGCGCGCTGATGGTAGCCACCCCGACCTACGCGGCTCCAGAAGATGAGCCGCGCTGGGAAGATATGGTTGCGGACATCGCGATTGCCCGGCCATTTGGCCTCGTGGCAACCGTTGGTGGCTCGGCGCTGTTTGTCGTCAGCCTGCCGTTCACGGCTCTCGGCGGCAACGTGAAGCAAGCGGCGGACACACTGGTGGTCAAGCCGGCTAAATCCACGTTCCAGCGTTGCCTGGGATGCACCAATTCAGGCCGCTATCGGGATCCTGAAGCCCGCTGATAACTGGTGGGCGGCCGAAATGCCGCCCGTCGAGTGGGGTTGATCCGTGAGTGATTGCTGCAGGTAGCCGCGTGCTGAACGCCTTTTTGCAGGCGGGCGGCCTCAGCCAGCCGTGCCGTTCTCCAGGGCGCTCTTGACGGCTGGGTGCACGAAGTTGCCTACGTCGCCGCCCATGGTGGCGATCTCGCGCACCAGCGTCGATGACACAAACGAGTGCTCGTGGGCCGACGGCATAAATACGTACTCGATTTCGGGGTCGAGTGACTGGTTCATCTGAACCATCTGTGATTCGTAGTCAAAATCCGTCACGGTTCGAATGCCCCGCAGGATGAACATCGTGTCCCGGCTGCGCACATAGTTCACGAGCAGCCCGTTGAACCCTTCGACCACGACGCGATCGCCGTAGGCGGCCAGCACTTCCTCGCACAGCGCGATGCGCTCCGCCAGCGCTGTCTTTGGGTCTTTCTGCAGCGACGTCCCGATCGCGACGATTACCCGATCGAACACTTTCAGTGCCCGCGTGATCAGGTCGGTATGGCCGTTGGTAATCGGGTTGAAAGAACCCGGATATACGATAGTTTTCACGTCGCTCCCCTTCGAACGCTTGCTGTGCCGCCTGATTATTCAGGTCTTTAACTCACAGCGTAGATTTCTGTCGTGTTACCGTTGCCCGCGTGCCGTTGAGCCGCGTTGTGCACTCACTCATCGCCCCGGATGGTACCGCAATTAGCGCGTTGATCGGCTAGCCCGACTATGGCTGGAAAATCACGGCTCGTGCGGCTGGCGGATCTCCAAAAGAGCAAACTCTGATTCGCCTGCCTTGCTGTGCGCTACCGTGCTCCAGCCTTCGCCGAACGGGTCCCGCGACGCGCGCCGCTCCACGTAGACCAGCCCCGGGGCCAGCTCACCCGCGCGCAGTGTTGCGAGTGTTTCGCCAAGCAATTTGCTGTCGAATGGCGGGTCGAGCATCCAGATATCAGCAGGCTGCGCTGTTTTCAGGTAGCGCTGCGCCTTGCTCAGATGAATCCGGGCGCTGGAGCCGAGATCCGACGCGGCTTGGCGGAGCGCGACCGCGACCTGGCGATCCGAGTCGACGAGGGTCACCTCGGCTGCGCCCCGGGACTCTGCTTCAAAGCCCAGGCAACCGCTGCCGGCGAACAGATCGACGACCCGCGCGCCGGGCAGGTCAGCGACCAGCCAATTGAACAGGGT
>CAYGQC010000020.1:2509-35379 GCA_964351875.1 uncultured Pseudomonadales bacterium
GCCGTAGGCCGGGGCGATTTGCGACGCGGAGCTTTCGCCCTCTCCACTTACCACTGATAATGCGGACTTCGTTTTTGGCCATGGCAACGTTCAAACAGTGAGCGACGAGGATGACAAGGGCGGCGGCTTTTTCAAGCGGCTGAGTAAAGGGTTGGCGAAAACCCGGGGCTCGCTGGCGGCTGGTGTCGGCAACCTGATACTCGGCGAAAAGGTCATTGATGAGGATGTCCTGGAAGAGCTCGAAACGGCCTTGCTGCTGACGGACGTTGGCGTCGAGGCAACGGATCGGATCATGGAGAGCCTGGCGCCCCGGATCAAACGCAAACAGCTCAACAACACGGTGGCGTTGCATGCGGCGCTTGCCCAGGAACTGAAAGCGTTGCTTGCGCCACTGGAAAAGCCCTTTTCTGTTGATACCGACAGCAAGCCCTGTGTCGTCATGTTTGTCGGTGTGAACGGTGCGGGCAAGACCACAACGCTTGGCAAGATCGCGAGTCATCTGACTGCGCAAGGCCGATCCTTGGTGCTGGCTGCCGGTGATACGTTTCGGGCGGCGGCTGTCGAGCAGCTACAGGAATGGGGCCGCCGCAATTCAGCAGAGGTGATCGCTCAGGGGCAGGGCGCCGACAGTGCATCCGTTGTCTTCGATGCCGTTGCTTCTGCCCGGGCACGCGGCGTAGACGTTGTGCTTGCGGACACCGCCGGGCGTTTGCAGGCGAAGGCAAACCTCATGGAGGAGCTATCGAAGGTCAAGCGGGTGATGGCTCGCGATGATCCGACAGCGCCCCAGGAAGTCATTCTGGTTCTGGACGCCGGTACCGGCCAGAACGCGCTGTCCCAGCTCGATCTTTTCGATCAGGCCGTAGGAGTGACAGGTTTGGTTATCACGAAGCTCGACGGTACCGCGAAGGCTGGCGTGTTGTTTGCGCTCGCGGCGCGCAACCCCAAACCCATCTATTTCATTGGCGTCGGTGAAGGCATTGACGACCTGCGGCCGTTCGACGCGGACAGCTTTGTTGATGCCCTGCTTGGGAACCTGTGACATGACATCAGCCCAGACCGGATAGCTGTGACGCACATCGAGTTTGATCATGTCGTAAAGCGATTCGACAGCGGCCTTGAGGCGCTGGCTGATGTCTCTGTCGGTTTCGAAGAGGGCACCATGTGTTTTCTGACGGGTCACTCCGGTGCGGGCAAGAGCACGTTCCTGAAACTTCTCCTACGTCTCGACAAGCCATCGCGGGGCCAGATTCGAGTTAACGGTGTTGATCTTGGCGGGCTGTCGGATCGGCAGCTACCGAGCTATCGCCAGCACCTCGGCACGGTTTTCCAGGATCATCATCTGTTGGCCCATCGCACCGTGCTTGAGAATGTATCGCTGCCTCTGTGGGTCACCGGCATGTCGGAACGCGATATCGCCCGGCGCGCTCGCGCGGCGTTGTCCAGGGTTGGTCTGCTCGATCGCGAGCGCCAGCTACCGCAAGCACTTTCTACCGGTGAACAGCAGCGCGTTGGCATCGCCAGGGCGGTGGTGAATCGCCCGAAGATTCTTCTCGCGGACGAACCGACGGGCAACCTCGATCCAGCGTTGTCCCGGGACATCATGGCGCTGTTCGAACAATTCAATCAGGTTGGCACAACCGTCATCGTTGCCAGCCACGACATCGACCTGATCAACTCGCTTGGTCACCGGGTGCTGCGTCTGGACCACGGGCAGCTTGCCGAAGACCGACCGGGCACACCCAGGCCTGATCGAGAGGTCACCAGCGAATGAGCGGCAAGCGAGGCAATTCACGAGTCGCGCCGAAGAAAGGCAAAACTGGCCTGCCGTGGCCGAAGCTGCCGCGCGGCAGAGCTGCCTGGCTGAAGGACCACCGTCGTATCGCCAGGGAGAGCCTGGCGAGCGTTAACGCGCGCATCGGCACAACCTTTCTTGTGTGGTTGCTTATCGGCATCGCCCTGGCGCTGCCATCGGGCCTGTATCTGTTGCGAGTCAACTTGGACGCTGTGACAGCGGACTGGCAAGGCCGGCCCGGGTTGACCGTGTACTTTCAACCCGGCGTCGCGCAAAAGGATATCGATGTTCTGTCCGAACGGCTGGCGCAGCACGCGGCTATCAGCGGTGTGGATCTGATCTCGCCGGAAGCCGCGCTCGAAGAGTTCAAGGCGCTTAGTGGTATCGACGATGCGCTTGCCCTGCTGGATGACAATCCGCTGCCGGCGGCACTGCGGGGTCGGCTGGCGGCGGAAGCTGAAGCGGCTGACCTGGAGTTGGTGGCGGCGCTGGCTCGCTCGGCGGTGGGGGTCGATGATGTTGTGATTGAGCGCACCTGGCTCGCCCGGCTTGCGGCAATTTCGAGCGTGGTTGATCGGCTTGGCCTGGCGCTGGCGCTGCTGTTCGGGCTGGGCGCGGTTCTGGTAACCGCGACATCGGTTCGGCTGGCCATCGAGAACCAACTCGATGAGCTGCGTGTACTCAAGCTCGTCGGCGCATCCACCGCGTTTATGCGCCGGCCATTCCTCTATGTTGGTGGCCTCTACGGGCTCGGTGGCGCGTTGCTCGCGGCCATGCTGATCAGTGCTTTGCTCCTGACACTGGAAGGCCCGCTTGCGCGCCTCATGGGGAGCTATGGTGAACGCCTCGCCCTGGTGGGGTTCGATCCGGTGTTCCTTGTTGGTTTGCTTCTACTGGGCGCGAGCCTTGGCATCAGCGGGGCATTACTTGCTACCCGTGCTCGTCTGTCACACCTGGATATTGTCCAGTAGCCTTCATTTTCTGGCTGCGCCTCGCGCATCGAGGTGAAAGGTCGAGATTGAGCTATCTTTACCACTTTGAAATCAGTCACATAAAACTGAGTGGGAACTTTCGTAACAGTTAGCAGTCTCATACCCGGAGTGCTAAAATTGCGAAGTGATCACAGCCTCATCGAACCCTGCCGGGGCCTGTTTTGAGAACGAGCCCGGCTCTCGATTGGCCAGATGTGATTTGAGTTACACCTAGGAGGTCCTGTTATGACGACCCAATTGCTGTCATTGACCCACCTGTCACCGGGCGCCAATCTCGACGCCTACGTGAACACCGTGAGCGCGTTTCCTGTGCTCACCACTGAACAAGAACAGGCGCTCGCGCGTCGGTTCTACTTTGAAGAAGATCTTGAAGCCGCGCGCGAGCTCGTTTTGTCGCACCTGCGGTTCGTAGTCCATATCGCTCGTTCCTACCGAGGCTACGGCTTGCCTGAGGCAGACCTGGTGCAGGAAGGTAACGTTGGCCTGATGAAAGCGGTCAAGCGATTCGATCCCGATCATGGAGTGCGTCTGGTGACGTTCGCCGTGCATTGGATCAAGGCTGAAATCCACGAGTATGTGCTGCGCAACTGGCGCATCGTGAAAGTGGCGACCACCAAGGCCCAGCGCAAACTGTTCTTCAATCTGCGCGGCGCCAAGCAACGCCTGGGCTGGTTGAATTCCGAGGAAACCTCGGCGATCGCTGATGACCTCGGTGTGACCAAAGAAGAAGTCACCCGAATGGAGGGCCGCCTCGCGTCCTTCGACATGGCGTTCGACGGCTACGGTGATGATGACGACGCACCGATGACAGCGCCGGCTCAGTACCTGTCAGCCGATACCGCAGACCCGGCGGACCTGGTTGCGCAGAACGAGCACTATGACAACGCCCATGCGCAGCTCACCGAAGGCCTGAGCGCGCTCGATTCGCGCAGTCGAGACATCATCGAAAGCCGTTGGCTCGTGGATGACAAGGCGACGCTGATGGAACTGGCAGAGCGCTACGACGTATCGGCCGAGCGAATTCGCCAGCTTGAGAAGGCGGCGATCAAGAAACTCAAGGTTTCCTTCGCCGCCTAGACCTGACGATTCCAGCCTCACCGTCCCGGTGAGGCTGGTTACTGCCGCCTAAACCTATCCTTCAATCTTCTCATTCGCAGCGCCTCTCCTGGCTGGTTCCTGTCTGACTTCTGTCCTTTTGCTCGTCGGCGATTGCCAGCCGGGGGTTGCTGTTGTGTAGGATGCGCGTTCCTGCGCGGTCAATGCCGCACACCGATTCACTGGTTGCGAGACACTCAGAATGAACCCAACACCATGAACCCATCTACATGAAGCCAATAACGGCGCTGCTGATCGGGGCTCTCTATGGCGGCCTTGGTGTTGTGCTCGGCGCTTTTGGCGCACACGCACTCAAGGCGCGGCTCGAGCCTGCGATGCTCGCAACCTGGGATACGGCGGTGCTCTACCAGTTGGTTCACGCGCTTGCGCTGTTGCTCGTGGCGATTTTTGCGCGGACGACAACGTTGCCGGGACTATCGGTTGCTATGTGGTCTTTCGTGATCGGTGTCCTGTTGTTTTCAGGCAGCCTCTACGTGCTTGCACTAGGAGGCCCTCGCTGGCTCGGTCCTGTCACTCCGCTGGGAGGCATGGCTTTCATTGTCGGTTGGTCAGCGCTTGTTGTGGCGGCGGTACGGGGCGAGCCTGGTGTCTGACGAACCCGCTAACGACTCGCGCGACGGCCAAAACCCCTCGGAAGCCAAACGCCTGCAGGTGTACGTTCGGCGCAAAGGACGAATAACCAAAGGCCAGCAGCGAGCGCTTGATGAGTACGCGCTGGGGCGCCTGGTTGATGCCGCTGAGCTTGCGGCGCCTGCGCGCCTGTTCGGTCGCGAAGCGCCGCTTGGTATCGAGATCGGCTTTGGAATGGGCCATGCGCTTAACGCCTGGGCAGCCGCTGAGCCGGGTTGGAATCTGGTTGGAATAGATGTTTACCAGCCGGGAATCGGTGCTGCGCTACTCGGGATTGTTGACGGTAAGCACGAACACGTGAAAGTCATGGAAGCCGACGCGCGAGCAGTGGTCGCTTCACTGCCGAGCGCAAGCGTTGATGCCATCCACGTGTTCTTTCCTGATCCGTGGCCGAAAGTGCGGCACCACAAGCGCCGCATCATCGAGCCGAAATTTGTTGGCGTGATAGCCGACCGCTTGGTTCCTGGCGGCAAGCTGCGCGTGGCGACTGACATCGAGGCGTACGCCGAGGTCATGCTGGAAGTGCTCGAAGCCGAACCGGGCCTGCGCAACGACGCCGGTAGCGGCTTTGCGCCGCGCCCTGACCTGCGGCCAATCACGCACTTCGAATCGCGAGGTCTTGCGCGTGGCCATGGTGTTTGGGATTTTTCGTATTCGCGCAAATCCGATGCGTAGGCGTGGATTTCTAGAGAAACCTCGCAACGACGTTATCGAGCCAACGCAGCCCATTGTCAGTAGTCGCCAGTCGATCGGCCCGCAGTAGCGCTCCTTTGATCAGCTCATCGCACTCGGCCTTGATTGATTCCCGGCCCAGAGCCGTACGCTGTTCGAACGTTTCCCAACTGACGCCATCGATCAGCCTCAGGGCGTTCATCATGAATTCCGCCGCCACATCTGCGTTCGCGATCGGCGCGCAGGCAACCGGACTCAAGCCCGCAAGATACAAACGGGGTTGGGACACCACGGACGACCGTTCAATGCTGCCGTCGCTATTCGTGAGCTTGCCGTGGGCACCGGCGCCGACACCGAGGTAGTCACCGAACTGCCAGTAGTTGAGATTGTGTTGGCTCTGCCTGTTCGGTTTGGCAAATGCAGAGACCTCGTACCGCTCGTAGCCCGCGGCTGCCAGCGTCTGCAATCCGGCATCCTCGATGTCGGCGAGCTCATCGTCGACGGGCAGAATCGGTGGCCGATGGCCAAATTCTGTTTTGGCTTCGAGCGTTAGCTGGTACCAGGAAATGTGTTCCGGCTGCAGAGCAATCGCCCGTTGCAGATCCTGCTGCGCCATCTCCGGCGTCTGTCCGGGCAGCCCGTGCATGATGTCGAGGTTGATATTGTCAAAACCGCCGCGCCGCGCTGCGGTGACACAATGGCTGATCTCGTCAGGGCCGTGAATTCTACCTAACCGCTCAAGCGAATCTGCGCTGAAGCTCTGAGCTCCGATCGAAATACGGTTTATCCCCGTAGCGCGGTACGCCTCAAAGTTCTCGTACTCCCGTGCCCCGGGATTGACCTCCATCGTGACCTCAGCGGTCGGTTCCAGGCGTGGATCGATCAGTGTCATCAGCGCAGCAAAGGTGTCGGCCGAGAAGAGGCTTGGCGTGCCGCCGCCAAAAAAAACGCTGTGTATCGGGCGCTCAACGGATCCAAGCGCCCCAGAGAGATCGCTTAGCAATCGCGCGCGGTAGGCGTCTTCCGGGATGCCACCGCCGTTTGCAGCAGGAACCGGATGGGAGTTGAAATCGCAGTAGGGGCACTTGCGCACGCACCAGGGAAAGTGCACGTACAGGGATAGCGGAATCGTGTTCACGAGGCTCGCGCGGTATCGCCAAACTCTACTGCTAATGCCGGCATGAGCTGCGCCATGGCCTGGCCTCGATGGCTCACGCGAGCCTTTTCGTCGGCGGACAATTCGGCCGCGCTTGCGCGACTGCCTGTCGGTATGAATATCGGATCGTAACCGAAGCCACCGCTGCCGCTTGCGGATGCCGCAATTGCGCCGTGCCAGGAGGCTGTTGCGATGATGGGGGCAGGATCGCTCGCGTGGCGCATGAAGACCAGGGCGCAATAGAAGTAGGCGTTGCGATCATCGAAGCCCTTCAGTTCAGTGAGAAGCTTGTTGTTGTTGGCTTCGTTGTCGCCGTGGCTGCCGGCGTAGCGAGCGGACCAAATGCCCGGCGCTCCGTCGAGGCTCGGTACGACAATGCCGGAATCGTCGGCCAGGCAGGCCAGATCGCATTGCTCGCAAACGCCGCGCGCTTTCAGGAGGGCATTCTCGATGAACGTGGCGCCGGTCTCATCGGCTCCTGCAATCCCGAGTTCGGCCTGGCTGACGATGGTGACGCCGAGGGGCTCGAGCAACTTGTCGAATTCCCGTAGCTTGCCAGCGTTCCCACTCGCTAGCGCAAGTTGTCTCACTCCAACCCTCGATACATTTTGTTGGTGAACGTGATGTTCATGGGCTCGTCGTTCGCGACCTGTATGTCGATATCGAAACGAAAGATATCTTCGTCCGTGTGTTTGACAGCGGCGAGGTAGTAGACAGCGGTGTCCTCAATAACTTCACGAAACTCCAGCTCGAAATTCTGGCTCAAGAGATTTTTGAAACCGCCGCTGGTACGGGCGCGCATCGGCTTGCCTTCTTTGTTAAGCACGCTGATGTTGACCAGTGACCAATCCGTGCCCCGAACGATGTCGTATTCGGCTGCGATTTCTCGCGACAGAAACACGGTCGGAATCACCACGTAGTGAATATCGTAATCGTCGAACTCGAACGCCTGCTCCGCGCTCGCACCCATGCCAGCCAGTAGCAAGGCGAGAGCCGTCAGCAGGGCACGCAGTCGAATGTTGAAAACCCTTATCGGCCGAGATGATAGAACGCGGTGGCGCCGAACAGGTTGGCGGCCGGGCGTCGTTTCGGCGTACGGGCGGCGTCGCTGGTGTTCGCATCGATCACCAAGCGCTCGATGATGTTCAGGCGTTTGTCGTGACATAGCCGTTCGAAATCCTTGAATGTGCACAGGTGAATGTTGGGCGTATTAAACCAGTCGTGGGGCAAGTGTTTCGCAACCGGCATGCTGCCGCGAAACAGCAGGTGAGCACGGCAGCGCCAATGGCCGAAGTTGGGGAAGGTTACGACGCATTCGCGTGCGATGCGCAGCATCTCGTCCACCATGTCCGACGGATTGCGGACAGACTGTAGCGTTTCGGTCATGACGACCATGTCGAAGCTGTTGTCGGCGAAGTTGTCGAGCCCCAGGTTCAAATCCTGCTCGATCACGTTCACGCCGCGCTCGAGACAGCGGCGAATGTTGTCAGCGTCGACATCCAGGCCGTAGCCGTTAGCCTGTTTGGTTGCCGCCAGGTGAGCCAGTAGCTCACCATCGCCGCAGCCTAAGTCCAGCACGCGTGCGTTCGGCTGGATCAGGTCGGCGATCAGCGCCAGATCATTACGCATGGCGCATCTCCGCCTGCCGGTTCAGATACGCCCCAAGCGCATCGATGTAGCGCGGTACGGGCAGCAGGAACGAATCGTGGCCATGGGGCGAACCGATAATGGCGTGGCTGACATCCCGGCCTGCAGAGATAGCCGCATCGCACATCTCGGTAGAGCGCTGGGGTGAAAATCGCCAATCGGTGCTGAACGACAGCATCAGAAAACGTGCCCGGGTCTGGGCGAACACGGCGGTGAGATCGCCGCCGTAGTCTGCGGCCGGGTCGAACAGATCCAGCGCTTTCGTCATAAGCAGATAGGTGTTTGCGTCAAAGCGCTGGGAGAAGGCTTCACCCTGGTAGTCGAGATAACTCTCAACCTGAAACTCGATCTCGCTGCCCTGGTCCAGATCGCCGGATTTGATTTCGCGCCCGAATCGCTCCGCCAGCGCGTGATCAGACAGGTAGGTTATGTGGCCAAGCATGCGCGCCACCCGCAGGCCTTGCTCGGGCAGAACGCCATGCTCTGCGTAACGACCGCGGTGAAATTGTGAGTCGGAGGTGATGGCTGAACGCGCGATTTTGTTGAAGGCGATGTTCTGGGTAGTCAGCCGGGCCGAGCTTGCGATCAGCACAGCGCTGTCGAGTCGATCGGGGTAGTCGATGGCCCACTGCAGCGCCTGCATGCCGCCCAGGCTGCCGCCGATGACCGCGGCGAAGCGCTCGATACCCAAAAAATCCGCGAGCCGTGCCTGGGACTCGACCCAGTCGCGCACCGTGACGGTTGGAAAATCCGGGCCGAACGCATCGCCGGTTACCGGATTCGTCGATAGTGGCCCGGTGCTGCCATCACAGCCGCCCAGGTTGTTCAGAGCCACGACGAAGAAGCGGTTGGTGTCGATGGCTTTTCCTGGCCCAATGCAGACATCCCACCAGCCAGGTTTGCGATCAGCGGCGCTGTGCCGCCCCGCTGCGTGGTGATTGCCGGACAGCGCGTGGCAGATCAGGATCGCGTTGCCGGCGGACTCGTTCAGTTTGCCGTAGGTCTCAAAGACCAGATCAAAGCGCGCCAGCTCACCGCCGCGTTGCAGTTTAAGCGGCTGCTCACAGGCGAACGTGGCTGGTTGGACGATACCGACGTCGCCGGTGCTGGGCTGATGCGCGTCGCTAGGTGAGTTCATGGGTGTTTATCGCGCGACTACAGGGGCAGCGATGCGAACAGAGATCGCAACACCTGCTGCAGAACCATGAGCCCGAGCAACGCGAATATCGGAGAGATATCGAGCCCACCAATCACTGGAATGATCTTGCGAAGCGGTGCGGTGATCGGCTCGATGATTTGCCGAACCAGTGCCAGCACCGGGTGATAGGTACCCTGCACGAACCAGCTTGCGATCGCCGAGATGATGATGCTGAAGAAGAACACCTGGGTGAGCAGTAAGAGCGTTTGCAGCAGCGAGTAGGCGATCAGCCGCGTCGGTCCGATCGCCAGATCGGCGAGCTCGTGCAGCCCCCAGGTGTGCAGGCACTGCAGGAGCCAGGCGGTGATTAGTGAGGCCGCATCGAAGCGACCAAATGCCGGCAACACCATGCGCACCGGCTTTAGCACGGGGTCGGTCAGGGTGCTTATGGCCTGGCAGATGGGATTGTAGAAATCGGCCCGCACCAGTTGCAGCACAAAGCGTAGCAGGAACAGGAATACGGCAATGCTGAGTAGGAAGTCGACGATAATAGTGGCGATGTCGGTCACGTTAGTCTCCGGCAAATTCTTTGGCGAGTTCGGCGCTGCGGGTCGACGCAGCGGCCAGCGCCCGGCGAATGGTTTCAGGCATTTCAGCGGCGATCATTACTTCCAGTGCGGCCTGTGTCGTGCCGCCCGGCGATGTGACGTTGCGTCGCAGGCTTGCAACATCGCTACCTTCACCACCGGCGAGAATGGACTCGTGCTCAGCGATCGCCATCGTCGCGGCGCCGCGAGCGGTTTGCAGCGTCAGTTTGGTCGCGGTTGCCTCATCAAGCCCAAGCTCCACGCCGGCGTTGATCATCTGCTCCATCAGCAGGAAGAAGTATGCCGGGCCACTGCCGGAAACTGCAGTCACGGCGTCGAGGTGGTGTTCGATGCTAACCCACAGTGTCTCGCCGACAGCATTGAGTATCGACTCCGCCTGCGTCCGTTGAGCAGTGCTGGTGTTGTCCGAGGCGAACAGCCCGGACATACCCTGGCCATACAGCGCTGGTGTGTTTGGCATGCAGCGAACGATGGCCGGAGCATCGCCGAGCAAGCCGCGTAGCGTCGCCACTTCGATACCGGCGGCGACCGAAATCACCAGTTTCCCGGCCGAGAGCCCTGGCGCCGTGCCGGCCGCTGCTCTTGCCATGATCTGCGGTTTCACAGCCAGAACGATGACGTCCGCCTGTCTGGCCGCAGCTTCGTTGTCCGCGGCAATGCTCACACCCAGCGCGGCTGCGGCGCTGGTTTGCTCAGCGGATGGGTCGGACGCGACGAGTACGTCGTCTGGCCTGCTTTTGCGCAAACCGGCCATCAGGCTGCGCGCCATGTTGCCGGCGCCGATAAAGGCAATCGTTTGGGCGGTCACGTTAAGCTTCCGAAGCGGTCATAAACGGCTGCGCAGTGTAGCGTTTGCGTCTGCCGGGCACGATAGGGGCTGGCCTAGCGAGGCCCGAACACGTCAGTACCGATCCGCACCATGGTCGCGCCGGCCGCGATTGCCTGCTCCAGGTCCCCGCTCATCCCCATGGAAAGCGTATCCCACAGGCGCGCGCGCTCAGCCTCATCCGGGGTGTATTCACGGAACAGGCTAGCCAGGCGTTTGTGGGCGGATTCATCGTGCTGTGCGGGTATCGCCATCAGGCCCCGCAGACGCAGGCCTGAAATATTCTGGCAATGGTGAATCAGGCCGCCCAGGTCCGCGATGCTGACGCCGGCTTTCTGTGCTTCGTCGCTGATGTTCACCTGCAGACAGATGTCGAGCTCGCGCCCTGCGCTTGTGGCCTTGTCAGCGATGACGGCTCGATCGACGGTTTGGAGCCAATCGAATGCCCTTGCGACGACTCTGGCTTTGCGACTCTGGCAAGCACCAATGAAGTGCCAGACGATGTCATCCAGATCCGCCAGCTCAGCGATCTTGGGCTCCGCCTCCTGGAGGTAGTTTTCGCCAAAATGCCGTATCCCGGCGGCGTACGCCAGGCGAACAGCGTCCGGGCTGCGAGTCTTGCTCGCGGCGACGAGGGTTACGCTGTCGCTGTTTCGACCGCAGTTGCGACACGCGGCATCGATACGCGCGTGCGCCTCGGTGACCCTGTCAGCTATGTTGGTGTCGTCGTTCATTGCCTGGTTGGCGCTGATTGCGCCCACATACTTCGTACGGAACCAAACCCCGGTGTGCGAAGAAGGTCTCACTTCCAGCGCTGCGTGGCGAGTAACATCTGAGCTCATGGTGTCAGCCCGTGGGCGATACTACTATAGGGCGGCGCGCGCACTGGCCATCGGACTGTCGGACACGCGCGGTTATGGCTACAAACGCCTGCTGCTGTCGAACCGTCGGGCTGCTCCCACGGCAACCTGTGCGGAGCCGATGGTGTTTGAACAGCGCTTGAACAGCGAATAGACAAGGATCGCTATGGATATTACGGAACTGCTTGCCTTCAGCGCCAAACAGGGAGCTTCGGATTTGCACCTGTCTGCGGGCCTGCCGCCGATGATTCGCGTGGATGGTGACGTTCGGCGCATTAACCTGCCGCCGCTTGAGCACCGCGAAGTTCATTCGCTGATCTACGAGATCATGAATGACAAGCAGCGCAAAGATTTCGAAGAATTTCTGGAAACCGATTTCTCGTTTGAGGTGCCCGGCGTGGCGCGTTTCCGCGTCAACGCGTTCAACCAGAACCGGGGTGCCGGCGCGGTATTCCGAACGATCCCGTCCAAAGTACTGACCATGGAAGACCTTGGCATGGGCCAGGTATTTCAGGACATTTCGATGACGCCACGCGGACTTGTGCTGGTTACCGGGCCAACGGGTTCCGGCAAGAGTACGACGCTTGCGGCGATGGTCGATTACATCAACGACAACCGCTACGACCACATCCTCACGATTGAGGATCCGATCGAATTTGTGCACGAGAGCAAGAAGTGTCTGGTTAACCAGCGCGAAGTCCATAAGGACACGCACGGCTTTAACGAAGCGCTGCGCTCAGCTCTGCGAGAAGATCCGGACATTATCCTCGTTGGTGAGATGCGTGATCTGGAAACCATTCGGCTGGCGCTGACAGCGGCGGAAACCGGGCACCTCGTGTTCGGCACGCTGCACACCACATCGGCGGCTAAAACCATCGACCGTGTGATCGATGTTTTTCCGGCGGAAGAGAAAGATATGGTTCGCTCCATGCTCTCCGAATCACTGCAGGCTGTTGTCTCACAGACGCTGCTGAAACGGGCGACTGGCGGCCGGGTTGCCGCACACGAGATCATGATCGGCACACCTGCGATTCGGAACTTGATTCGCGAAGACAAGGTGGCACAGATGTACTCGGCCATTCAGACCGGCGTATCCGTCGGCATGGTAACGCTGGATCAGTCACTGCAGGATCTCGTCGCCAAGCGTACGATCACCCGTGAGGTTGCTCGCGAGAAAGCCAAGATGCCGGACAATTTCTAGCCGACCTTAGTGGTCGCTGGGCAGGAGCACAGCCATGGAATTCGACAAGCTACTGAAACTGGTCGTCGAGAAAGGCGCATCAGATTTGTTTATCACCGCCGGTCGGCCGCCGTCGTTGAAAATCAATGGCAAGGTGTTTGCCGCGGGTAAGGCTGCGCTGTCGCCGGAGCAATCACGAGACATCGTGCTCAGCGTGATGAACAAGCAACAGCGCGAGCAGTTCGACCGCGAGAAAGAGTGCAACTTTGCGATTAACACGCGCGGCCTGGGTCGTTTCCGTGTCAGCGCGTTCTATCAGCGCAATCTCATCGGCATGGTGCTGCGCCGCATCGAAGTGAATATTCCAACGGTCGATGAGCTCGGTCTTCCCGATATCATCGAAGACTTGGCAATGACCAAGCGCGGCTTGATCATCTTCGTAGGTGCTACCGGCACCGGCAAGTCCACATCACTCGCGGCGATGCTCGGCCACCGGAATATGAATTCCACCGGCCACATCATCAGCATCGAAGACCCTATCGAGTACATACACCAGCACCATGGCTGCATCGTCACGCAGCGTGAAGTTGGTGTGGATACCGAAAGTTTCGACATCGCTCTGAAGAACACGCTACGACAGGCACCGGACGTCATCATGATCGGTGAGGTGCGTACGCGGGAGACCATGGAGTACGCCGTAACCTTCGCAGAAACCGGTCACCTTGTTCTTTGCACGCTGCACGCAAACAACGCGAACCAGGCCCTCGATCGAATCATTCACTTCTTCCCAAGTGATCGTCATGGCCAGGTCTGGATGGATCTGTCGCTTAACCTGAAAGCGATTGTCGCCCAGCAGCTCGTGCCGACGGTTGATGGGCAGGGCAGACGAGTTGCCGTCGAAGTGCTAATCAACACGCCGCTTGTCTCCGATCACATTCGCAAGGCGGACGTGCATCTGCTCAAGGAGCTGATGTCCAAATCGCGCGAGCAGGGCATGCAGACATTCGATCAGGCGTTGTACAAGTTGTACACCCAGGGCGAGATCACCTACGACGCTGCGCTCACTCACGCTGACTCCGCAAACGATTTGCGACTCATGATCAAGCTTGGCGCAGATGCCAACCCCGATCCGATGGCGGCTGTCGATGGGTTATCGATGGAAGCTGATTCGGATGTGGAGTCGTCGATAGCGTTTAAGCGGTAGTTCGTTCTCTCTTGCCGTCTTCGCGAGATCGCTCGTCGCGTAGCGATGAGTCTCCGGCAGTGCATTGGCGAAGCCAAATGCACGAGAGGCGTTGCGAAGCGACAACGCGGCGATCTCCGGATGTTGAGATTTCCTCCAGATAGGGGGGAGTCTGGGGTTTGGCTCTCCGGAGTTGCAAGCGAGTGTAGGTGTGGGCGGCGGACTCTTTACCCGCGCGGCGCACCTCCTAGTGCTTGCGCTCTTTCACGCCCGGCGCTGCTCTCATTGATTGCTTCGCAATCAACTGCCGCCCGCCGATTGCTGAACAATCGGCGCTGGTCCATCCGCCGGCGGCTCGCACATCCTTGTGCTCGTACCCTAGCCTTGCTTTTTGTGGTGTCGGCATCCCTTCTCAGGCATAGGCATCACCTATGCCCTGCCAGGGCAACGCCTTACCGACAATCGCTGGAAGGTGGCCCGGTTGATTGGACATGCCCTTCCAGGCCGTCATCGCGAGAAGTTAGATGCGCAGCATCTTGCGACGCGGCGATCTCTGAAATCAGGGAGATTGCAGCGTGCTCTATTCGCCTATCCGCTCAAACAATTCCCTGTATCGCGAAGCTTCTTCTGCCTCTCCCTTAGCCTCGTAAAGCGCGGCAAGTTCTTGGAACACATATGGATCCGGTTCACCGATTGCCTCGCGCTTCGATTCAAGCTCGTGTTGCAGGATAAGCGCTTCGTCGATGCGACCTAGATGTCGTAGAGTCCAGGCAACCATCCAGTGCGCGACGTGGATCTGCCATTGTGAGCCTTGTCGCTCTCGTAGACTCGCGGCCAGTTTGAATTCTGTTAACGCCTCCTCGTAGCTGCCGAGTTGGTGTTGCGCGTAGCCGATGTTGTTGCGCAGGCTCGCTTCCCATTTTTGTGCGCCTTCTTGTGTTGAGCGCAGAGCAATCTCCAGACCCGACCGCGCCCACTTCAATTGCTCTGCTGGCTCCGGATCGACGAACGCCATCATGTGGACCGCGTCGATCGCCAGCGCGTCTAGTTCGTTCGACTTAGCGATTTCGAATGCGCGCGCGTAGTGGCTTCTGGCTCGGTCTGTACGGCCTTGCTCTTCTGTACTTGCCGGCCGAGTTCCCGAGACTAACGTCCTGCCCGATTCGAGATGGAAACGGCAAAGCGCCTCGGCTGAGCTGGAGGACGTAACACTCTCTTCGATTTCTCCTAGTGCGGATTCTGCTTTTTCAAATTCTGAGCGGAGCGAAAAAGTTCGAGCGATTTGAGTGTTGAGGATTAACCGGTCAGTCGTAGAGGCGTTTTCTAAAGCGTCTCGGAATCGAATCTCCGAAGCTTCCGGATCTTGGTAATCCCATAGCTTGTCGACATTGATGATCGCTGTGGCCGTCATTGCTAGCAATATCCAAAGAGTGTCTCTCATAGACTACTCACCGTACTGGAGGCCGGACGGTTGAGGAAGTGAATCTGACGGTTAGGGAGGGCATGCCGAAACAACCGGGTAGCGCCAAAACACTTGTCCGCAAGGATGCGGACACCTCAATTAGCGCGGTAATTTTTGCCGCACAAGGATGTGCGGCACCGCCGGCGGATGGAACCGCCGGTCGTGAAAGAGCGCAAGCACTAGGACGTGCGCAGCGCGGGTAGAGAGTCCGAGCCCAACCCCGGTATCCGGTCAGCAAAGGATTCCTAACCGACGGAGATCGCCGGAGGCTCACGTTGTGTGCTTTGCACACAACTGTCTCTCGTCGAAGGCTGCACCTTCGACGCTGTTGTTGCTTCGCTTCTCCCTCTCAAGTATCTGGCGATGCCAGATACTTGAGAGGGTGTCCGTCGCATGCGACGAACTTGCTCGCGAAGACGATAGGCGAATCGCGCTCACCCCCTCTCCCCCAACCACGTCATCGCGATGACAACCGCAGCCTCCGCGTGATTGCCCACCCCGCTTCCTGCCTCGCGGCTGCTCAGTCGCTCATCGACCATCTCGACCGGCAGTCCGGTCTTGCGCGCGAGCACTTCGGCGAATGCGCGCGCGGCAGTGCTCATGTCGCTTTCGCTACCGTCCATGTTGATCGGCAGCCCGACAAGCACGCGACTGACCGCCCACTGATGTACCAGTTTTTCAATGTCCTGCCAGGGCGGGTGTCTGGGCGAGTCGATACTGGTTACGGCGCTTGCGGTGCCACTTGCGGTGTTGCCGACGGCAAAGCCGTAGTGCCGCGTACCGGGATCGATGGCGAGTACGCGTTCAGCGCGGTTTGCCGGATCAGGCATTGCCGGCCTGTGTCGCCATCAGGCTAAAGTCGATGCCGATGGAGTTGGCCGTCGCGCTCACCTTGTTGCGAATGTCGGAATCGAACAGCACGTCCAGATTGCTGTCGCAGGCAAGCCACGCATCCGCTTTGATTTCCTGCTCCAACTGTTCCGGTCCCCAGCCGGTGTAGCCGAGGGCCAGCAGATATCGACGCGGACCGCGACCGGAGTGAATCTCGGCCAAAGCATCGCGTGATGCAGACAGCGTGATGTCTTCTGTCACGGTCAGGCTGCCTTCGTAGTGACAGTCGCTGGAGTGCAGAATGAATCCGCGGCCTGTCTCCACCGGTCCTCCCTCGTGCACGAGGGAGGACCGGTGGAGACAGGCCGCGGATTCATTCTGCACTCCAGCGACTGTCACTACGAAGGCAGCCTGACCGTGACAGAAGACATCACGCTGTCTGCATCACGCGATGCTTTGGCCGAGATTCACTCCGGTCGCGGTCCGCGTCGATATCTGCTGGCCCTCGGCTACACCGGCTGGGGACCGGAACAGTTGGAGCAGGAAATCAAAGCGGATGCGTGGCTTGCCTGCGACAGCAATCTGGACGTGCTGTTCGATTCCGACATTCGCAACAAGGTGAGCGCGACGGCCAACTCCATCGGCATCGACTTTAGCCTGATGGCGACACAGGCCGGCAATGCCTGATCCGGCAAACCGCGCTGAACGCGTACTCGCCATCGATCCCGGTACGCGGCACTACGGCTTTGCCGTCGGCAACACCGCAAGTGGCACCGCAAGCGCCGTAACCAGTATCGACTCGCCCAGACACCCGCCCTGGCAGGACATTGAAAAACTGGTACATCAGTGGGCGGTCAGTCGCGTGCTTGTCGGGCTGCCGATCAACATGGACGGTAGCGAAAGCGACATGAGCACTGCCGCGCGCGCATTCGCCGAAGTGCTCGCGCGCAAGACCGGACTGCCGGTCGAGATGGTCGATGAGCGACTGAGCAGCCGCGAGGCAGGAAGCGGGGTGGGCAATCACGCGGAGGCTGCGGTTGTCATCGCGATGACGTGGTTGGGGGAGAGGGGGTGAGCGCGATTCGCCTATCGTCTTCGCGAGCAAGTTCGTCGCATGCGACGGACACCCTCTCAAGTATCTGGCATCGCCAGATACTTGAGAGGGAGAAGCGAAGCAACAACAGCGTCGAAGGTGCAGCCTTCGACGAGAGACAGTTGTGTGCAAAGCACACAACGTGAGCCTCCGGCGATCTCCGTCGGTTAGGAATCCTTTGCTGACCGGATACCGGGGTTGGGCTCGGACTCTCTACCCGCGCTGCGCACGTCCTAGTGCTTGCGCTCTTTCACGACCGGCGGTTCCATCCGCCGGCGGTGCCGCACATCCTTGTGCGGCAAAAATTACCGCGCTAATTGAGGTGTCCGCATCCTTGCGGACAAGTGTTTTGGCGCTACCCGGTTGTTTCGGCATGCCCTCCCTAACCGTCAGATTCACTTCCTCAACCGTCCGGCCTCCAGTACGGTGAGTAGTCTATGAGAGACACTCTTTGGATATTGCTAGCAATGACGGCCACAGCGATCATCAATGTCGACAAGCTATGGGATTACCAAGATCCGGAAGCTTCGGAGATTCGATTCCGAGACGCTTTAGAAAACGCCTCTACGACTGACCGGTTAATCCTCAACACTCAAATCGCTCGAACTTTTTCGCTCCGCTCAGAATTTGAAAAAGCAGAATCCGCACTAGGAGAAATCGAAGAGAGTGTTACGTCCTCCAGCTCAGCCGAGGCGCTTTGCCGTTTCCATCTCGAATCGGGCAGGACGTTAGTCTCGGGAACTCGGCCGGCAAGTACAGAAGAGCAAGGCCGTACAGACCGAGCCAGAAGCCACTACGCGCGCGCATTCGAAATCGCTAAGTCGAACGAACTAGACGCGCTGGCGATCGACGCGGTCCACATGATGGCGTTCGTCGATCCGGAGCCAGCAGAGCAATTGAAGTGGGCGCGGTCGGGTCTGGAGATTGCTCTGCGCTCAACACAAGAAGGCGCACAAAAATGGGAAGCGAGCCTGCGCAACAACATCGGCTACGCGCAACACCAACTCGGCAGCTACGAGGAGGCGTTAACAGAATTCAAACTGGCCGCGAGTCTACGAGAGCGACAAGGCTCACAATGGCAGATCCACGTCGCGCACTGGATGGTTGCCTGGACTCTACGACATCTAGGTCGCATCGACGAAGCGCTTATCCTGCAACACGAGCTTGAATCGAAGCGCGAGGCAATCGGTGAACCGGATCCATATGTGTTCCAAGAACTTGCCGCGCTTTACGAGGCTAAGGGAGAGGCAGAAGAAGCTTCGCGATACAGGGAATTGTTTGAGCGGATAGGCGAATAGAGCACGCTGCAATCTCCCTGATTTCAGAGATCGCCGCGTCGCAAGATGCTGCGCATCTAACTTCTCGCGATGACGGCCTGGAAGGGCATGTCCAATCAACCGGGCCACCTTCCAGCGATTGTCGGTAAGGCGTTGCCCTGGCAGGGCATAGGTGATGCCTATGCCTGAGAAGGGATGCCGACACCACAAAAAGCAAGGCTAGGGTACGAGCACAAGGATGTGCGAGCCGCCGGCGGATGGACCAGCGCCGATTGTTCAGCAATCGGCGGGCGGCAGTTGATTGCGAAGCAATCAATGAGAGCAGCGCCGGGCGTGAAAGAGCGCAAGCACTAGGAGGTGCGCCGCGCGGGTAAAGAGTCCGCCGCCCACACCTACACTCGCTTGCAACTCCGGAGAGCCAAACCCCAGACTCCCCCCTATCTGGAGGAAATCTCAACATCCGGAGATCGCCGCGTTGTCGCTTCGCAACGCCTCTCGTGCATTTGGCTTCGCCAATGCACTGCCGGAGACTCATCGCTACGCGACGAGCGATCTCGCGAAGACGGCAAGAGAGAACGAACTACCGCTTAAACGCTATCGACGACTCCACATCCGAATCAGCTTCCATCGATAACCCATCGACAGCCGCCATCGGATCGGGGTTGGCATCTGCGCCAAGCTTGATCATGAGTCGCAAATCGTTTGCGGAGTCAGCGTGAGTGAGCGCAGCGTCGTAGGTGATCTCGCCCTGGGTGTACAACTTGTACAACGCCTGATCGAATGTCTGCATGCCCTGCTCGCGCGATTTGGACATCAGCTCCTTGAGCAGATGCACGTCCGCCTTGCGAATGTGATCGGAGACAAGCGGCGTGTTGATTAGCACTTCGACGGCAACTCGTCTGCCCTGCCCATCAACCGTCGGCACGAGCTGCTGGGCGACAATCGCTTTCAGGTTAAGCGACAGATCCATCCAGACCTGGCCATGACGATCACTTGGGAAGAAGTGAATGATTCGATCGAGGGCCTGGTTCGCGTTGTTTGCGTGCAGCGTGCAAAGAACAAGGTGACCGGTTTCTGCGAAGGTTACGGCGTACTCCATGGTCTCCCGCGTACGCACCTCACCGATCATGATGACGTCCGGTGCCTGTCGTAGCGTGTTCTTCAGAGCGATGTCGAAACTTTCGGTATCCACACCAACTTCACGCTGCGTGACGATGCAGCCATGGTGCTGGTGTATGTACTCGATAGGGTCTTCGATGCTGATGATGTGGCCGGTGGAATTCATATTCCGGTGGCCGAGCATCGCCGCGAGTGATGTGGACTTGCCGGTGCCGGTAGCACCTACGAAGATGATCAAGCCGCGCTTGGTCATTGCCAAGTCTTCGATGATATCGGGAAGACCGAGCTCATCGACCGTTGGAATATTCACTTCGATGCGGCGCAGCACCATGCCGATGAGATTGCGCTGATAGAACGCGCTGACACGGAAACGACCCAGGCCGCGCGTGTTAATCGCAAAGTTGCACTCTTTCTCGCGGTCGAACTGCTCGCGCTGTTGCTTGTTCATCACGCTGAGCACGATGTCTCGTGATTGCTCCGGCGACAGCGCAGCCTTACCCGCGGCAAACACCTTGCCATTGATTTTCAACGACGGCGGCCGACCGGCGGTGATAAACAAATCTGATGCGCCTTTCTCGACGACCAGTTTCAGTAGCTTGTCGAATTCCATGGCTGTGCTCCTGCCCAGCGACCACTAAGGTCGGCTAGAAATTGTCCGGCATCTTGGCTTTCTCGCGAGCAACCTCACGGGTGATCGTACGCTTGGCGACGAGATCCTGCAGTGACTGATCCAGCGTTACCATGCCGACGGATACGCCGGTCTGAATGGCCGAGTACATCTGTGCCACCTTGTCTTCGCGAATCAAGTTCCGAATCGCAGGTGTGCCGATCATGATCTCGTGTGCGGCAACCCGGCCGCCAGTCGCCCGTTTCAGCAGCGTCTGTGAGACAACAGCCTGCAGTGATTCGGAGAGCATGGAGCGAACCATATCTTTCTCTTCCGCCGGAAAAACATCGATCACACGGTCGATGGTTTTAGCCGCCGATGTGGTGTGCAGCGTGCCGAACACGAGGTGCCCGGTTTCCGCCGCTGTCAGCGCCAGCCGAATGGTTTCCAGATCACGCATCTCACCAACGAGGATAATGTCCGGATCTTCTCGCAGAGCTGAGCGCAGCGCTTCGTTAAAGCCGTGCGTGTCCTTATGGACTTCGCGCTGGTTAACCAGACACTTCTTGCTCTCGTGCACAAATTCGATCGGATCCTCAATCGTGAGGATGTGGTCGTAGCGGTTGTCGTTGATGTAATCGACCATCGCCGCAAGCGTCGTACTCTTGCCGGAACCCGTTGGCCCGGTAACCAGCACAAGTCCGCGTGGCGTCATCGAAATGTCCTGAAATACCTGGCCCATGCCAAGGTCTTCCATGGTCAGTACTTTGGACGGGATCGTTCGGAATACCGCGCCGGCACCCCGGTTCTGGTTGAACGCGTTGACGCGGAAACGCGCCACGCCGGGCACCTCAAACGAGAAATCGGTTTCCAGAAATTCTTCGAAATCTTTGCGCTGCTTGTCATTCATGATCTCGTAGATCAGCGAATGAACTTCGCGGTGCTCAAGCGGCGGCAGGTTAATGCGCCGAACGTCACCATCCACGCGAATCATCGGCGGCAGGCCCGCAGACAGGTGCAAATCCGAAGCTCCCTGTTTGGCGCTGAAGGCAAGCAGTTCCGTAATATCCATAGCGATCCTTGTCTATTCGCTGTTCAAGCGCTGTTCAAACACCATCGGCTCCGCACAGGTTGCCGTGGGAGCAGCCCGACGGTTCGACAGCAGCAGGCGTTTGTAGCCATAACCGCGCGTGTCCGACAGTCCGATGGCCAGTGCGCGCGCCGCCCTATAGTAGTATCGCCCACGGGCTGACACCATGAGCTCAGATGTTACTCGCCACGCAGCGCTGGAAGTGAGACCTTCTTCGCACACCGGGGTTTGGTTCCGTACGAAGTATGTGGGCGCAATCAGCGCCAACCAGGCAATGAACGACGACACCAACATAGCTGACAGGGTCACCGAGGCGCACGCGCGTATCGATGCCGCGTGTCGCAACTGCGGTCGAAACAGCGACAGCGTAACCCTCGTCGCCGCGAGCAAGACTCGCAGCCCGGACGCTGTTCGCCTGGCGTACGCCGCCGGGATACGGCATTTTGGCGAAAACTACCTCCAGGAGGCGGAGCCCAAGATCGCTGAGCTGGCGGATCTGGATGACATCGTCTGGCACTTCATTGGTGCTTGCCAGAGTCGCAAAGCCAGAGTCGTCGCAAGGGCATTCGATTGGCTCCAAACCGTCGATCGAGCCGTCATCGCTGACAAGGCCACAAGCGCAGGGCGCGAGCTCGACATCTGTCTGCAGGTGAACATCAGCGACGAAGCACAGAAAGCCGGCGTCAGCATCGCGGACCTGGGCGGCCTGATTCACCATTGCCAGAATATTTCAGGCCTGCGTCTGCGGGGCCTGATGGCGATACCCGCACAGCACGATGAATCCGCCCACAAACGCCTGGCTAGCCTGTTCCGTGAATACACCCCGGATGAGGCTGAGCGCGCGCGCCTGTGGGATACGCTTTCCATGGGGATGAGCGGGGACCTGGAGCAGGCAATCGCGGCCGGCGCGACCATGGTGCGGATCGGTACTGACGTGTTCGGGCCTCGCTAGGCCAGCCCCTATCGTGCCCGGCAGACGCAAACGCTACACTGCGCAGCCGTTTATGACCGCTTCGGAAGCTTAACGTGACCGCCCAAACGATTGCCTTTATCGGCGCCGGCAACATGGCGCGCAGCCTGATGGCCGGTTTGCGCAAAAGCAGGCCAGACGACGTACTCGTCGCGTCCGACCCATCCGCTGAGCAAACCAGCGCCGCAGCCGCGCTGGGTGTGAGCATTGCCGCGGACAACGAAGCTGCGGCCAGACAGGCGGACGTCATCGTTCTGGCTGTGAAACCGCAGATCATGGCAAGAGCAGCGGCCGGCACGGCGCCAGGGCTCTCGGCCGGGAAACTGGTGATTTCGGTCGCCGCCGGTATCGAAGTGGCGACGCTACGCGGCTTGCTCGGCGATGCTCCGGCCATCGTTCGCTGCATGCCAAACACACCAGCGCTGTATGGCCAGGGTATGTCCGGGCTGTTCGCCTCGGACAACACCAGCACTGCTCAACGGACGCAGGCGGAGTCGATACTCAATGCTGTCGGCGAGACACTGTGGGTTAGCATCGAACACCACCTCGACGCCGTGACTGCAGTTTCCGGCAGTGGCCCGGCATACTTCTTCCTGCTGATGGAGCAGATGATCAACGCCGGCGTGGAGCTTGGGCTTGATGAGGCAACCGCGACCAAACTGACGCTGCAAACCGCTCGCGGCGCCGCGACGATGGCGATCGCTGAGCACGAGTCCATTCTCGCCGGTGGTGAAGGTAGCGATGTTGCAAGCCTGCGACGCAACGTCACATCGCCGGGCGGCACGACACAGGCCGCACTGGAAGTAATGATCGCCGCTGAAATGCCTGAAACCATTCGCCGGGCGCTGGCCGCTGCGTCGACCCGCAGCGCCGAACTCGCCAAAGAATTTGCCGGAGACTAACGTGACCGACATCGCCACTATTATCGTCGACTTCCTACTCAGCATTGCCGTATTCCTGTTCCTGCTACGCTTTGTGCTGCAACTGGTGCGGGCCGATTTCTACAATCCCATCTGCCAGGCCATAAGCACCCTGACCGACCCCGTGCTAAAGCCGGTGCGCATGGTGTTGCCGGCATTTGGTCGCTTCGATGCGGCCTCACTAATCACCGCCTGGCTCCTGCAGTGCCTGCACACCTGGGGGCTGCACGAGCTCGCCGATCTGGCGATCGGACCGACGCGGCTGATCGCCTACTCGCTGCTGCAAACGCTCTTACTGCTCACCCAGGTGTTCTTCTTCAGCATCATCATCTCGGCGATCGCAAGCTGGTTCGTGCAGGGTACCTATCACCCGGTGCTGGCACTGGTTCGGCAAATCATCGAGCCGATCACCGCACCGCTTCGCAAGATCATTCCAGTGATTGGTGGGCTCGATATCTCTCCGATATTCGCGTTGCTCGGGCTCATGGTTCTGCAGCAGGTGTTGCGATCTCTGTTCGCATCGCTGCCCCTGTAGTCGCGCGATAAACACCCATGAACTCACCTAGCGACGCGCATCAGCCCAGCACCGGCGACGTCGGTATCGTCCAACCAGCCACGTTCGCCTGTGAGCAGCCGCTTAAACTGCAACGCGGCGGTGAGCTGGCGCGCTTTGATCTGGTCTTTGAGACCTACGGCAAACTGAACGAGTCCGCCGGCAACGCGATCCTGATCTGCCACGCGCTGTCCGGCAATCACCACGCAGCGGGGCGGCACAGCGCCGCTGATCGCAAACCTGGCTGGTGGGATGTCTGCATTGGGCCAGGAAAAGCCATCGACACCAACCGCTTCTTCGTCGTGGCTCTGAACAACCTGGGCGGCTGTGATGGCAGCACCGGGCCACTATCGACGAATCCGGTAACCGGCGATGCGTTCGGCCCGGATTTTCCAACCGTCACGGTGCGCGACTGGGTCGAGTCCCAGGCACGGCTCGCGGATTTTTTGGGTATCGAGCGCTTCGCCGCGGTCATCGGCGGCAGCCTGGGCGGCATGCAGGCGCTGCAGTGGGCCATCGACTACCCCGATCGACTCGACAGCGCTGTGCTGATCGCAAGCTCGGCCCGGCTGACTACCCAGAACATCGCCTTCAACAAAATCGCGCGTTCAGCCATCACCTCCGACTCACAATTTCACCGCGGTCGTTACGCAGAGCATGGCGTTCTGCCCGAGCAAGGCCTGCGGGTGGCGCGCATGCTTGGCCACATAACCTACCTGTCTGATCACGCGCTGGCGGAGCGATTCGGGCGCGAAATCAAATCCGGCGATCTGGACCAGGGCAGCGAGATCGAGTTTCAGGTTGAGAGTTATCTCGACTACCAGGGTGAAGCCTTCTCCCAGCGCTTTGACGCAAACACCTATCTGCTTATGACGAAAGCGCTGGATCTGTTCGACCCGGCCGCAGACTACGGCGGCGATCTCACCGCCGTGTTCGCCCAGACCCGGGCACGTTTTCTGATGCTGTCGTTCAGCACCGATTGGCGATTTTCACCCCAGCGCTCTACCGAGATGTGCGATGCGGCTATCTCTGCAGGCCGGGATGTCAGCCACGCCATTATCGGTTCGCCCCATGGCCACGATTCGTTCCTGCTGCCCGTACCGCGCTACATCGATGCGCTTGGGGCGTATCTGAACCGGCAGGCGGAGATGCGCCATGCGTAATGATCTGGCGCTGATCGCCGACCTGATCCAGCCGAACGCACGCGTGCTGGACTTAGGCTGCGGCGATGGTGAGCTACTGGCTCACCTGGCGGCAACCAAACAGGCTAACGGCTACGGCCTGGATGTCGACGCTGACAACATTCGCCGCTGTCTCGAGCGCGGCGTGAACGTGATCGAGCAGGATTTGAACCTGGGGCTCGACAACTTGGCCGACTAGAGGTTCGACATGGTCGTCATGACCGAAACGCTACAGTCTGTCCGCTATCCGTCGGACATGGTGGACGAGATGCTGCGCATCGCACGCGAATGCGTCGTAACCTTCCCCAACTTCGGCCATTGGCGCTGCCGTGCTCACCTGCTGTTTCGCGGCAGCATGCCGGTTGCGAAACACTTGCCCCACGACTGGTTTAATACGCCCAACATTCACCTGTGCACATTCAAGGATTTCGAACGGCTATGTCACGACAAACGCCTGAACATCATCGAGCGCTTGGTGATCGATGCGAACACCAGCGACGCCGCCCGTACGCCGAAACGACGCCCGGCCGCCAACCTGTTCGGCGCCACCGCGTTCTATCATCTCGGCCGATAAGGGTTTTCAACATTCGACTGCGTGCCCTGCTGACGGCTCTCGCCTTGCTACTGGCTGGCATGGGTGCGAGCGCGGAGCAGGCGTTCGAGTTCGACGATTACGATATTCACTACGTGGTGATTCCGACCGTGTTTCTGTCGCGAGAAATCGCAGCCGAATACGACATCGTTCGGGGCACGGATTGGTCACTGGTCAACATCAGCGTGCTTAACAAAGAAGGCAAGCCGATGCGCGCCCGTACCAGCGGCGGTTTCAAAAATCTCTTGAGCCAGAATTTCGAGCTGGAGTTTCGTGAAGTTATTGAGGACACCGCTGTCTACTACCTCGCCGCTGTCAAACACACGGACGAAGATATCTTTCGTTTCGATATCGACATACAGGTCGCGAACGACGAGCCCATGAACATCACGTTCACCAACAAAATGTATCGAGGGTTGGAGTGAGACAACTTGCGCTAGCGAGTGGGAACGCTGGCAAGCTACGGGAATTCGACAAGTTGCTCGAGCCCCTCGGCGTCACCATCGTCAGCCAGGCCGAACTCGGGATTGCAGGAGCCGATGAGACCGGCGCCACGTTCATCGAGAATGCCCTCCTGAAAGCGCGCGGCGTTTGCGAGCAATGCGATCTGGCCTGCCTGGCCGACGATTCCGGCATTGTCGTACCGAGCCTCGACGGAGCGCCGGGCATTTGGTCCGCTCGCTACGCCGGCAGCCACGGCGACAACGAAGCCAACAACAACAAGCTTCTCACTGAACTGAAGGGCTTCGATGATCGCAACGCCTACTTCTATTGCGCCCTGGTCTTCATGCGCCACGCGAGCGATCCTGCCCCCATCATCGCAACAGCCTCCTGGCACGGCGCAATTGCGGCATCCGCAAGCGGCAGCGGTGGCTTCGGTTACGATCCGATATTCATACCGACAGGCAGTCGCGCAAGCGCGGCCGAATTGTCCGCCGACGAAAAGGCTCGCGTGAGCCATCGAGGCCAGGCCATGGCGCAGCTCATGCCGGCATTAGCAGTAGAGTTTGGCGATACCGCGCGAGCCTCGTGAACACGATTCCGCTATCCCTGTACGTGCACTTTCCCTGGTGCGTGCGCAAGTGCCCCTACTGCGATTTCAACTCCCATCCGGTTCCTGCTGCAAACGGCGGTGGCATCCCGGAAGACGCCTACCGCGCGCGATTGCTAAGCGATCTCTCTGGGGCGCTTGGATCCGTTGAGCGCCCGATACACAGCGTTTTTTTTGGCGGCGGCACGCCAAGCCTCTTCTCGGCCGACACCTTTGCTGCGCTGATGACACTGATCGATCCACGCCTGGAACCGACCGCTGAGGTCACGATGGAGGTCAATCCCGGGGCACGGGAGTACGAGAACTTTGAGGCGTACCGCGCTACGGGGATAAACCGTATTTCGATCGGAGCTCAGAGCTTCAGCGCAGATTCGCTTGAGCGGTTAGGTAGAATTCACGGCCCTGACGAGATCAGCCATTGTGTCACCGCAGCGCGGCGCGGCGGTTTTGACAATATCAACCTCGACATCATGCACGGGCTGCCCGGACAGACGCCGGAGATGGCGCAGCAGGATCTGCAACGGGCGATTGCTCTGCAGCCGGAACACATTTCCTGGTACCAGCTAACGCTCGAAGCCAAAACAGAATTTGGCCATCGGCCACCGATTCTGCCCGTCGACGATGAGCTCGCCGACATCGAGGATGCCGGATTGCAGACGCTGGCAGCCGCGGGCTACGAGCGGTACGAGGTCTCTGCATTTGCCAAACCGAACAGGCAGAGCCAACACAATCTCAACTACTGGCAGTTCGGTGACTACCTCGGTGTCGGCGCCGGTGCCCACGGCAAGCTCACGAATAGCGACGGCAGCATTGAACGGTCGTCCGTGGTGTCCCAACCCCGTTTGTATCTTGCGGGCTTGAGTCCGGTTGCCTGCGCGCCGATCGCGAACGCAGATGTGGCGGCGGAATTCATGATGAACGCCCTGAGGCTGATCGATGGCGTCAGTTGGGAAACGTTCGAACAGCGTACGGCTCTGGGCCGGGAATCAATCAAGGCCGAGTGCGATGAGCTGATCAAAGGAGCGCTACTGCGGGCCGATCGACTGGCGACTACTGACAATGGGCTGCGTTGGCTCGATAACGTCGTTGCGAGGTTTCTCTAGAAATCCACGCCTACGCATCGGATTTGCGCGAATACGAAAAATCCCAAACACCATGGCCACGCGCAAGACCTCGCGATTCGAAGTGCGTGATTGGCCGCAGGTCAGGGCGCGGCGCAAAGCCGCTACCGGCGTCGTTGCGCAGGCCCGGTTCGGCTTCGAGCACTTCCAGCATGACCTCGGCGTACGCCTCGATGTCAGTCGCCACGCGCAGCTTGCCGCCAGGAACCAAGCGGTCGGCTATCACGCCAACAAATTTCGGCTCGATGATGCGGCGCTTGTGGTGCCGCACTTTCGGCCACGGATCAGGAAAGAACACGTGGATGGCATCAACGCTTGCGCTCGGCAGTGAAGCGACCACTGCTCGCGCGTCGGCTTCCATGACTTTCACGTGTTCGTGCTTACCGTCAACAATCCCGAGTAGCGCAGCACCGATTCCCGGCTGGTAAACATCTATTCCAACCAGATTCCAACCCGGCTCAGCGGCTGCCCAGGCGTTAAGCGCATGGCCCATTCCAAAGCCGATCTCGATACCAAGCGGCGCTTCGCGACCGAACAGGCGCGCAGGCGCCGCAAGCTCAGCGGCATCAACCAGGCGCCCCAGCGCGTACTCATCAAGCGCTCGCTGCTGGCCTTTGGTTATTCGTCCTTTGCGCCGAACGTACACCTGCAGGCGTTTGGCTTCCGAGGGGTTTTGGCCGTCGCGCGAGTCGTTAGCGGGTTCGTCAGACACCAGGCTCGCCCCGTACCGCCGCCACAACAAGCGCTGACCAACCGACAATGAAAGCCATGCCTCCCAGCGGAGTGACAGGACCGAGCCAGCGAGGGCCTCCTAGTGCAAGCACGTAGAGGCTGCCTGAAAACAACAGGACACCGATCACGAAAGACCACATAGCAACCGATAGTCCCGGCAACGTTGTCGTCCGCGCAAAAATCGCCACGAGCAACAGCGCAAGCGCGTGAACCAACTGGTAGAGCACCGCCGTATCCCAGGTTGCGAGCATCGCAGGCTCGAGCCGCGCCTTGAGTGCGTGTGCGCCAAAAGCGCCGAGCACAACACCAAGGCCGCCATAGAGAGCCCCGATCAGCAGCGCCGTTATTGGCTTCATGTAGATGGGTTCATGGTGTTGGGTTCATTCTGAGTGTCTCGCAACCAGTGAATCGGTGTGCGGCATTGACCGCGCAGGAACGCGCATCCTACACAACAGCAACCCCCGGCTGGCAATCGCCGACGAGCAAAAGGACAGAAGTCAGACAGGAACCAGCCAGGAGAGGCGCTGCGAATGAGAAGATTGAAGGATAGGTTTAGGCGGCAGTAACCAGCCTCACCGGGACGGTGAGGCTGGAATCGTCAGGTCTAGGCGGCGAAGGAAACCTTGAGTTTCTTGATCGCCGCCTTCTCAAGCTGGCGAATTCGCTCGGCCGATACGTCGTAGCGCTCTGCCAGTTCCATCAGCGTCGCCTTGTCATCCACGAGCCAACGGCTTTCGATGATGTCTCGACTGCGCGAATCGAGCGCGCTCAGGCCTTCGGTGAGCTGCGCATGGGCGTTGTCATAGTGCTCGTTCTGCGCAACCAGGTCCGCCGGGTCTGCGGTATCGGCTGACAGGTACTGAGCCGGCGCTGTCATCGGTGCGTCGTCATCATCACCGTAGCCGTCGAACGCCATGTCGAAGGACGCGAGGCGGCCCTCCATTCGGGTGACTTCTTCTTTGGTCACACCGAGGTCATCAGCGATCGCCGAGGTTTCCTCGGAATTCAACCAGCCCAGGCGTTGCTTGGCGCCGCGCAGATTGAAGAACAGTTTGCGCTGGGCCTTGGTGGTCGCCACTTTCACGATGCGCCAGTTGCGCAGCACATACTCGTGGATTTCAGCCTTGATCCAATGCACGGCGAACGTCACCAGACGCACTCCATGATCGGGATCGAATCGCTTGACCGCTTTCATCAGGCCAACGTTACCTTCCTGCACCAGGTCTGCCTCAGGCAAGCCGTAGCCTCGGTAGGAACGAGCGATATGGACTACGAACCGCAGGTGCGACAAAACGAGCTCGCGCGCGGCTTCAAGATCTTCTTCAAAGTAGAACCGACGCGCGAGCGCCTGTTCTTGTTCAGTGGTGAGCACAGGAAACGCGCTCACGGTGTTCACGTAGGCGTCGAGATTGGCGCCCGGTGACAGGTGGGTCAATGACAGCAATTGGGTCGTCATAACAGGACCTCCTAGGTGTAACTCAAATCACATCTGGCCAATCGAGAGCCGGGCTCGTTCTCAAAACAGGCCCCGGCAGGGTTCGATGAGGCTGTGATCACTTCGCAATTTTAGCACTCCGGGTATGAGACTGCTAACTGTTACGAAAGTTCCCACTCAGTTTTATGTGACTGATTTCAAAGTGGTAAAGATAGCTCAATCTCGACCTTTCACCTCGATGCGCGAGGCGCAGCCAGAAAATGAAGGCTACTGGACAATATCCAGGTGTGACAGACGAGCACGGGTAGCAAGTAATGCCCCGCTGATGCCAAGGCTCGCGCCCAGTAGAAGCAAACCAACAAGGAACACCGGATCGAACCCCACCAGGGCGAGGCGTTCACCATAGCTCCCCATGAGGCGCGCAAGCGGGCCTTCCAGTGTCAGGAGCAAAGCACTGATCAGCATGGCCGCGAGCAACGCGCCACCGAGCCCGTAGAGGCCACCAACATAGAGGAATGGCCGGCGCATAAACGCGGTGGATGCGCCGACGAGCTTGAGTACACGCAGCTCATCGAGTTGGTTCTCGATGGCCAGCCGAACCGATGTCGCGGTTACCAGAACCGCGCCCAGCCCGAACAGCAGCGCCAGCGCCAGGCCAAGCCGATCAACCACGCTCGAAATTGCCGCAAGCCGGGCGAGCCAGGTGCGCTCAATCACAACATCATCGACCCCCACCGCCGAGCGAGCCAGCGCCGCCACCAACTCCAGGTCAGCCGCTTCAGCTTCCGCCGCCAGCCGACCCCGCAGTGCCGCCGGCAGCGGATTGTCATCCAGCAGGGCAAGCGCATCGTCGATACCACTAAGCGCCTTGAACTCTTCGAGCGCGGCTTCCGGCGAGATCAGATCCACACCGCTGATAGCCGCGTGCTGCGCCAGCCGTTCGGACAGAACATCGATATCCTTTTGCGCGACGCCGGGTTGAAAGTACACGGTCAACCCGGGCCGGCCTTGCCAGTCCGCTGTCACAGCGTCCAAGTTGACTCGCAACAGATACAGGCCCGATGGCAGCGCCAGGGCGATGCCGATAAGCAACCACACAAGAAAGGTTGTGCCGATGCGCGCGTTAACGCTCGCCAGGCTCTCCCTGGCGATACGACGGTGGTCCTTCAGCCAGGCAGCTCTGCCGCGCGGCAGCTTCGGCCACGGCAGGCCAGTTTTGCCTTTCTTCGGCGCGACTCGTGAATTGCCTCGCTTGCCGCTCATTCGCTGGTGACCTCTCGATCAGGCCTGGGTGTGCCCGGTCGGTCTTCGGCAAGCTGCCCGTGGTCCAGACGCAGCACCCGGTGACCAAGCGAGTTGATCAGGTCGATGTCGTGGCTGGCAACGATGACGGTTGTGCCAACCTGATTGAATTGTTCGAACAGCGCCATGATGTCCCGGGACAACGCTGGATCGAGGTTGCCCGTCGGTTCGTCCGCGAGAAGAATCTTCGGGCGATTCACCACCGCCCTGGCGATGCCAACGCGCTGCTGTTCACCGGTAGAAAGTGCTTGCGGTAGCTGGCGCTCGCGATCGAGCAGACCAACCCTGGACAACGCCGCGCGAGCGCGCCGGGCGATATCGCGTTCCGACATGCCGGTGACCCACAGAGGCAGCGATACATTCTCAAGCACGGTGCGATGGGCCAACAGATGATGATCCTGGAAAACCGTGCCGAGGTGCTGGCGATAGCTCGGTAGCTGCCGATCCGACAGCCCGCCAAGATCAACACCGTTAACTCGAATCTGGCCCCGCGATGGCTTGTCGAGACGTAGGAGAAGTTTCAGGAACGTGCTCTTGCCCGCACCGGAGTGACCCGTCAGAAAACACATGGTGCCCTCTTCGAAACCGACAGAGACATCAGCCAGCGCCTCAAGGCCGCTGTCGAATCGCTTTACGACATGATCAAACTCGATGTGCGTCACAGCTATCCGGTCTGGGCTGATGTCATGTCACAGGTTCCCAAGCAGGGCATCAACAAAGCTGTCCGCGTCGAACGGCCGCAGGTCGTCAATGCCTTCACCGACGCCAATGAAATAGATGGGTTTGGGGTTGCGCGCCGCGAGCGCAAACAACACGCCAGCCTTCGCGGTACCGTCGAGCTTCGTGATAACCAAACCTGTCACTCCTACGGCCTGATCGAAAAGATCGAGCTGGGACAGCGCGTTCTGGCCGGTACCGGCGTCCAGAACCAGAATGACTTCCTGGGGCGCTGTCGGATCATCGCGAGCCATCACCCGCTTGACCTTCGATAGCTCCTCCATGAGGTTTGCCTTCGCCTGCAAACGCCCGGCGGTGTCCGCAAGCACAACGTCTACGCCGCGTGCCCGGGCAGAAGCAACGGCATCGAAGACAACGGATGCACTGTCGGCGCCCTGCCCCTGAGCGATCACCTCTGCTGAATTGCGGCGGCCCCATTCCTGTAGCTGCTCGACAGCCGCCGCCCGAAACGTATCACCGGCAGCCAGCACCAAGGATCGGCCTTGCGCAGTCAGATGACTCGCGATCTTGCCAAGCGTTGTGGTCTTGCCCGCACCGTTCACACCGACAAACATGACGACACAGGGCTTGCTGTCGGTATCAACAGAAAAGGGCTTTTCCAGTGGCGCAAGCAACGCTTTCAGTTCCTGGGCAAGCGCCGCATGCAACGCCACCGTGTTGTTGAGCTGTTTGCGTTTGATCCGGGGCGCCAGGCTCTCCATGATCCGATCCGTTGCCTCGACGCCAACGTCCGTCAGCAGCAAGGCCGTTTCGAGCTCTTCCAGGACATCCTCATCAATGACCTTTTCGCCGAGTATCAGGTTGCCGACACCAGCCGCCAGCGAGCCCCGGGTTTTCGCCAACCCTTTACTCAGCCGCTTGAAAAAGCCGCCGCCCTTGTCATCCTCGTCGCTCACTGTTTGAACGTTGCCATGGCCAAAAACGAAGTCCGCATTATCAGTGGTAAGTGGAGAGGGCGAAAGCTCCGCGTCGCAAATCGCCCCGGCCTACGGC
>CAYGQC010000020.1:35389-37888 GCA_964351875.1 uncultured Pseudomonadales bacterium
ACCCTGTTCAATTGGCTGGTCGCTGACCTGCCCGGCGCGCGGGTCGTCGATCTGTTCGCCGGCAGCGGTTGCCTGGGCTTTGAAGCAGAGTCCCGGGGCGCAGCCGAGGTGACCCTCGTCGACTCGGATCGCCAGGTCGCGGTCGCGCTCCGCCAAGCCGCGTCGGATCTCGGCTCCAGCGCCCGGATTCATCTGAGCAAGGCGCAGCGCTACCTGAAAACAGCGCAGCCTGCTGATATCTGGATGCTCGACCCGCCATTCGACAGCAAATTGCTTGGCGAAACACTCGCAACACTGCGCGCGGGTGAGCTGGCCCCGGGGCTGGTCTACGTGGAGCGGCGCGCGTCGCGGGACCCGTTCGGCGAAGGCTGGAGCACGGTAGCGCACAGCAAGGCAGGCGAATCAGAGTTTGCTCTTTTGGAGATCCGCCAGCCGCACGAGCCGTGATTTTCCAGCCATAGTCGGGCTAGCCGATCAACGCGCTAATTGCGGTACCATCCGGGGCGATGAGTGAGTGCACAACGCGGCTCAACGGCACGCGGGCAACGGTAACACGACAGAAATCTACGCTGTGAGTTAAAGACCTGAATAATCAGGCGGCACAGCAAGCGTTCGAAGGGGAGCGACGTGAAAACTATCGTATATCCGGGTTCTTTCAACCCGATTACCAACGGCCATACCGACCTGATCACGCGGGCACTGAAAGTGTTCGATCGGGTAATCGTCGCGATCGGGACGTCGCTGCAGAAAGACCCAAAGACAGCGCTGGCGGAGCGCATCGCGCTGTGCGAGGAAGTGCTGGCCGCCTACGGCGATCGCGTCGTGGTCGAAGGGTTCAACGGGCTGCTCGTGAACTATGTGCGCAGCCGGGACACGATGTTCATCCTGCGGGGCATTCGAACCGTGACGGATTTTGACTACGAATCACAGATGGTTCAGATGAACCAGTCACTCGACCCCGAAATCGAGTACGTATTTATGCCGTCGGCCCACGAGCACTCGTTTGTGTCATCGACGCTGGTGCGCGAGATCGCCACCATGGGCGGCGACGTAGGCAACTTCGTGCACCCAGCCGTCAAGAGCGCCCTGGAGAACGGCACGGCTGGCTGAGGCCGCCCGCCTGCAAAAAGGCGTTCAGCACGCGGCTACCTGCAGCAATCACTCACGGATCAACCCCACTCGACGGGCGGCATTTCGGCCGCCCACCAGTTATCAGCGGGCTTCAGGATCCCGATAGCGGCCTGAATTGGTGCATCCCAGGCAACGCTGGAACGTGGATTTAGCCGGCTTGACCACCAGTGTGTCCGCCGCTTGCTTCACGTTGCCGCCGAGAGCCGTGAACGGCAGGCTGACGACAAACAGCGCCGAGCCACCAACGGTTGCCACGAGGCCAAATGGCCGGGCAATCGCGATGTCCGCAACCATATCTTCCCAGCGCGGCTCATCTTCTGGAGCCGCGTAGGTCGGGGTGGCTACCATCAGCGCGCACACCGCGCCGAGTAGCAAAGATCTAAATCTGTCCATGTCAATCTTCCTTACTTCGACAGCCGCTCTCGGCCATCTCGAACTAAACTCGAACTCTCTACACAACCGCTCCGGCAATCCAGTTGGCCCGGCAGTCCATGTAGCCACGCAGCCGCCGGAGTCAGCCGCCACCAATAGCGGACTTTATCAGCGCGCGGCGCGAAATCCGCTGGCTGGTTGGCAATTTCGACAGTAAACCGTCGCCCGATTGCTGATGCGAACACCCTGCAGGGGCACCGAGCAGCGCCGACAGGGCTCACCCTCTCGCCCATAGACCAGCAGTTCCTGTTGGAAGTAACCGGGTTTGCCGTCGCCGCCTACGAAGTCTCGAAGCGTAGTACCGCCGCGGTCGATTGCCCAGCTCAGTACCGCTTTGATCTCTGCTGACAACGCCTCGCACGCAGCCAGAGTCATTCGCGCAGCCCGGTGGGTAGGGCGTATTCCAGCACCAAAGAGCGCCTCGTTCGCATAGATATTGCCTACGCCGACGACGACGTGAGAGTCCATGATGAGGCTCTTGATGGGGGTCTTTCGGCCTCGAGCGTGACCCTTCAGATAGGTGCCCGAAAACGCGTGCGACAACGGCTCGACCCCCAGCCGGGCCAGCAGGAAGTGCTCAGCCAGCGGGCCTTCGTGCCAATGCAGCGAGCCGAAGCGGCGCGGATCGTTGTAGCGCAGCACGCCGCCGGCGCCTGCACCCTCGCCGAAAACGAAATCGATGTGGTCGTGCTTCGAGGGCGCGGGAACTGGGGCGGGCAACCAGCGCAGAGAGCCGGACATGCCAAGATGCACGATAAAATGGCCCAGATCCGTTTCGAACAACACGTATTTGGCCCGCCGAAAAACCCGGCGCACGGTTGCCCTGCAGGCAGCCTCAGGCAGTTCCACCGGCCAGCGCAACGATGGCTGCCTGACCGCAATGGCGGACAGACGCTTGCCCGTCACGTGCGGCGCAACGCCGCGAGCGGTGGTTTC
>CAYGQC010000021.1:0-9877 GCA_964351875.1 uncultured Pseudomonadales bacterium
CTCATGAACCCGCGCCTGCAGCTCATCGTCGGCGACGATCTCGTTAATGAGGCCGAACTCGAACGCTTCATCCGTCGTAAACACCCGGCTGGACAGCAGCAGCTCGTTCGCTCTCGCAAGACCAATAGCCCTGGGCAGAATCCAGGACAGCCCGTACTCGGCGGGAAGGTTCAGCTTGCCGTGCGCCGTTGTCAGCTTCGCGCCGGAGACGGCAAAGCGGAGATCCGCAAAACAGGCGAGCGCGAGGCCTACGCCGGCCGCAGGCCCATTGATCGCTGCCACAATGGGCTTATTCAAACCGAAGTGATACGCAAAGCTCGCATCGAACGATCGTTCGGTTCCATATCCAGGCCGGGCGATGTCTGCTTTGATACCGGCATCATAGCCACCACGTTTGGCGTGCCCATCCAGCGCTGCAGCATCGCCGCCGACGCAGAAACCCCGGCCAGTTCCGGTCACGATGATGGCGCCAACGGCCGGGTCATCGTTCGCAGCTTTCAGGCGGGCGCGGTATTCCATGTGCAGGCGCCCGGTCCAGGCGTTGAGCCGCTCGGGCCGGTTCAGAGTAATCGTCGCGACGCCGTCGCGCACCTCGTACAGAGTGACCTTGAACTCCATTATCGAGCGTTCAGGTAGGCTTTTTCGGAAATCTCATGATAGGCGCTCGCCTCCTTGAGAAAGCCCATGTAGGAATCGTAAACCCGCCTCGACAGATCATCATCGCCGATGCTGTCCCGCAACACGCCGACGGATTCGCGCTTGAACGCAGCCAGAACGTCATCAGGCAAGCGCCGCGGCTCAACGCCGTGATCGTCAACCAACGTGCGCAGGGCAGCATTGTTGCGCGCCGTAAACTCGGACAGCATGTCGTCGTTGATCGCCTGGGTCGCCACCTCAACGATCGCCTTCAGATCGTCCGGCAGCTCAGCCCAGGCCTCGGCATTGATGATCGCTTCCAGGGTTGGGCCCGGCTCGTGCCAGCCCGGGTAGTAGTAGTACTTGGCAATAGTGTGCAGCCCGAGCGCCAGATCGTTGTAGGGACCAACCCACTCGGTCGCATCGATCGCGCCCGTTTGCAGAGATGTGAACATTTCACCTCCCGGCATCGAGACAGGCACGCCGCCGAGGCGCTGCAAAACCTCGCCAGCAAGTCCCGGCATACGCATCGTCAGGCCCTTCAGATCCTCAACCGAGTTGATCTCCTTGTTGAACCAGCCCGCCATCTGCACACCCGTATTGCCCGAGGCCATCGGAATCAGATTGAACGGCTCGTAGGCTTCGCGCCACAGCTCCATGCCGCCACCGTAGCGGAGCCAGCCGTTCATCTCCTGGGCGGTCATGCCGAACGGGACCGTTGAGAAGAAGGCGGCCACCGGAACCTTGCCGCGCCAATAGTAAGCCGCGCCATGGCCCATCTCGGCGTTGCCCTGGGAGACGGCATCGAAAACCTCAAACGCACCGACCAGCTCGCCGGCGCCGTAGACCTTCACTTTTAAGCGGCCATTACTCATGCGGTCGACAAGCTTAGCGAAACGCTCCGGCGCCATACCCAGCCCGGGCAGGTTCTTCGGCCAGGTCGTGATCAGCTTCCACCGGTAAACCTTATCCGGATCTGCCACCGCTGCACCCGCGCCGCCGGCTGCAGGCTCTGTGCTGCCACCGCAACTCCACAGCAGACCCAGAAGCAACATTGCAGCCAGGCCATGCAGCCCTGTCAGTAGATTTCGACGCGCCATAGGACACCCTTCTCTAAATCTTGTTAAGCCAGTTTCCAATCCGTCGTGCCGGACCCAGTATCGCGCACGCCTTCAGACATCCAACGGGGTCAGCTTCGCAGCATTCAACATCAGCCACTTGGCGCCGGCTGCAACAAAGTTGATCTGAACCCGAGTGCGCTCACCATTGCCTTCGCTTTGCACCACCACGCCTTCACCAAACTTCTCATGGTGAACTCTCGCGCCGATGCCGAGGCCTCGACCAGCAGCGGAAGGCGCCTCATCCACGAGTGAGCCAACGGAGCGCAGTGCGCCACCGCCCGCGTGACGATAGCCCCGCGACACCGATCCACCCAACCGGACTTCCTGCACAAGCTCCGCAGGCACTTCCTGCAGAAAGCGGGAAGGGCGGTTGTACGTATCACTGCCATGCAGACGCCGACTCTCTGCGTAGGTCAGATAGAGCTGCTGCATCGCGCGCGTTATTCCGACGTAACAGAGGCGACGCTCCTCTTCGAGGCGGTCAGGATCCTGAGCACTCATGTTGTGCGGGAACAAACCCTCTTCCATGCCCCCGAGAAAGACGAGCGGGAATTCCAGGCCTTTTGCCGAGTGCAGCGTCATTAATTGCACGGCGGGGCCGTCTTCGGACTGGCGCTCGCCCGAATCGAGTGCAGCGTGGTCGAGGAACTCGGCCAGCGGCGACGCGCCGGCGACATCGGAATCCTGCAGCGTCTCGATCAACGGAAAACTCTGCTCGCTATTGAACTGCCGGCAAGCTGTGACGAGTTCCGCCAGGTTCTCCTTACGCGCCAGGCCTCGCTCACCCGGCTCTTTGCCGTGAAAGGCCAGGAGGCCGCTGGCATCGATCACATGATCGGCCATCTCATGCAGAGACAACTCCTCGGTTGCCTCACTCAGATCATCGATCAGTTTGATGAAGCCGCCCACGGCATTCGCGGCGCGCCCCGCCAGTAGGTTCTGATCGACTGCGGTGACCGCCGCCTGCCACATGGATACGCCGAGCTCCCGGGCAACGCTTCGCAGCCGTTCAACGGTCTTGTCACCAATGCCGCGCGTCGGCGTGTTAACCACTCGCTCGAACGCCACATCGCTATGGCGCTCATGGATCAACCGGAGATAGGACATCGCGTTGCGAACTTCCGCGCGCTCGAAGAAGCGCAGACCGCCGTAGATGCGATAGGGCATATTCGCGCGCAGCAGCGCTTCTTCCAAAACCCGGGACTGGGCGTTAGAGCGATACAGGATCGCGGCTTCATCCGGCCGGCCGCCGCCATCGACAAAGTTAACGATGCGCTCCGCGATGAAGCGCGCTTCGTCGAGATCGTTATAGCCCGCATAGATCGCAATCGGATCGCCATCCGCGCCCGCGGTCCACAGCTCCTTTCCAAGCCGGCCGGTGTTGTGGCTGATGAGCGCGTTCGCGGCCTTGAGAACCGTATTGGTAGAACGATAGTTCTGCTCCAGGCGAATGGTCTTCACGCCGGCAAAGTGTTCGGTATAGCGCTGAATGTTCTCAATCCGAGCGCCGCGCCAGCCGTAAATTGACTGATCGTCGTCGCCAACAGCCATGACTCGCGCGGTGCTTCCCGCGAGCACGCGAAGCCACGCGTATTGAATCGCATTGGTGTCTTGAAACTCATCCACGAGCACGTGCCGAAAGCGGCGCTGGTAGTGCTCAAGCAGATCCGGATTTTCCAGCCAGATCTCGTGGCTACGCAATAGCAGCTCAGCAAAATCGACGAGGCCACCGCTGCGGCAAAGCGCTTCATAGGCTTCATAGATGCGCTTGTGCGTCTGCTGATACAGATCGTCGCCAGCGACAACGTCCTTCGCCCGAAGTCCTTCGTCTTTCTGCGAGTTGATAAACCACGTCGCTTGCCGTGCCGGCCAGCGCTGCTCGTCGATATCCATGCTGCGCATGACCCGCTTCACGAGCCGCTGCTGATCGTCCGCATCGAGTATCTGGAAATTCTCCGGCAGGCCCGCTTCGCGCCAGTGCATGCGCAGCAAACGGTGGGCGATACCGTGGAAGGTACCCACCCACATGCCGCGAGCGGGCACTTGCAGCAAAGACTCGAGACGCGAGCGCATTTCGGCCGCAGCCTTATTGGTGAACGTCACCGCCAGAATGCTGTAGGGAGATTCATTCTCCGCCTCCACCAGCCAGGCAACCCGGTGAGTCAGCACGCGTGTCTTACCGCTTCCTGCCCCTGCCACAATGAGCAGGTTCTCCTGGGGCGCTGTCACAGCCTCGCGTTGAGGCTCGTTCAGGCCATCGATAATGTGGGTTACGTCCATGGGGCTTCGCAGGCGGCTTGGGGCGTTACTCTAGAACAGGCGAGGGACGTTGCGAAGGGCGAATCACCTACAACTGGGGTTCTTCGACTCGGGGCGCGCGCTTGCACCTATCTTCCTGCGGCTTCTTTTAACGGTTCTCGTCAGGGTTCTGGCAACTCGCTATGGGGAGCCCCGCCCCCCGCGCCGCCCGATCCGCGGCAACCCGGCCTGCCAGTTTCGATCAGTCAGGTCAGAGCGCCGCTTTCACCGCCAGCGTTGCCATGGAAGTCGGCATGTACGCATTCAGCGGGCTGGCGTCATCATCCCATCGGTCCTCATAGAATCCCGCGATGACAAAGCCGGCGGCAAGCTGGCCGCCGATCTGCTCGTCCAGCGAATGACTGAATTCCAGGGGCTCGCGCCGCTCGACCCGGCGCGCCAGTTCATTCGCTGGCAAGTCTGTTGAATCTGAAAAAGGCAGCGCGAAGCGCACGGTTAGCGGCGCGCCATCCTCGATGGCTTCATGATCAAACAGATAGAAATCCGGGTTCATAAAGCCGCTGAGCAAGCGTCCACCGGGTCGCAGCACGCGTGCACACTCCTGCCAGATGGGTGCAAGATTCGCCGCAAACACGTTCGACACCGGGTGCACAATTACATCGAAGCTGGCGTCAGCAAAAACCGATAGGTTCGCCATGTCACCACGCTCAGTCTTGATGGTGAGGCCTTCCCGTTTGGCCACCTGCTCATCGAGCGCGAGTTGCTCGTCGGAATTGTCGAAGCTCACCACCCGTGCGCCCGCCGCAGCAAGAAGGGGTATCTGTTGGCCGCCGCCGCTGGCAAGCCCCAGAAGATCGCAACCGGACAGCTCGCCAAACCAGCGCAATGGCACATGTCTGATCGGCGTGAGAATGATCTCAGGATGGCCGGCGCGTGCACGCGCTATCGCATCGGCATCGACGGGTTCCGACCAGCGACACTCGCCGCTCAAAGCCTGTCGGTTCCACGCAGCTCGATTGTGTTCACTGACATTCATGCGCGCAGAATAGTTCGCGAGCGACAACTTTCCCAGCCAGACGGGTCACCTCCCACGCCGTCGCGCCATCAGCGGTTGAAAGCGATCAAGAGCAACCCTACTGTGGCTGCAGCGCTGTCACGCCGAGGAGCGATGAGCTGAGAACTTCAAGTCAATCAGGCAAGCCCGCCACGCTTTCCTGGGCAAACTGGGCTTTCATTGGCGCGTTCGCTCTCCCCGCATTCGTGGGTGTCTATCTCGATACGAGCTATTGGTACTGGCCACTGGGGAGCGCGCTGGTGGCCGCGGCCGTCGTAGCTATCTCAACTGTGGGGATAGCACGCCGCATCACCGTGGCCGTCTTTGTCGGGGTCACCAGCCTCGCCAACTTCATGCTGCTGTCATCGCTGTACACCCAGGGAACCGGCTTCAACGAGGCCTACTTCTTTCACCTAAATGGCGAGACATTTCGAGTCGCTAGAAACGCGTTTCCCACGCTGTTCTTCGGCAGCATATGCCTGTGGATCCTGCTTAGCCTCTACCCGCTCGTGCTATGCAATCGCCGACCCCGGAAGGCCGCTACGCTGGCGGCCTTGCTCCTGGTTGGCGTCAGCCTGAGCGCGCCATTCCACTCCCTCGCCTCACACTTCGCCGCAGCCAGGCACGCGACGGAGAGCCCGACCATCCTGCTGCGTGCGTACTCGCCGGACATCATTGTCGATACTGCCGCCAAGCCCAGGAGCCTCGTCCTGATTTTCGCTGAGTCCATGGAAACTCTGTACAGCGACGCGTCCGTATTCGGCGAAGACCTGACGCCCAGGCTCTCGGCATTGGCGAAGCAAGGCATCGAGTTCACCGATATTCGCCAGGTACGGAACACCGGCTGGACGATGGGCGGCCTGGTCGCAGCCCAGTGCGGCGTACCCATGAGTACAGCGATGGGTGCGAACTCCGTGCTCGCCAACATAGCATTACCCCTGCCACAGGAAATCTGTCTCGGCGACATCCTCAGCGCGTACGGCTTTAACACAACCTACATGGGCGGTGCGGACCTGCGCTTCGCTGGCAAGGGCAACTTCCTGGCAGCGCACGGCTACAACGAGATCCTCGGGCAAGCGGCGCTGGCGGCCGAACAGGAAGACCCCGACGACGTTTCCGGCTGGGGTGTTTTTGATGATGCGCTATTTGCAGCCGCCACGGACAAATTGGCGCAGCTATCGGCGCAGGACGCGCCATTTCTTCTGACGCTGCTCACGCTTGATACGCATCATCCCTCGGGATACCCATCTGCATCCTGCGCGCATTCGGCTGAGAACGACTTTGCCTCGGTCATCCGCTGCTCAGACAAACTCATCGCGAGCTTCATACAATCGGTTCGCAGCAAACACCCAGATGTCGTGGTTGCCCTGTTCTCCGATCATCTGTCACATCGAAACGATGTCTTCGAGAAACTCACCGCCCATCAGACGAAACGTCGGCTACGACTTTTCCTGCTCGGCGATGGCATCGAGCCAGGCGCCGTTGCGGCGCCGGGCACGCACATGGATGTTCTGCCGACGCTAATGGAAACTATCGGCATCACCGCCTACACCAGCCACAATCTAGGCAGGTCCCTGCTCAGCGCTACCAGCGGCTGGTTTTCCCTCGACAACCCCGAATCGCTGATCCTGAATAGCGATAAGCTCGGTATGGAGGTAGCGCTGGGCGAAGAGCTGACGTTTACAGCGAAAGGCCCGCGCATCAACTTTGGCGAACACACACTGCTCGCGACGACTCAGGGACTCGAGCTGAGGAACGACGTGTACGCGGTAGAGTTCGATCACAATCGTCAAGTGAAGCGCTTTCTAACCGCAAATGCGTTTAGCGATAGCGAGCACCTACCCGATGGTTTCATTGTCGGCGTCTCCAACAACCGGGATTTCAATCGCCGCTACTTCGCAGACGGTGGGAGCCCGCTCATCTATATGGCCGGCTATCTGAACTCCGAGGAGCACATCGTCGCCCCTCTATGGTGGCAGGAGTCCGTGACCGTCGCTGACTTTGCCCAATTCGATCAGTAATCCTCGATGCGGCGCGGACTCCCAATCTCGCCGCTCGCATAAGCCGAAGCAGATGCGCCGGCTGCCGTTGCTCATAACTCATACAGGGGTGCTGCTGCAACCGGCAACCACAGCCGAACCGTCGAGCCGTCCTCATCAGATTTCAGCACCGTGAGACGACCTTTGTGCATCTGCGCAAAGCCGCTTACAGCGGACAACCCCAAGCCGCTTCGTTTTGCCGGTTCGGAGGTGACAAACGGTTCGGTAGCACTGGCCAACAGCTCTTCAGGAAAACCCTGGCCGTTATCCTCGACCTCAAAGGCGACGCCGTTTATCTCATCGATCTCGTGCTCTGAGACAACCAGGCTGACGGACGGCGCAGACCGGGCAGCATCCTCCGCGGAGACCACAGCATTTCGAATCAACTCGCGTAGCGACGATAGTAGGGCGCTGCGATCCGCCACCAGCACCAGGTCTGGCCGGCAGTGCAGCGATAGATGAACGTCACCGCCAAGATTAGAAGACGGTCCACAAAGACCCGCACAAAGCTCGTGCACGTCGATCGAATCCGAATTCAGGCCGGCGAACCCCGCATAGCTCTGAAGCTTGGCGACAAGCTCCGTCGATGCCTCGCTCGCGACAATCGCTCGGCTGATATGCTCTCGCATCTTGTCGCGCTCATCGCCGCTCGCGTCGAGGTAAAAGCTCGCCAGCTCCAGCGACGCCATTTGCACTTGCAACTGGTTGCTGAGGTTGTGAGCAAGCCCCTCCGCGATTGTTGAGACGTACGCCAGTTGCCTCGTGCGCTCCTCGGCGATCATTTCTTGCTGGTCCACCGCCTCCTGAAGCAGCAATCCATGTTCCGAAAGATACAACGCGCGCCGGCGCGTGCCGTAGATCAAAACGCCGATGGCGAGCGTCAGGATCGGCAGAGGAAACGTCGCCATCGGTGACCATTCGCCCAACACGACAAGCGACAGAATGAGTCCGAGCCAACTCGCAACCACAGCGATAACTGCCGGAGCCATCGGCATGATCAGAGCCGCGCACGCCGTGACGGCAATACCAGAGAAGATCGCAGACAGTAACGACGCGGCAAACAGCATGTGTTGCCAGACGACAATCAGCAGAAACAGGAGCAGGAAACACAGAACCCAGTGAGGGTACGTTGGCCACTGCGGCGCACGAAACAGGCGCCAGCAAAGACCGAGACAGACGAGGCAAATTACAGCGGGCGTGATGGCCAGCAACAGCGGGCCCGGAAAGAAAAAATGGCTCGCCGATTCGATCGCCATGCCAAAGGCGAACAAGGGTGCGCTATAGCGCAAAACGCGCCGAGCATCGGCCACCTCAGCCGCGCGCAGTCGCTCCCGCGGCACAGTAACGCTGATCGCAGAGTCCGCCTGCGAATGCCGGGCTTGTCCCGGCGGAGAGTCACTCTGTCGATCGCGCGCGCTCAAGTGCTGATAGCGCCAGCGGCAGCGGGTCTCGCGACGGGCGAGAGTCCCGCCCAGCCGCTAAGGAATCCGGATCTTCTGGCCCGGATAGATTCGATCCGGGTTGTCGATCACGTTCGGATTGGCCTCGACGATCTCGGTATAGCGCGCGCCATTGCCGTAGGCTTTCGAGGCGATCGCCCACAGCGTGTCGCCTTTCTGTATCTCATAGAAGCGGCTTTCTGCAGGCGCACTCTCTTGCGCTGTTGGTGCCGGCTCAGCCTCGGCGGTCGGCGCAGGCGCCGACTCGGCAACTTCAGGAGCAGCGGCTGCTTTCGGTTTGCGGGTATCGAGCATGTCGGCGACAACCTTCTCGACCCCCTCAACATTGCCGGCCAGCAGAATGCACTCTTCGCGAGCGGCCGGTGAATCGGCAAATCCGCGCAGCGTGACACAGCCGTCATCAAACTCGACATGCAGCGGGTTTACACCAGGATTATTGCTCTCTATGTGCCTCTGGATATCCATGGCAGCTTCAGCATCGGAGGTAAACAGCTTCTTGCCGACACCTTTGGCGAAATCGTACAGCGATCCAAACATCAGGGTATCCTCATAGTCCCCACAAAGAGCTACCAGTCTGTGGCGGCCAACGGCCGAGCGCAAGCCCATACTTTTGCGGGATTACCGCCTGTTTTTGGGCTTGAACGTCTAACTAAACTGCCCGCAATCGGGCGCTCTTGAGATCAGCAGCACCCAACCATGAGTTTTGACCAGCTTGCCGCCCTGGCGATGTTCGCCTTCGTCTCGTCGATCACACCCGGACCCAACAACCTCATGTTGATGGCGTCGGGCGCAAATTTTGGCCTGCGCCGAACGCTGCCCCATATGATCGGCGTCACCCTGGGCTTCATGGTGATGCTACTGGGCGTGGGTCTGGGCCTTATGGCTCTATTCGAGCGCTACCCGCTCGCGCTGACGTCGCTTCAGGTCGTTTGCGTGGGCTACCTGCTGTACCTCGCCTGGCGCATCGCGACGGCTGGTCGGCCAGACAGCGCCCAATCATCCGGCAAGCCGTTAACGTTTCTCCAATCCGCCGCGTTTCAATGGGTCAATCCGAAAGCCTGGACCATGGGTGTGTCAGCCATGAGCCTGTACGCGCCAGGCCAGCAAACCGCCGACATACTGACCGTTGTGGTCGTCTTCGGCATCATCAACCTGCCGTGCATAAGCACGTGGACGCTGATCGGCCTGAGGCTGGCTCGGCTACTCGGCAGTCCAAGACGCCTGGGAATATTTAACGCGGTGATGGCGCTCTTGCTGCTCACCTCGCTGCTGCCTGTCATCAGCGATTGGCTGAGCTAGGCGAGCAAC
>CAYGQC010000021.1:9977-37519 GCA_964351875.1 uncultured Pseudomonadales bacterium
GCAACTTGCCCTAGCAGCGCTGCACCAGCAGGATTGGCGCTATGAAAAAACTACTCCTAATCGGCACCGCCTTGCTGATCGCCTTCGCTCTGTGGTGGCGAGCAACTGATCAAACTGCAGACGTCGCAGAAACCGAGATACAGGCACCGGCTACAAGCGCCGCTCCCAAACTTGAGCGCTCTACGGGCACTCCAGCGGCAGGACCACGCGCCAGCCCTGAGGAGATAACGGAGCAATCCACCAGCGCGCTGGCGCAAGCACGGCAGGCCAAGGCCGCTGCGGAAGCGGAACTCGCGCACTTGGATGAGCAGTTGGCCGAGGTAGAAACCTATATCGAGGATCTTGAGGCGCAGGGGTTAAACCCCGTTGAATACAGCGAAGAAGGCATGAAGAAGATGCAGCCGATTCTGGCGGCGTATCTGGATGTCGAGGTGAGGCTCGCTGCCGCAGAGGCTGCGCTTGAGCAAGCGTTGCAAGAGGCCGAAGCCGAGACGGAAACTAACTAGCCCGAGAGCATCGCTGCTCCCAGGCAATCGTCAGGGCCGAAACCCAGAGTTTCGACCCTGTTGGAGAAAGCGCTTAGAGCGCCTCTTCTGCCGAGCAAGCCGGGATGGCGGCACGAGAGCCGACTTCGCCCGCGCTGAACTGACAGCCGAAGTCGGCATCAGCAACCTTCGCGCGATCGAGGATGTCATCGCCAGCCGGGCGTTCACCGGTGTTTACCCAGTTGACCATGTCGGCAAACGACTGCACGAGTTCGTCACCCGAGAACTCGCAGTGGCCGATGGCCCGCGTTGCTCTTGAGACGAGCAGCCCTTCACGGCCCATCGCCTTGGCTTCCTTTGCGTAGATCTGCTGCATCGAGAAAGGTACAAACAAATCGCCCAGGGTGTGCACAGAAACGACAGGGATTGCGAGCCGGCCAGTGATAATCGGCACTCGCTCAAGCCCAATGAGCTTGTCCGGGTTTGCATTGGGATCTGCTTCTAAGCGCAGAATCGCGCGATTCAGCGCGCGCTCTTCACGGGTCAGACCGCGACTGGCGTCGAGTTGATAGAGTCGGTCGGTGTTGTCGTAAACATCGCCAGGCAGCACGCCCGAGATGTCCGATGTGCCGCCGGTGAAGCTGAACAACAGGCCCTGAAATGCCGGGTATGCCTGCTCGAACACCGGCCGCTCGCCGCCGCTTAATTGCTTGGTCAGTGCTTTCTGGCGCTCACCCGCTTCGGTCAAGAAGACCGGGAAACCGGCACCGAAGTCCGTAAACAGCGCGGCAATCAACTGCGGCAGGATCGTCAGCGCGTAGTCTTCCGGTGGTGGGTAGACCGAGGTAATGCCCGCATTCGCTTCAGCCGCGAGGCCAAAGTCACCGAAATAGTCGAACAAAGCTTCGTCGCCCATCACGCCACACATCGGTACTGCGCCGTCATACGCAACACCGCCGGACAGCTTGCCGAGCACATCAGCGATACGTCGGCAGGTTGCTCCGCCTTTACCGCCCGGGCACTTGATGTTCGGGAACATCTCAATAGCCGCGCCAATCACGTGGCCACCCATCGAGAAGCCGGTAATAAAGGTGCGGTTCGGCTCGCCAAACTCCGAGGTGAAATAGCGCGCCAGGGCGTTAGTGCTTTCGACACCGGCTTTCACATCGTAGTAGTTCTTGGAGTAGGAAGACGCAGCCCAGGCGTAACCATTGGCCATAAACCAGGCACGCAGCGGCGGGGCGTCTACGGTCAGCTCCTCCACTTCCCCACGGAAGCCGTGGGTATACATCACCAGATCGCCGTTCCAGTTGTCCGGCACTTCGATCTGATAGCCGGCGCCTTCAAGCACGCCCCAGGCCGTCTGCGACGGCAAACCCAGAATGCTCTCGAATGGAAGCTTGGCCTCATCGACGAAAAACTCTCGCGAGTCCTGCGGCACTTCGACCTCGGTGGCGAAGCCCGATGCCGCAAAGAGCAGCGTAAAGACCGCGATCAGCGGCCTGCGTAAAACGTTCATGTTCTCTCCCCCAGTGGATGCAGCACAGCCGATTTCTCGACTGCAAGGCAGCCGGCCCGCCGTCAAAACGTCCAGACCAAGCCGCCCGCACAGAGTGCTCTTACGATAGTGTCAAGAAACTCCCCTGTCTTGGAGACTACTCCGAGGACTGCCGATGGCGCAAACTGGCTACGCCGTACCATTTCTAGCCCTGCCGTGCAGCCGCCAATAGTGACAATCGCGACGGTTGCAGGGCAGGCCAAACGAAGGGGAACGTTATGTCTAAGCTCGAACTAACCAAAACCTACGAAATACCCGGCGCCGTTGCCGACATTTACGCAGCATGGGTGTCCTCCGACACGGTTATCGCGCCTGCGACAGCGATGGACATCGATCCTGTGGTGGGTGGTCACTACCGGCTGATCATGGAGATGCCCGACGCTACCGGCCGCAACGAGGGCGCGTTTTCTGTCGTTGAGCCCGGCGAGCGCGTCGTCTACACCTGGGAGTGGAACGGCGACGGCGAGGTCAGCACGATCGACGTCCGCTTCGAGGCCACGGCCAATGGCACACAAATCACTATCCATCACAGCGGATTCGACAAGCCCGAATCCGTGGACAATCACCGCAGTGGCTGGGACAGCTATATCCAGGGGCTCCAGAATTTCCTCGGCGGGACGGTCTGAGCCACCCATCGGCGCGCCGAACATTGCACCAGCGTTGGGCACTTTGCTGGCGCTAAACTGATTGCGATTTGATTCAGGACTGGCGACTCTTGAGCCTTCGATCTTCTGGATGTACCCGTGAGCCGCAATCGCCTGCAACTACTGTTCATCTGCCAGTGCGCAACGCTCATCATCGCCGGCGTTGTCACCACCATCGGTCTTGTGGTTCCTTCTGCCGCAGAGCAGTTCGGCGTCAGCGCTACCGACATGACCGCGCAATTCAGCTGGTTCACCGGCGCATCGATGGTGGGCCAGCTATTCGCCTTTGTCATATTCGATCATATTTCGATCAAGCGCATGATGATTGCGAGCCTCACGCTTTGCGCGGGCGCACTCGCTGCGATTCACTGGCAGGCAGACTTCGACTGGCTCTTCCTCTGGCTGTTCCTGTTCGGCTTTGGCATCAGCCTGGCGCTGACCGGCGCGGGCACCCAGATCACGCTGCTGTGGCAGGGCAGGGCGCGGCAAACGGCAATCGTCGCCCAGGATGCGATGTTTAACGGCGGCGGCTTTCTGTTCGCCTGGCTTGTGGCCTGGTTTCTGATGCGCGACATGCCGTTCAGCAGCGTCTATTTGGTCGTGCTCGGCATCATCGCCATAGTGGTACTGCTCGCAATGGCATCCGACTTCGAGGCGGGTAACACGCCCCAGAAAAGCCAGGAGAAGGATCCGCCGAACGAGTGGAACGCACGCATCATCCTGCTTGGCGTATCACTGCTGCTCTTTATGCTCGCGAAAATCTCGATGTTCGCCTGGGCACCACAGCTAGTCGCCGAACGATTTGCGGACAACAGCGACATTGCCAGCGACTTTATGGGAAGACTATTCGCCACGGCCTTCTTCGGCTCCATCGCAGGCACGTGGCTCGTATCGAAGATCAACGTGCGCCTGCTGGTCTACGGTTTCGTCGGCTTGAGCCTGTTGAGCGTCGTGCTACTGGTAGACGTCAACAAAGAGTCTCAGGCGATGCTTCTCGCGTTCGCCTATGGGTTGTCCGTGTCGGCCACGTTCAACGCCTACACGGCCTACGCGCTCGCTCAGGTTTCGATTCCCGGACACCGAAACATCGCCTATCTGCTCTTGATGTCGACGTCCGGCAGCGCGCTTGCGCCCGTCGTCAGCTCCCAGGTTGTCGAGCGCACCGGCGAGCTAAGCAGCGCTATCACGTTCTCTGCTGGCGTTCTTGCTCTGGTTGTCCTCACGCTGGCCGTCGTTGAGTGGCTCGGCATTCGTGCTCGCAAGCAGCACCCCCTGGCACAAGCCGGCTAGCGAGCGATGGCATCACTTCCACAACTGCATGCTCGCGAGTTGCCGCGTGCAAGCGATGCTCGTATGACAGAGCCAGCCATGTTGGGCGCGCCTGTGCGTGCCTGGGTGGACGCCGTAGAGCGTCTGGGCCCGTTCATCGAATTCGTCACTGATACCGAATCGGTTGTCGTCATGGCGTCGGCTGAAGCAAACAAAGTGAGCTGGAGCGCACCGGATCTGTGGTCCTACGCTCAGACGGACGCCGCCAACGTTTTCCATAGCCAACTCGGCCCAGAGCACGTTTCCGCGCTGGACGGCGAAGCACACAGGCGCCTGCGCAAACTGTTGCTGCCGGCGTTTGGCGTAGCAGCACTAAAACGTGACATCGCAACCAGCGCAGCGGTGATGGCCGGCGGCGTTCGGCAATGGCGCGGCAGGTCGCTCGAGCTGCACAGCGCAGCGTCTCATCTGTTCACCAGGGCGCTGACGCAAAGCCAGGTTCACGTCGATACGAACGAGGCGTTGATACACACGCTGTGCGAGTTCGAAGAAAACTTTATCGCCGGCGTACAGATCAGCGCCAGCGAGCAGCAATCCTGGTTCGCTCGCGCCAGCTATCAGCGTTTGCGAACGAGAGCCTTCGAATTCTTTAACGCCGTGCTCGACACTCACCTGGGCGCGCAACCGGCAAACGACTCGCTGACGTTGCTGCTCACACGCAGACCACCAGAAGGCATGCCGCCCCTTACCCGCGAAGAGCTGCTGCACGCTACGTACCTTTTGAGCATCGCCGGCGTCGGCAACATCGCCAATCTGCTGTGTGGGCTGATGTGGTCGATTCACGGCTCACCCTGGCTTGAGAAGCTGCGTCATGAGCTGGACGGCTTCGATCTGAGCGCGCTCGGAGGCATGAAGGATCTGCCGGTGCTCAGCGCGGTGATCAAGGAAAGCGAACGCCTCTTCCTGCCGGCGCCCGTTGTGCCGAAACGTATCGAGGCCGACGTCACCCTGCTCGGACAACAACTCAGCGCGGGAACACTCGTACAACACATGCACGGGCTCGCGCATTTCGACCCCAAACGCTACCCGGAGCCAATGCAATTCGATCCAAACAGGTGGCTGGGCGAGGGGGCGCAGCGCGCCAACGCATTTGGTGGCGGCAAACATTTATGTCTCGGTATGGGTGTAACAAGGGCCTATCTACCCCTGGCTGTGGCGCTACTCATTGGCGAGGACCTGTCGTTCGCGGGTCCACCGACCTTCGAACCGCTCGATCCAGGCCACGCGCAACGACCGGTGACCACAACGCTGAACACGTCCGTCGCCTGAGCCACACAGAGCGCCGCTGTCGCTCTATACTCGGGGTTGTTCGCCATGGCCTTTGGGGAGAGTAAGAATGAGCCAGCTAATCGCTTCAAGCGTCGAGATCGACGGCGCTCGCTACGTTGATCCGTCTGTTATGCACGCGGAAAGTGATCGCGTATGGCGCAATACATGGCTGCTCGCCGCCATGGAAAACGACCTGCTGGAAACCGGCAGCACGGTGACATTCGACTGCGGTGTCGACAGCATCATCATCGCTCGCACGGACGCCGGACTGGCCGCCTTCCACAATGCCTGCACGCATCGCGGCACTCGGTTGCTCGACGAAGGCCAGTGCAGCCTTTCTGTCATCCGCTGCCCGTACCACGCGTGGACATTCGAGTTGGACGGAGCGCTGCGCAGCGCACCTAACGCGGGGACTTTCACTAACGGGTTACCTGAAGACCGACTACGTCTGGCGCAAGTGCACGTCGATGTCTGGCAGGGATTCGTCTTCGTCAACATGAGTGCATCACCAGAGCCGCTCACCAGCTTTCTCGGCACCATCGTTGAGCGTATGGCGCCATACAATGTGAAGAAGATGACGCTGCTTGAAGATCAAACAGCCGAGGTTGATTGCAACTGGAAAGCCATCATCGACAACTTCGCCGAGCTGTATCACGTTGACTACATTCACCCGCAACACAAATCGTTTGTGGACTGCACGAACGAGGTCAACGAACTCTACGAGAACGGCCACACCGGCCTGCATTTGCAAGGCTTCATCACCGACAGCCGCTACCCAATACCTAATGAGCCAACCGACGCACAGGTCGCTGGCATGCACGCCGTTGGTCTCGACCCGAACGATTTTGTTGGCAGGGTGCCAGACATTCCCGCCGCGATTACCAAAGCGAAGCGAGATACCTGCCGTCAGCGCGGCTATGACTATCGCGAGTTCTCGGACGAGCTGCTCACCCGCGTCTATCAGTACAACCTGTTTCCGAACATCATCTTGTCAGGTAGCCCGGAAGGGCTGTGGATGATGCGTTCGCGACCGCATCCAACGGACCCTGGCAAATCTTTGATGGACAAGTGGTCACTCCAACTCGAGCCCGACCCGGCGCTGGGCGGCGCTGACGTTCCTACGCACGGTTTGCATGCGGTCAGCGACGAAGCCGGTCAGATGGAAAACGGCCGCGTCAAACGCGACGTATTTCACTACAGCGAAGTACTTGAAGGGCGCAAGAGCCTCACCATCACCGTCGATCAGGACCTGTCATTGCTCGCAAAGGTGCAAGCAGGCTCCGCATCGAGCGGTTTTAGCCAGGCATGGCTGAGTGAACGGGAAGTGCGAGTTGCGCACTTCCACAAAGAGTTGAACGAGAAACTCGCAACGTAAGGAAGTTAACGAACCGCCAACTGGTATTCGACTTCATACAGAGCAGCGCGTGCATCATCCAGATGGGCGAGCAGCTCCGGCATGCTGGACTCCAGCTGTTCGCGCTCTTCTATCAGGTTCTTTGCATCGACGAAAAGCTGGGCTCGCTCTTCCGCCGTCAATTCCAGATCAACCTGCGCGGCCGCCGTCTGCAAGAGCTCGCCGTCGATACGGTTCAGCCTTTCTTCGGCGTATTCCAACTGTCTCTCCAAACGGATAACCAGTGAGCGAGCTGAGTGCAGGGCACGGCCGTCGTCATAGCCTTGGCGAAAGCCTGGCTCCATGTCCGCAGGACACACTCGACGATAGCTTGACCCTCCATTACCCAGGTCGAAGCCATTGGCAGCCGTGCAATATTGACTGATGCCTGCGCTCCAGCCAGCTCGATAGGCTTGCCCGTCGGGCAGAACATCATGCCGACCGCACGCATTCTGATGCTGCAGCAGGGCCGATTGTGCAGCGCCGGCATGGCCGTCTCGATAACCGACCGCTTCCCAGTCGCCTGCCAGGCACTGGCTTTCTGACAAGCCGCCGCTGGCACAACCCACTAGCGTCAGCACACAGGCTGCGCTCAACATCCGCAAAACCACCATGAAACGCTCTCCGACTAGGATGCCCAGATATCAACAGGCACCCTAGCGCGGCTGGACAAGTGGTTCCTTGCGCTGTGCCTCAACCAGATCGTGCGCCAAAGCGCTTAAACCGTAACCAACAAGGCAGTGCCGAATCTCGGAACATGTAAGCCGGTGGAAAGCTATGCGCGCTCGTCGCGAGACGGTTTCACAACGAACAGCACGATCCGGAGTAATGCCAGGAGCGCGCAGCCCACGGCCGCGATAGTCAGAACCCAGCCTGCATCGGGGAAAAATAGCCTCGTCGCGGAAAGCGTCGCACCGAACGACTGAGGCAGCGCCACGGCCAGCAGCCAGGCCAACGCCAACAGGCCAGCTGATGGCAGCAACACAGCCGCCCAGCTATGGGCGCGCCGCTCAGGATTACGCAGCAAGCGGATCATCCAGAATGAAACCACAGCGACCAGGAGCGTGAGTCCCGCAACCTGCGCGTTGGCGGATGCAAAACTCTTCACTCCGCGAACATCGGTGTTCATCGCAAGCTGGCGCAAGCCGACTGTCAGCGCATCAACATCATTAGAGACGTAACCGCTGGACGCATTGGCTAATACGACCACTCCGGTTCGTGCAAAAGGGTTGAACGCCGCCGCTGCCGTAAAGCCTGCGTTGTTGCCATCGTGATAGACAATCAGCCCTGCGTCCGATGGCTGCATAAACCAGCCATGGCTATAGCGAACATCACCGCCAACGACCGCGCCCCGGTCGTAGCGCGTTTGCCATGTCGACGGAGGAAAGCGGTTCATCTGCCACTGCAAGTACTTGCCAAGATCGTCGGCAGACGCGATCACGCCACCCTGAGCCGCAATGACCCCACCCGGGGTCGTGCGCGTTTCTACTCGCTGGCCGAAAACAAACTGATGCCCAACGGCGTCGCTATCCACTCGCGCTCCCAACACCGCTGCGGTGTTTAGCCCCGAAGGCGTAAACACTCGTTCAGCCAAGACGTTCGCAAACGGGACGCCAGTCGTCGTTTCGATTAGGGCGCCTAGCATCTGGTAGTTGGCGTTAGAATACTGCCAGCCAAAATCAGCCGGCAGGTCTGGCCCGATCATGAGCAATCGCCTGGCTGATTCACCAAGAACGCCGGCGCCAGTAGAAGACTCTGCCTGGTTGGTGTTACCAGAATGAGTGGAATACCCGGACGTGTGGTTTAGCAAGTTTGCAATCGTGATGCTGGAGCGTCGACTGTCATCCGTGATCGCTGCGACTCCGTCGATATATGGCCGGATGGAATCAGAGAGTTCGAAGCTACCAGACTCCGAAAGTGACTGAACCGTCGCTGCCGTGAACGACTTGGTAACCGATCCAGTCGAAAACCGCGTCGCTCCCGTCACACTCGGACCCCCAGCTTTCACAACGCCGTAAGCCCGAGTGGATACGCGACCATTTTCTACAAGCGCGACCGCAACACCAGGAACGTGGGCCGACACCATTCGTTGCTGCAACAGCGCATCGATTGCATCAACTCGGTCGGCATCGAAGAATACTTCCGACACCGGGAGCCCAGCAGTAGCTCCCAGAGGACTGTCGGCCGCTATGTTGGTTGCAAGCGCCGAGACGAGGAGCAACCCGGCCGTGAGCGAACAGCCTTTTCCTACGAACATGCCACGCCCCTAAGTGCTTCCGTCCCGCCTACTCCCGCATGATCCAGCAAAGCCGATTAAAGCTCTACAAGGATCCGCCTGTATCTGAGATAGAGAGCGTTGCAATAGGCTAGTTGTTCAGGCTTAGCCTTCCCGAACAAATGTTTGCGCGAGATCGTTGCTCGCCGTGTCCGCTGCAAACGCTTCCAGCAAGAGCGTACCTGGCAAGATAACAAGCCCTCCCGCGTCGACCTCTGCCTGGTCAGAGCCTGCGGAGGTGCTGGCGGTGATCAGATCGAGCGTGCCATCCCCATCCGTATCGGAAATCGACAACGCGCGACCCGTTCTCGCAAAACTGGCGTACCCCAGCAATCGACGTCCGACCGCCAGCGGAAACGCCTCGTCGTCGAAACGAAGCTCGCCACCAGAAGCAGCAAGTAGGGCGGTGTCCTCCAACAGCACAATCTGGCCGTTTAAGCTGCGGCCAAGTGAGCTGCTTTCGTCAATGGCAACAACCAGCTCCGAACCAACCCCCCCGCCCACAGTCGGGACAAGTACGACGGTGACGGACGTGCCTACCGTCTGACTGTCGATCTGATTGTCCGCGAAGATATTCACACCTCGGTTCCCATCAGGTAGATCGAGGTCCAACTCTTCCGTGGCACCCAGCGCAGCCCCGAGCGCTGAACCAAAGACGAGGCTGGCAATTCGCGCTTCACCAAAATTACCGACGTGCCCGATGGCCAGATCATTCAGACCATCACTATCCACGTCACCGAGCGCGGCGAGAGACGCTATCGAAAGGTTTGATATCCGCAGCTCAACTACTGACGCATCGTTAGCATCCGCGGACAGATTGAATACCCCACTACCGCCTTTGGCTGCAGCCAGCGCCGCGCCATCGACGACGAAGACCGCATTCGCGAAGTCCGGCTCGAGTCCAGCACCCGAAATCGCAAGCTCCGGAACGTCGTCACCGTTCAAATCCGGTATTACCTGCACCACCTGCCCGGACTGCTGGATGATTGCCTGCGGCGTCAGCTCGCTCTGTAGCAAGACAACCGCGCTACTGTCCGCGTTTGCGAGATTGAGCTCGTCACCAGCCGCAGCCAACGCTTGGCCGAAGATCAACAGCGTCCGATTTAGGCCCGGCATCCCCAACACGAGGTCACTAAGACCGTCACCGTCAAAGTCAGCGGCGCGCGCGGTAATACCGATATTAGCGGACCGAGGGAGTCCGGTGAGACGGACAGCGGCACCGGCGGACAGTGCGCGCAAATCTACGCTGTCTACCGCCAAGGCGTCGCCCCACAGCAGCACAGCATTGTCGCCATCAATGCCGTCGCCGACTTGAGACTGGTCTCGCGTCTCCTTCGGAGTCACGAGCACATCCGCCAAACCATCGGCATCAACATCGCCAGCCGCGCTCGCCGCTAGAGTGCTGCGACGATCGGTCAACGACCGGTCATCACCGGTGACAACGACTCGCTCGGAGGCACTCAGGTCAGCTAACGCCTGGTCAGCCGCACCGCCGTTTTGAGCGTCGCGCACGCTGGCGCTCCACAGCAGGTATGCTGTCTCCAATCCCGTTTCGTCAGTATCTTCGGCGACCCAAATCTCATCGCTACCGTTGACATCGACATCACCAACGACACTCGCTGTTGTTCCAAGCGGAGCTAGGCTGGACCGACCGGACAAGCGATAACCATCGATCAGCTGGCTGGGCAGGTCGACCAGGCGTATCGCGACACTGCCTGCGCCCAAAATTGCGCCATCACTCGCCTGAACCGAAACGGAAATCACGTCCTGGGTGCCATCAACTTCCGCATCGAATGGAACATCTACCCTAAGGGTGCCCGTCACCGAATCAATCGAGAACGCATCTAGCAGCCGCTGGCTATTCACCGGTTCGCCGAGCTTGGACACTTCTATGATCGCAAAATCGGAAACCGTGCCGCCTTCGGGATCGATTGCACTGAACGTCACCAAATCACCGACAACGCCTTCGTCAAGCGCAACCTCGGGTAGCGTGGTGAACTGTGGTCCTTCGTCAACGTCAGTGATCGTGACGACAATCGTGTCTCTCACCGTGTTGACACCGTCCGACAGCTCAAGCTGCTGTTCATAGACGTTATCGCCGTCGGCATCCTGAGGCTGCTCAAAGTCAAAGCGCCCAGTTGGCGTATTCGCCGTTAGCCGACCACTGTTCAGATCAAGGATGAAAAGCGCGCTATCACCGCCGTTGATTCCCGTGATAGTGACCGTGGTGCTATCCGGATCGGTAATGGTTAACAGAAAATCAACGGATTCATCTTCTGCAAACACAAAGGCGGTATCGCCAGAGAAGCTCGGTGGCTCGTTCGCTGCCGGTGGCGTGCTTCCGCCGCCACCGCCACCGCCACCGCCACCGCCACAACCGACCAAGCTGGTTGTGAGTAGACTAAGCAACGCCCATCGACACACGACACTGATCATCTCGACTCCTGTCCAATCACTAACACACTTCCCACGCCATATAGGCAGCGGAAATACTACGCGTTAGCAACAGCGCAGCTCGAGGCCGGTCAACTAAAGCGATTCAGGCAATGTTCTCCTAACACTGAACACGAGTCCAGCAAGCGAATGCAACCGGGGCTGCTGACACGGTTCGCAACACCCACCTGTTAGAGGTAGCAAGTTCCCTGGCCGTGTGCGATCAAGCGATCAGTGGCGCAGTACTGAGAAGAGACACTGAAGAAAAGGAAAGAGGGCGGCCTTGGCCGCCCATTCTCAGATAGCCATTCGAACCGCTACATCGTGAAGCGATACTGCAGGCTAATCGTGCGCCCAAGGCTCGTGGTCGCAGCCTGGTCGAGGCTGTTCGCACTGGTATTGTCCATTGGGATGCGGCCCGGAATAGCGCCACCGCCGGTGATGTAGATCTCATCGTTGATGTTGCGGCCAATCAGGTTGAACGAGTGCCGGTTGTCTTCCGAGTACACACTGATCGCTGCATCTATGATCCAGAACGAATCCTGCATGAACGGGTTAGCGGTAGCCGTCCAGGCATAGTCGTCCGTATAGCGAGCGTCAGCTGACAGACTCAACCGCCACGCACTATTGCCCAGAGACATATCGTACGTCGTTCCCACAAAGCCGGTGATGTCCCCGCTGCCTGCACCATCCTGACCCTTGAGGTTTTCTCCGGTGGCGTTAATGAAGTCTTCCGAGTACTTCGTATCGGTAAACGCCCAGGCGCTGCGCACTACCAAGCCTTCAACATCGGTATACCAGAGCACGTCGAATTCGACGCCCTGGGTTTCCAGCGCGGACGCATTGAACGTCTGGAACTGAATGATGGTCGAGTCGAACAGTTGAACCTGCAGATCCGAATACTCATACGAGAAGGCCGACGCATTGAGGCGAAGGGAGCCATCCAGCAGATCTGCTTTCACGCCACCTTCGAAGCCTTTGGCGACTTCTGAATCGTAGATAAGGAAGTCAAAGCCAGCGAAGGTTGGCGACAACGGGTTGAGCGCAGCAGTCGGCAACGCGCTGTTGTCGATGCCTCCTGACTTGAAGCCTTCCTTGTAGGAAACATATGCGCTGACGTTATCGTTGATGTGGTAGTTGAGTGACACCTCTGGTGAGATGTTGTCATCGTCAAACTCGATACCGTCGATGACCGGGGGCCCGCCGAAGCCGAAGAGCGCCGCTGCTGCGTGCAGATACGGAATCTCAATTCGGCCATCCTTGGTCTCATCCGTGTAACGTGCGCCGATCGTCAGCTCAGCACGATCACTGATATCCCAGTACATCGCAGCAAAGAAAGAGAAAGCCTCGGTATCCAGATAGTGCGTTTTACGATAATCGAACTCATTACCGGTCACGGGATCGGGCCCAACAATCAATGCCGTCGGGTCACCGCCAACACTTGCGTAGCCCGCGCCAAAGATGTTCGGCATAACGCCCAGGTTGAACGCGTACTGGTAGGCGTCGAATTCCTGCTCGATTTCCTGGTACAGAAAGCCACCGACAAAGTTCACCGGGCTATCGAAGTCCGTTGAGATCTGAATCTCCTGGGACCAGCTCTCGTAAACATTCTCAGCATAACCACCAAAGACGCCAGCACCGTAGCTGTAGTCGTCCAGTTCCATGTGATCCAGTTCGACGATACCGGTAATCGCTGTGAGCGAGATCTGCTCGGTGACGTCCCAGTCGAGTTTCAGAGATGTAAAATTGGTTTCCTGCTCAAGGCCTGGCCGACCATCATCGTAACCATGGGGAAGGCCCGAACGAAGACCCGGGTTCAGATTCACTTTGGATGTGTTGCCATTGATTCGGCAATCGTCGACACCCTGGAAGACAGCAAACGGTGAGGCGCCTGACGGAACGCCTGTCGGCTGATGGGCCCCTTCTGGGCAGACTTCTTCTGCGAAAGCAGTGCCCGCTCCGTCGTTGTCATAAGTCGAATAGTTGTACTTCAGCTTGGCGCTGAACGTATCACTAGGCTCCCAGACCAGCGTCAACCGCATATTCATGGACTCGTCGCCGTAAAACTCATCGGCGCCATTTACAGCAACATTTACCGGATCATTATTAAACGAGTAGTTCTCAAACAACTCCTCTTGTTCGGTAAACCCGACCGCTAGACGCGCACCAAACGTGTCGCTCAACGGGCCGGATACAACAAACTCGGCAAATGTGCCTTCGAATTCTGTCTCTAAGCCACCGCTAAGCTGCAATTCAAACTCATCGCCCGGATCATTCGTGGTAATCGATACCACGCCCGCCGTTGCAGACTTGCCGAAATACAGTGATTGCGGGCCTTTCAGCACTTCGAGCTGGCCCATGTCGAGATAAGAGTTGTGAATGAAACGGCCGCGGTTAACGACAACGCCATCCAAGTTGATTGCGACCGAATGGTCAAAGGCAGCAGAAATAGAACTGGAACCAATACCGCGCAGGCGCAAACTGGATCCGTTACCTGATCCGCCCTGCGCGATGACCATGTTGGGCACCATCTTGGCGGCGTCTGTGAGCGTGGTGATGTTGTAGCGGTCGAGATCGGCTTCCGTGAACGCCGCGATGGTTACAGGAACATCCTGCAAACCCTCAGCCTGCCGTCTAGCGGTAACCAGTACTTCCTCGATATTCTGATCGTTTGCGTAAACCGGCCCGCATAGTGATACGACCGTAACGCTGGCGACAGCCAACCTCAGCTTTTTGCCTAAAAACATTAAACTCTCCCCGATAAAACCCCTGATGTAGCGATGAGCGAGATTGCTCAGATTCGACGATCACTGCGTCTTCGGCCTTCCCAAAGGCCAGCAAGACAGACAGGCGAATTTTTCTCCCGCCCTGAAAATAGGCCAGCGTGAAGGAGAGGTCAACGGCTAATCAATTGGTTCTGAGGGCTTATACCTCGACTGGAATTCCGCAGATCAAAGCGATGAGGCAGCAAAATGCCGCACTGCAACACGCTGCAAGAAAACTCAGTTACGAGCTTCACTGACAAAGGTCCGAACGCAACACCACATTGCAATGTGCCGAACAGACGACCACGATATTGCCTGGGAGCCACTTCTTCCGACACGCAGTATCGCCGGCACCTGTGAGTTCTTTTCAAGCAAATAGAAAGGAATGTACGAACATGATCAAGCTAATCGCTCTACTGAGCACAATCCTGCTCGCGAACTTCTCGCTAGCCGATACCACCAATACCAGCGCGACGATCTACAACACCGTCACCGAGATGCCAACGGAGATTGCGCTTCCGGGCGGGACCGTTGTCCTCGGCGGTGGTAACACCCAAGGCGTCATCGTCCAGGACGATGGCACACAAAGCATGCAGTACTGCGCGAACACCGGCGTTAAGACGGATGGTGAGGGCAACCTCGGCGCCGGACATTGCACGATTGTTTACGACAACGGAGATTTGCTTTGGGTGTCCTTCCACAGTGATGGATCAGATGGCCCCAGCACCTGGACCGTGATAGGTGGCACGGGCGCGTGGGCGGGTGCGACCGGCGGTGGCACGACTGCATTCGTATCCGCTCGCGGTGACGGGCGCTCCTGGACTGCGACGTCAAAGGGTAAGATCAAGGCGAAATAGCCTAACTAGCGTGAGCCCGCCATGCGGGCTCACGCATTGCTTGTAGAAACAATTCCTTGTTACGACGGTAGCGCAACAACGCGCCTTACCGGCATCTCCTCGTACCGCGCTCTGCAGCCAGACATCATTCATCCCCCCAATGCCGCCGTAACCGCAAAAGAGCTATCAAGCAATCGCGAATTTACGAATAGCGCATTCGGTTTCGGCTGATCATCCTTATCCTGCCTGGGTCTATGTTGCGCCTTTGTTGGCAACTACCCTGGTTAGGCATCATCATTGTTGAAACGCCTAGGTGGATTTCAAGCGAAACCAAACTCATCGAGGATGTGCATGAACTCAAGAACGGCATTTGTCTGGGCTACGGGGTCAATCTTAGGTTTAGTCGGCCTCGCCGCTACGGCAGTTGAGCCGCTGTCCACAAGCGAGCTCGCCGAGCACTGCGCGCACTATGAAGCGGAACCAGAGGGTGCAGATGCCGTCTTCTGCGTTCGTTACGTACAGGGATTCATCGACGGCGCTGTCGCGACGGATGAGCGGGTGGCGCTCAATGTCGCCGCAGAATACGAAGAGAAAGAAACCTTTACCCAACGCGCAATCCGCACGCGCGCGCCGCAGCGCTCTGTTGCCCGCTTTGGGCCAACCGTTTATGCCGACTTTTGTATCGGCGGGCCGGTGCCGCTGCGAGAAGTCGTTGAGCATGTCATCGGTGATCTGATGGCGCAGAACCCGGAAGGCGAATCCGCTGAGACACCAGCCAGCGCAAACGCCATGCCACTCGCTCGTGACACCGTATACACCGTGTTGCGTCGCGACTATCCGTGCGTTGCGAACGACGACGAGTGAATGACAAGTTTACGCTTAGGGGATGAAGCGCGATGAAACTCGCCATCGCGAGGACGTTGTTGATGCTGGCCCTGCTCGCGTCAGCCTGGCTTTTGTGGTCGGGCTTATTCAAGCCGCTACTGCTCGGCCTTGGTGCCTTCTCCTGCCTCTTGGTTGCGTATCTCACGCACCGAATGGGCGACACCGATCGCGAGCAGTTCAGCGTGCACTTCAATCTGCGCCATCTCGGCTACTGGGCATGGCTTGGCAAAGAAGTTGTCCGCTCCAGCCTTGAAGTCGCACGCGTGGTACTTAACCCACGCATGCCGATCAGTCCGCGTATCGTTGAGATCAAAGCAACCGCGCGTCACCCCGTCGACCAAGTCACCCTGGGCAATTCAATTACGTTGACACCAGGCACCATCGCACTCGGCGTGAGCAATGGGACGTTACAGGTGCATACTCTTACCCAAGAAGGCGCCGACGAATTGATGTCGGGCGAGATGGATCGGCGCATAGCCGCACTAAGGGCACACTAACCGTGTACTACGTCGTCACCATCGCCACACTGGCGACCATGGCTCTGGCGCTTATCCGCGCTTTGCTCGGACCCACCGTCTACGATCGCGTTCTGGCGGTGAACATGTTCGGCACCAAGACCGTTCTATTGCTGTCGATCATCGCGTTTCTCTTCGGTCGGCCCGACTTCCTGGACCTGGCTCTGGCCTATGCCTTGATCAACTTCATTGGCGTACTCGCAGTACTCGTCTTCTTCCGTAGCCGCGCGCAGCGTGATCCCGCAAGCACTGGCCTGGGTGAATGAGCTGATGGCGTTGCTACTGGATATCGTGAGTTGGATCCTCCTGTCGCTGGGCGGTATCTTCGTTTTCATCGGTGGCCTCGGCGCTTTGCGCATGCCGGATCTTTTTACTCGCATGCATGCGGCGAGCCTCACCGACACGATGGGCGCAGCGCTCATCATCCTCGGTATCATGCTCCAGGCTGGCTTGTCACTCGCCACCATCAAGCTGGCGATGATTTTGCTGTTCCTGCTACTGACGAGCCCAACAGCAACAAACGCTCTGGCCAGCGCGGCACTCATCGCTGGCATACGCCCGAACGAGGCACAGCCCTGGCAGTCGGACGACACTCCGTGATTGCCCTGTTTGGCGTTTTCCTGCTGACGATGCTCGTGATTACAGCGGTGGCTATCGTGCGTACGAAGAACTTGTTTGTAGCCGCCATGCTAACGGGCATCTTCAGCCTGCTGATGGCAGCGATGTTTTTCATTCTCGATGCGCCGGATGTAGCGCTAACTGAAGCGGCAGTAGGCGCGGGGATTTCGACCGTTCTCTTTCTCGCGGCGCTAGCGTTGACTGCCGAGCACGAACGCGGCGGAACCTCCAGACCATTGCTGGCACTTGGTGTTGTTGCCGTCACGGCACTGATTGTCATTGTGGCCACCTTCGACAAACCGAGCTTTGGCGACCCCGCCGCGCCCGTCCATCAGCACGTCGCGCCCTGGTATTTCGAGCAGACCGCGGAGCGCATCGACATCCCCAACGTCGTAACCGCCGTCTTGGGCAGCTTCCGAGGTTACGACACCCTGGGTGAGGTGTTTGTCGTTTTCACCGCGGGTATTGGGGTTCTGTTCCTGCTGGGCCGGCGCCCGTCCCGACGCACTGACGCTACCGACGTCAGCGCGAAGGACTTTGATGCGGGACTGCGCCAATATCTGATCCCGCGAGTGGTGGGGCGGCTGCTCGTGCCATTCATCGTCTTGTTTGGTTTGTACGTGCAGTTTCACGGCGAGTACGGACCCGGTGGCGGCTTCCAGGCTGGCGCGATCATCGCGTCGGGAATGATTCTGTACGCATTGCTCGAAGGCGAAGCACGCGCGTTAGAAGTGTTGCCCAAACACGTCTTGACCTGGCTGATCGCTGGCGGTGCCTTGCTGTACGGCGCGGTCGGCGTTGTCTGCATGTTGCTGGGCGGCAACTTCTTAGACTATTCCGTCCTGGCTGACGACCCGATCGCCGGCCAACAACTTGGCATCCTGCTCATCGAGGCTGGGGTCGGTATCACCGTTACGGGTGTTCTGCTCAGCGTTTTCCACGCTTTTGCCGCCCGCGGGAACACCTGATGGAAGCGTGGTTTGGCATCTATCACTATTGGGTTTTCGCGGTACTGCTGATGATCGGCTTGTACGCGGTCATCGCCAAATTGAACCTGATCAAGAAGTTGATTGGGCTGTCGCTCTTCCAGTCCGCCGTATTCCTCCTCTATATCACCATGGGCAAAGTTGAGGGCGGCACGGCACCCATCGTGCAGGCGGATGTTGCTCACCAGGTATTTTCCAACCCGCTGCCCCAGGTGCTGATACTCACCGCGATTGTCGTAGGCATTTCAACCATGGCCTTGGGCCTAGGCGTTGTGGTTCGCATCAAAGAAGAATACGGCTCTATCGAAGAGCACGAGATTCGGAAGATCGACAAGCAATGAGCGCTTGGACCTCGCACCTCCCAGCCTTGCAGGTAGTCGTGCCGATGCTGATCGCGCCGGTTGTGCTGCTACTGCAACCACGCGGCCTTGCCTGGGCTGCAGCAACCGCAACCAGCGCCTTCGCTTTTGCCATCGCGGTGTCGCTGACGCTCGGCGTCCTCGGCGGAGACAACTTCAGCTACGACATGGGCTCATGGCCTGCGCCTTACGGCATCGAGCTCGGCGTGGATGCCTTCAGCGCCATACTGCTGTTGGTTGTTACCGGCGCATCCACACTGGCATTGCTTGCAGGCCGCAGCTCGCTGGACGCCGACATAGAGCAGCACCGCCAGCCACTGTTCTACGCCGCCTGGCTGCTTGAGCTGGCAGGCCTCGCCGGCATTCTGGTTTCCGCTGACGCATTCAACATATTCGTCTTCATGGAAGTGTCGTCTCTTGCGAGCTACGTGCTGATCGCCGGAGGCTCGGACCGGCGCGCGCTCCCAGCTGTGTTCAAGTACCTGATCATGGGCACCATTGGCGCCACCTTCTACCTGATCGGCATCGGCCTCATCTATCTGATGACGGGCACATTGAATCTTGCAGACATGGAAGCTCGAATCCACGACGTTGCCGATCAGACGCCCATTTTAGTTGCAGCCGGTTTCATCACCATTGGCCTGGCACTTAAAGCCGCGCTGTTTCCCCTGCACTTGTGGCTGCCAAACGCTTACACCTACGCGCCACACATCGTTACGGCGTTCCTGGCGGCCTGCTCCACCAAGGTTTCTCTCTATCTGCTGCTGCGGTTCGACTTCTTCGTCTTTCAAACCAATCTCGACGATCACGCCCTACAGTTCTCCTACTTCCTGATGCCTCTGGCGGTGTTCGCCATCGTGATCGCATCGGGTGCAGCGCTGGTCGAGAAAAATCTGAAACGGTTGTTCGCCTACTCATCGGTCGCCCAGGTGGGTTACATCATGCTGGGCGCCAGCCTTGTGAGTCTGATGGGGCTCACCGCCAGCATCGTGCACATCTTTAACCACGCCCTCGCCAAGGGTGCTCTATTCCTGGCGATCGCCTGCCTCGCTACCCGCCTGCCGGCACTGCAGCTGTCGAACCTCGGCGGCGTCGCCCGAGCGATGCCGTGGACCATGGGTGCACTCGTGATCAGCAGCTTAAGCCTTATCGGAATCCCGGGAACCGCCGGCTTTATCAGCAAGTGGAGCCTGATCTCTGCAGCGTTTGCGCAGGGCGCGCTCGGCGGCGCGCTTATCGCCGTTATCGTGCTGGGTTCGCTCATGGCTCTGATGTACATCTGGCGAGTCGTTGAGCCTGCGTTCTTTGGAGAGGCGCCGAGCGATGGCCCCACAATCGCTAAAGAAGCACCGCCGCTCATGCTCACCGTTGCCTGGTCAGCGGCGCTCGCGAACCTCTATTTCGGTCTGGCTCCGGCCCTACCACTCGAGCTGGCTTCCTCGGCCGCTGAAGCATTACTCAGGCACGTGCCATGAATAGCGAGACATTGATCCTCGCAGCCCTGGGCACGCCGATTGTCGGCGCGATCTTTATCCGGCTAACAGGCGCATGGCCCAACGTGCGTGAAGCCGTCACGCTCACAACGGCCGGGTTGTTGTTCGCGATTGTCATGCTACTGCTGCCATCGGTACAGGCCGGTGAGCAACCAACGCTCGTACTGCAAGAGATGCTGCCGGGCATCGCCATTGCCTTCGCGGTCGAACCGCTCGGGATGATCTTTGCGCTCATCGCTTCAAGCCTTTGGATCGTGACGTCGATCTACGCCATTGGTTACATGCGCGCACACAACGAGCAGAATCAGACGCGCTTCTACATGTGTTTCGCCCTCGCGCTAGCCAGCGTCATGGGCATCGCCCTCTCGGCAAACCTGCTAACGCTGTTTTTGTTTTACGAGTTGCTGACGCTATCGACCTATCCGTTAGTTACCCATGCGGGCACTAAAGCCGCACGGCAAGGTGGCCGAACCTATCTCAGCATTTTGCTCTTCACGTCGATCACCTTTCTGCTCACCGCCATCATCTGGACCTGGAGCCTGACCGGCACACTCGACTTCACCGATGGCGGCATCCTGGCCGGGAAGGCGAGCCCTGGGGTTGCCGCGGCGCTACTACTGCTGTTCGTCTTCGGAACCGGCAAAGCTGCCTTGATGCCATTCCATCGCTGGCTACCCGGCGCCATGGTTGCCCCGGCACCGGTGAGCGCATTACTGCACGCTGTGGCCGTCGTTAAGGCGGGCGTTTTCACGGTGCTGAAAATTGCCGTCTACATATTTGGTATCGACTTTCTGGCTGAGGTGTCAACGGCGAAAGTACTGGCGTACCTGGCAGGTGCAACCATTCTCATTGGTTCCATCGTGGCCATGCGACAGGACAACTTGAAGCGCCGGCTTGCCTACTCCACCGTCAGCCAACTCTCCTACATCGTGCTGGGCGCCATGCTGGCCAGCCCCCTGGCCGTCATCGGCGGTGCGATGCATATCGTTACCCACGCGTTCGGCAAGATAACGCTGTTCTTCTGCGCGGGCGCTATCGACGTGGCGCTGCACAAGAAGAACATCAGCGACATGCGCGGTATCGGACGAGCGATGCCCTTCACCATGGTAGCGTTCTTCGTCGCCAGCCTCAGCATTATCGGCCTGCCACCGCTCGCCGGAATGTGGAGCAAGTGGTATCTGGGTTTGGGCGCTCTTGAAGCAGATGAGCTGGCTCTGCTGGGCGTGCTCATGATCAGCTCGCTAATGAACGTTGCTTACCTGTTACCCATCCCAATACGCGCCTTCTTCTCCGAACCCACGGACGGTAGTGCTTTCACGAAGATCAAAGAGGCGCCGCTTATGTGCGTCGTTGCACTGATGATCACCGCGTTGTCCTGTGTGGCGCTGTTCTTCCTGGCTGAGCCGCTGTTTGAGCTGGCTCAACGCATTCTGCCGAGGTAGGGGCCAACACTGATGAGAGAAAAACCGCGCTGGCTCGACAATCCTGACAACATCAAAAAGCTCATCAGAGGCTTTGTGGTTGTTTGCGGCCTGCTATTTCTAGCCGACCTTTTTTACCACCGCCACGTTGAGCGCGAATGGGAAGGCCTCTTCGGCTTCTATGCGATTTACGGGTTTGTTGCCTGCGTGGCGCTCGTTCTGGCCGCAACCGCCATGCGTAAGTTCCTCATGCGCGATGAGGACTACTACGATGATGAGTAGCGTCCTGCCTGCGCTCATATTCTTCGTCGGTGCAATGCTCGTCGCCGCGCTGCCGGGCCGATTGCGCGCGACCGTCTCTGTGTTGATACCCATTCTGGGCGCGCTGAACCTTTATCTGTTTGTCGACCACGGCGCGTTCTGGCAGATCAACTTATTCGACTACCAGCTCACGCTGTTGCAGGTAGACAAGCTGAGCATCCTGTTCGGCTATCTCTTTCACCTCGCCGCGTTCATCGGCGTTGTCTATTCATTGCACGTACGCGACTCGACGCAACAGGTATCGGCGCTGCTCTACGCCGGTAGCGCGCTCGGCGCAGTGTTCGCTGGTGACCTCGTCACCCTCTTTGTGTTCTGGGAAATTCTCGCCGTAACGTCCGTGTTTCTCGTCTGGGCTGGTCGCACGACCCGCGCCTATCAGGCCGGTATGCGCTACCTGTTGATCCAGATTGGTTCCGGCGTACTGCTGTTGGTCGGCACGATGCTGCACGTGCACGAGACCGGCTCCATCGCCTTCGAGGCGTTCACGCTAGACGGCAGCGCCGCCTGGCTGATCTTGTTCGCTATCGGCATCAAGTGCGCTTTTCCCTTGATGCATAACTGGCTAACGGATGCCTACGCTGAGGCAACGCCGACTGGCACCGTATTCCTTTCCGCGTTCACAACCAAAGTTGCGGTGTACGCCCTGGCACGCGGTTTTCCAGGCGAGGAGATACTCGTCTATGTCGGTGTTGCCATGGCCGCATTCCCGATTTTCTATGCGGTCATCGAGAACGATCTGCGCAAGGTGTTGTGCTACAGCCTGATCAACCAGGTCGGCTTTATGGTTGTCGGTATCGGCATCGGCACAGAGTTGGCTCTAAACGGCGCCGTGGCACACGCCTTCAACGACGTGATCTTCAAAGGCCTGCTGTTCATGTCCATGGGCGCGGTTCTGCACATGACTGGTAAGATCAACGGCTCCGATCTCGGCGGGCTATACAAGACGATGCCCATCACTACCGTGTTATGTATCGTGGGCGCCGCCTCGATCTCTGCGTTCCCTCTATTCAGCGGGTTTGTCAGCAAATCCATGGTCATGACCGCCGCGCTGAAGGAAGGCTACGACTGGGTTTGGCTCGTCCTGTTGTTTGCTGCCGCCGGTGTGTTCCATCACGCAGGTATCAAGATTCCCTACTTCGCGTTCTTTGCGCATGACTCCGGCCTGCGAGCAAAAGACCCGCCGTTCAACATGCTACTCGCGATGGGTATCGCCGCCGCCATCTGTATCTTCAATGGCAGCTACCCCTGGCTGCTGTACAGCATGCTGCCGTGGCCAGTGGATTACGAGCCTTACACCTGGTCACACGTGATTACGCAGACCCAACTGCTCTTCTTCTCGGCACTGGCGTTCGTATTCCTGCAGCTTCGCGGTTTGTACCCGCCAGAGTTGCCGTCGACCAACATCGACGCCGAGTACATCTACCGCCGTTTGTTACCGCGCATCGGCCGCCGCGTCGACGCGCAATCAACGAAGCTCTATCAGAGCCTGCAACAGATTGGCCAACGACAGGGTGAGGGCCTCGTCTATCGACTACAAAGTCTCTACAGGCCGAAAGGCTTGCTGGATTGGAATTGGCTGACGGGAACAACGGCACTCGCGGTTGCGATTCTGCTCGTGAGCTATTTGTTGCTGTACTACGCGTAAGTTCAAAAGCTTCAATCATCACGGCAAACCACAATGGATGTGCAGCCATTGGGTTTTCCAGGAAGAACAATGACTATTCCACCGTTACGCTCTTCGCCAGATTCCTTGGTTGGTCAACATCGGTGCCTTTCAGGACAGCAACGTAGTAGGAAAGAAGCTGCAACGGGACGGTGTAGACGATCGGCGCAAGCAATGCCGGAACCTTGGGGAGCCGCACAACCGTCACACCCTCGCCTGCAGTGATCGTGGTCGCCTCATCAGCAAAGACGTAAAGCTGGCCACCTCGCGCTTTCACCACCTGCAGGTTGGACATGAGCTTTTCAACCAGATCATCGTTCGGTGCGACCGCGATCACCGGCATGTCTTCATCAACGAGAGCAAGCGGGCCGTGCTTGAGTTCACCTGCGGGGTAGCCCTCGGCGTGGATATAGGAAATCTCTTTCAGTTTGAGCGCGCCTTCGAGCGCTACCGGATACATAGGTCCACGGCCTAGGAATAAGGCGTGGTGCTTTTCGATGAAGTGCTCCGCAAGCTTTTCGATTTCCCCATTGAGCGCGAGCGTCTGATCGACCATCGTATCGAGCTGGTGCAGAGCCGCGACAATTTGCTCTTCGCGCTCATCGCTCATGCCGTGCCGTCGGCCAAGCAGGATGGTGAGTAGCATCAGATCCGTCAGCATCGCCGTGAACGCTTTTGTGCTGGCGACGCCCACCTCGACACCCGCCTGCAGCATCAGCGCCAGATCCGACTCGCGCACCATCGAGGATGTCGGCACATTACAAATGGTCAGCGTTGCATCAAAGCCGATATCTTTCGCGATACGTAAAGCGGCCAGTGTGTCTGCGGTTTCGCCGGATTGAGACAGCGTGACGAACAAACTGCCGGGCAGCACGGACACTTTGCGATAGCGGAACTCGCTGGCAATTTCTACGGTGCAAGGTATCTGCGCAATTTCTTCGATCCAGTAGCGTGCCACTGACGCTGCATAGAAGCTCGTGCCGCACGCAACGATCGTAACCGCATTTACCTGGTTAAAAATGTCGTGGGCTGCGACACCAAATGCTTCTTCAAGCACCCGCGTACGGCCGATGCGGCCTTCGAGTGTGGCGCGGATAACCCTCGGCTGCTCGAAGACTTCTTTGAGCATGTGATGCCGGTAGTTGCCTTTGTCCGCATCGTCGACCGCGGCGGTGATTCGCTGGACTTCGCGATCGACGACATTGCTGCTTGCATCCCAGATGCGCACCTCAGCCTTGGTGACCTGCGCGACATCACCTTCATCCAGGAATATGAAACGGTCGGTCACAGGGCGTAGCGCCAGCGGATCCGAGGCCACGAAGTTCTCACCAATGCCGACGCCGACCACCAGTGGTGAGCCGATTCTTGCCGCAATGATTCGATCTGGATCATCCGCGGCGATCACGCAGATAGCGTATGCGCCGTCCAGGCGCGCGATGGTCTGGCGAACGGCATCAACCAGATCCGTGCCGTCCACATACAGGGAATCGATCAGGTGCGCGATTACCTCGGAGTCGGTATCAGACGTAAATTCGTAACCCGCAGACTGCAGCTCCTGGCGCAGCGGCCCATGGTTTTCGATGATGCCGTTGTGCACGACGCAGATACGTGTACCGGACTGATGTGGGTGGGCGTTGGCGACACTCGGCGCGCCGTGGGTTGCCCAGCGCGTATGCGCAATACCGATCAGGCCGCTAACTGGATCTGCATTGACTGCGTCGACAAGGTCTTGAACTTTGCCCACTGCCCGACGACGTTCGAACGCTGGAGCATCCGGGCGAATAACCGCCACCCCGGCTGAGTCGTAGCCTCGGTATTCCAGGCGGCGCAGGCCTTCAATCAGAATCTCAGGGACGTCTCGAGTGGCGACAGCGCCTACGATTCCACACATGAATCAGTTTCCTACTATGGGTTGGGAATGCCGAAGCTCTGCTCCGGTCGCCCGCTTACTTATCTGCCTTGCTATCCGCCGGCGCGCGCTGGTCTGGCCGAGTCCAGCCGTCGATGTTGCGTTGGCGCGCGCGGCCGACCGCCAGGCTCGAACTCTTTACAGTTGTGGTCACCGTCGAACCTGCGGCGATAAAGGCGCCGTCACCGATGGATATGGGCGCAACAAGGGTTGAGTTCGTGCCGACAAAAACACCGTCGCCGATGTGAGTGGGGTGTTTGCTTATACCGTCGTAGTTACAGGTGATCGTGCCGGCCCCAACATTACAGTCAGCCCCGATCGTTGCATCACCGAGATAGGCAAGATGATTCGCTTTGCTGCCAACGCCCATGGACGTTTTCTTGGTCTCGACAAAATTACCAATGCGAACGCCATCCGACAGATTCGTACCTGGCCGCAATCGCGCAAACGGCCCAAGACTGCAATCTTCAGCCACCCGCGCCTGTTCGAGTAACGTGTAGGGCGCGAGCGTCGTACCGCTGCCGATCGTTGAGTCTTTGATGACACAACCAGGGCCGACGATGACGTTATCGCCAAGTTGCACGTTGCCTTCAAAGACAACGTTTACGTCAATAAAGCAATCCTGGCCAACATTCAGCGTTCCACGGATATCGATTCGAGCCGGATCGGCAAGCGACGTTCCCGCCGCCATCAGCTCGCTAGCGAGACGCTCCTGCAACAGGCGCTCTGCTTCAGCTAGCTGTGATCGATCGTTAACGCCGAGAACCTCTGCGGGTCCGGCTGCTTTCAAGCCTTCAACACGCTCGCCACCTGCAACGGCGAGGCTGACAACGTCAGTCAGGTAAAGCTCGCCTTGAGCGTTGTCATCGTTTATCTGTCCGAGCAGGCGAGACAGGTTCACTGCTGGGGCCGCGAGAATGCCGGAGTTAATCTCTCGTAGCGCGCGCTCCTCCTCAGAGGCATCTTTGTACTCGACGATACCCGTGATATGGCCGGCGCTGTTGCGCGTGATCCGCCCGAGCTGAGCAGGGTCGTCAAAGTCTGCTGTAACAATGGCAACGGACGCTTCGTCCAGCGCGAGCACACAGGCCGCCAGCGTTTCGGGATTGACGAGTGGCACGTCGCCAAAAAGAATCAGAACGTTGGCGTCCGAACCCACCGCCGGCAGTGCAATTTGCACAGCATGCCCGGTACCGCGCTGCTCGCTCTGCTTGATGAAGTTCACCTGGCCATCGAACGCTTCGCGTACAAGCTCAGCGCCATGACCAACAACCACATGAATCGCCCGGGGTGACAGGTCACCAGCCGCATCGATGACGTGGGCGAGCAACGGCTTGCCGGCGAGCGTGTGTAGTACTTTCGGTAGCTTGGAACGCATGCGCGTGCCTTGGCCGGCCGCGAGAATAATGACTTCCAGGGGACGCATGGCGGAATCCTTGCCTGCTGGTGCATGAATAAGGCCCGATTATAGGGGCCGGGCCATACTATTTGGGTGACCGCGGTCACCTAACTTTGTCTCGCCTTTGTACGCAAGATCGCCGATTTCTTCGATTTTACTTTTCAGATCAGCGCTTTACAGCAAGCAACTGGGAAACACGAGCCGTTCGGCCGTCCGGATCGGTAATGTCGCCTTCAAATTGATGCAGCGGCTCCAGAGCTGACGCTGCCCGCGTTAGATCGCCTGGCTGCGTCCGAAAGCGCGCCTCTATCGGACCAACACCTGACTCTTGAGTGCCAGCCAGCAGCACCTCGCATAACAACATGCCACCTGGTTTGAGCCAGTTCGTTGCCGCGCGGACGAGCTCCAGATTCAGGTATCTCAAAATGAGGATGACGTCGAATTGACCAGACGGTCGAAAGTCATCATCGAGATCAGCTTGCTGAGTCGTAATCTTGCTGTCCACCGAATTCTGTACAACGCGGGTGAGGCCCTCGTCGCTGATATCAACCGCAGTTACCACCCAGCCTCGCTCGGCCAGATAGCGCGAATTTCGGCCTGCTCCGCAGGCGAGATCGAGGGCGGAGCCGGAAGGTAGCTCATCAATATTTTCCGCAAGGAACACACTTGGGTGGTCTCGAGTGGCATAAGCGCCATCGGCATAGCGCGCGTTCCAGCGGGTGCGGTCTTGGGTGGACATAAAGGAAGGTTAACGGGTTCCAGCGATGTCCGTCATCCAGCAGGGGGGAGATTGCCGCGTCGCTAGATTGCTACGCAATCGAGCTTCTCGCAATGACAGTGCTATTCGTCTTCGCGAGTGAACGGTTGCGTAGCAATCCGTGAAGCGCGGCGATCTCAACCAGGGTGGCGAGTTCCTCTAGCGACGGCGCTAACAGTGCTATCCGTCTTCGCGAGTGAACGGTTGCGTAGCAATCCGTGAAGCGCGG
>CAYGQC010000022.1:0-36858 GCA_964351875.1 uncultured Pseudomonadales bacterium
AGCAAACGGAGGTGTGACGCGAAAGCGGCCGTTCGATCACGGTCGCCACTCGGCCTAACTGCGGACCTTACGAATAGGATGTAGACTCGAGAATATGAAAGTATTGGTCACGGGTAGTGAGGGTTTAGTCGGCAACGCAGTTTGCACAACTCTAGTTGAGCAAGGGCATACATTCGTTGGGTTTGACGTCGCCACGTCCAGTGACATTCTCGACTTCCCCGCACTTAAAGAATCTGCCCAATCCTGCGATGCCATCGTCCATTCCGCGGCCCTACTCGGTCACCCCGGGCAGACGCCAGGCCAAATAATGGAGGTTAACCTCCAAGGTACTTGGAACGTACTCTCCTGCGGCTTGGCAAACAAAATTCAACGAATCGTTTTTCTAAGTAGCGTCGATGTATTAGGCGTCTTCAAAGGTGAAAGAGCTCCAGATTTCTTACCGTTAGATGATTCTCACTGTTGTTACCCGCGCACTCCATACGCTATATCCAAGTATTTGGCAGAAGAAATGTGCGATGTCTTCGCTTCTGCCCACGATATCGGCATCGTTTCTTTGCGTCCGCCAGGTGTTTGGGAAGCACCAGCAACCTATGAATGGATAGCAACAGAGCGGCAAAAGCGAGCGGCGTTTGAATGGGACCCTTTTTGGGAATACGGCGCTTTCATTGACGTTCGAGACCTCGCCCAAGCCTGTATCTCAAGTCTGGAAGCTAAACTCACGGGGTGCCACTCCGTGTTCGTCTCATCGAACGACATAACCACATCTGGCCAGACAAGCATTGCGCTGAGCAAAAAGCTCCACCCAACTATCGAGTGGCGCGGTGGCACCGAATTCGAGGAGCATCCCTTTAGAACATTGGTCAGCAATGACGCTGCAAAGAAATTGCTGAACTGGGAACCGGCACACCTCTGGTCTCATTTCTCGAAAGGCTAGCCGTCGGCTCTGGGTCAATAGCGGCTGTTGCCTCTCTGCATCGGTGAATGTCTGCTTTGGAGGACGTCCGACTCTGTCTGTCAGCTCAGATACCAACTGTTACAACTGGACCTGACACTTGGTCCTGTCCCCAATGATTGATTCCGATTTCGTCAAGCACACGGAGTAGCTCGCCGTATCCATCCGTAAGATACGCGCTCCAGCCGAACGCCTGCGCGGCCTCCACGTTCAGCCGCGAATCATCGAAGAAAGAGATTTCCTCCGGACGACACCCAATATCTCGCGTGACGAATTCGAAAACGTTCGCATCCGGCTTAATCTTGTGTAGTTCGTGCGAAGAGTAGGCGTGATCGAAGTGAGAGGTTACTCCCGCTGTCCAATGCAGCTCGTTCGAATTGCTGAGACACCCGAGCACGTGTTGTTTTCGGAGTTTGCTGAGTAACTCAGTGGCCCCTTCATAGAAGCCGGTAGGCCAACGAGCGAACGCGCTAGCGAACTCGCTGGCCGAGACGGTCAGCTGAAACTCATCGACCATGGCGATTGCGAACGCTTCGGGTGAACACTTACCCAGCTCGAACGAACGCATCGCTTCGGAACGAAGCAATTTGTTTCTCAGCTCAAGTTTAGGCAGGGATTGGCGAGCGATCTTCGGCAGCTCCTCGAACATCTCATTCACAATGAGAACACCGCCAAGGTCAAACATCAGAACGTTGCCCATCGAACCCCCTTTGCCAGCTAGCAGGACGCCTAACCCTTGCCTCTTGTCTGAGTTCGGTTCGGTTTAGCGTTCGTCTCGATGAACTCAATGATCATGCCAGCGACGTCTTTGCTCGTTGCTGCCTCAATGCCCCCCAGCCCCGGAGAGGAGTTAACCTCCATGATCAGCGGTCCACGATTCGAGCGCAGCAGGTCAACGCCGCACACATTGAGCCCCATCGCCTTAGCAGCCGCCACGGCAGTTGATCGCTCGCGTGCGGTGAGTCGCACAAGCTGTGCCGTGCCACCTCGGTGCAGGTTCGAGCGAAATTCGCCTTCGGGCGCGGTTCTCTGCATCGCGGCGATGACTTTGCCACCGACAACAAAACAACGCAGATCGCTGCCTTTGGATTCTTCGATAAACTCTTGAACCAGAATGTTGCTTTTTAGCCCCATGAACGCTTCGATCACGCTCTCTGCGGCTTTGCGCGTTTCCGCGAGAACCACGCCAATGCCCTGGGTGCCTTCCAACAGCTTGATCACGAGCGGAGCGCCGCCCACTTCGCGAATCAGCCCGGGAACATCATCGGGTGAGTTGGCAAACGCGGTTGCCGGGATCCCCAAACCTTTTCGAGACAGCAGTTGCAGCGATCTGAGTTTGTCTCTGGAGCGCGTAATCGCGACCGATTCGTTGACCCCATAGACACCCATCATTTCGAACTGGCGCACGACCGCACAGCCGTAGAAGGTAACGCTGGCGCCGATACGGGGAATTACCGCATCGAAAGTCTCGGAATGAAACTCTTCGTCGCGATAGTGAATACTCGGTTTGTCCGAGGTGATGTCCATGAAGCAGCGCAAGTGATCCAGGACACGCACCGCGTGCCCCCGAGCTTTTGCAGCTTCTACAAGGCGGCGGGTGGAATACAGTTTTGAGTTGCGGGACAGAATCGCAATGTTCATTTAGTGGGGGCCTCACTTAGGCAGTAGGATCGAGCTGAGTTGACGAGGTAACGGCCCGACAAGGCTGTACGGCCGAGCAACATGCGAAAACCCATACTATCCCGGTCGGTAAGCGTGAGCTCCACACCGTAACATGCCACCCCGAGCACTATGTTCGTGCGTATAACAACGCGTTCTTCCTCGTGACCACCGGAGTCGCGAACGACGCGTCTATCCACAATCGGAGACTCGCACCAGACGACGGTATCGGTCTGGCGTTGTTTAGGGTGCATCGCAAAGCGTACGGTGGCGCCGTCGGAGCTGGGTTGCACTTCAAAAGCGTGCAGCGCTGAGGTGCGAGCACCGGTATCGACCTTCGCCTTGATCGCCTCTATCCCAAGCTCAGGCAACGCCAGCCATTCTCGCCAGCCGATCTCCTGTAGAGCTTCACTCATATGTTTCTCTCCTGTAATCGACTAGCCGGAGCGAACTGGCTGGGGTCAGAGGGGCGCGGACGATACAATGCCTGCCCGCGGAATCAAACCGCTTTCGGCCATTCGCTAGAGGCAATGATGAACCTCGTTCCATTCAGGAAAACAGAACGTGTTTGAGACTCTTACCTCGCAGCTCGACGCCGTACACCCAGTCATCTGGCCTACCCTGGTTCTGCTAAGCCTGCTCGTGGCCGCCTGGATCGTCGACATCATCACGAAGCGCATTCTCGTACGTGTTGTCCACGGCATCGCCAACAGCACTCGCGCGAGCTGGGATGACGTCATCATCGAGCATGGAGTAATCCGGCGAATCGCCCACTTGCTGCCGGCGGCCGTCATCTACCTCGGCACACCCGTCATACCAGCACTGCCCGAACTGCTGGTCGCCATCGTCACCAACGTCGCCACCGCCTATGCCGCCCTGATCGTCATCCTGTCGCTCAGTTCTCTGCTATCGGCCGCGAACGCCATCTACGAGCAGAGCGCCGACGCGGTTCGACGACCGATCAAGGGCTACGTCCAGGTTGCCAAGATCGCGCTCTACTGTCTGGGCGTTATCCTGGTGGTCTCCGCCCTTCTCGACAAATCGCCGCTGATCCTGCTCTCCGGCTTCGGCGCGCTGACTGCCGTGCTGCTACTCATTTTCCGCGACACGATCCTGTCCTTCGTTGCGAGTGTTCAGTTGTCCAGTCTGGACATGGTTCGCAAAGGGGACTGGATAGAGATGCCCCATTTCAACGCCGACGGCGACGTGATCGACGTGGCCCTGCACACGATTCGGGTACAGAACTGGGACAAGACGATCACCACTATTCCGACCCACAAACTGATTTCGGACTCTTTCAGGAACTGGCGCGGCATGTCCGAATCCGGTGGCCGCCGCATCAAGCGATCGCTTGTGATCGACCTGCAGTCGATTCGCTTTCTGGAGCGCGACGAGGTAGAGCACTTTCGGCGCTTCGCATTGCTGCGCGACTACATCGCTCGCAAGGAAACAGAACTCGCCGACTACAACGCCGCTCTCGATCTGCCAGTGGACGACGACGTCAACACGCGCCGGTTAACCAATCTGGGCACGTTCCGGGCATACGTATTCAACTACCTGCGCAATCACCCGGACATTCACAAAGAGATGACGCTGTTGGTGCGCCAACTGCAGCCCGCACCAGAAGGCCTGCCGATCGAGATCTATTGTTTCACTAACACCACCGCATGGGATGACTTCGAAGCCATCCAGGCGGACCTGTTCGATCATTTGCTCGCCATTCTGGGAGAGTTTCAGTTGCGCGCCTATCAGCAGCCGAGCGGGGCCGATCTGACCTCCTGGGTTGGTAGGGCCACACCTTCAGAGGCCAACCCCAAGGAGCGACGCGACTAGAACGGCCACCAACCGCGTTCGAACTCGTCCTTGCAGACAGCGAATTGCGAGCTGTAGCGCGCAGCGCGATCGGCCACAATCTCCGCGTAGCGGCGAACGTTAGCCTTGTTCTGATAAGAGCCGCGAGAGTAGCCGCCATGCCCCTCGTGATACGCGAGATATAATCGGTAGGCATCCGCTTTGGAAATCTTCAGTCGCTTTGCGCTGCGATCGTTGTACCAGCCGATGAAGTCCATCGCGTCACGAAAGTCATCTCTGTCCTTGAACCAGCCACCGCGATCTTTCTTGTAGTCTTGCCAGGTCTCATCGGTCGCCTGGGCGTAGCCGAACGCAGATGACGGCCGCCGACCCGGGATTACCCAGAGAATACGGCCCCTCGGGGGTTTTGCATTGGCAACGAAGGAGCTTTCGCGATGAACGAAGGCAAGCAAAATAGGTATCGGCGTGCCCCAGCGCTTTTGCGCGCGCTTGGCATCGCCGTACCAATCGTCTTTCTCGCGCAGTATCTCGCAGAGGTTATTCGGATCCGACGGCGGAGCGGAGGCGCAACCTGGCAGTAGCAGTATCAATAGAGAAAGCACCAGAAGACCCGGCAGCAGCCACCGAGCAGTGAGCGAAGCCCGGTAGCTACCCGGGCGCAGTTGGTTAAGACGCATCGAGACCGTGCTCCGCGAGCAGCGCCAGAAATGCAGCCTCGTCGACAATCTCAAGTTCGAGGCTCTGCGCTTTGACCAGTTTGCTGCCGGCGTCCTCGCCCGCGAGCACCACTGAAGTCTTTTTGGAGACCGACCCGGATACCTTCGCGCCGAGCTGCTCCAGTAGCTCCTTCGCCTGGCGCCGAGGCGTGACCATTGAACCGGTCAGCACCCAGATCTGACCCGCCAGCGGCAGGTCTGCCGCGATGGGTCCGGACGGCGCGATCGGTTGAACTCCGAGCGCGAGCAAACGCTCAACGAACGCAATGTTGTCCGCGTCCGACAGAAAGTCCGCGATCCTTCCAGCGACGATGGGGCCGACATCATCCACCGCTTCAAGCGCTTCCCGATCCGCTTCGCGCAGACCTGCTACCGAGCCAAACGCTCTGGCGAGGTTCGCCGCGGTCGCCTCGCCCACTTCGCGAATGCCGAGTGAGAAGAGAAAGCGTGCGAGCGTCGGTTGCTTGCTGGCGTCGATCGCGTTGATGAGGTTTTCCGCGGATTTCTCACCAATGCGCTCCAATTCAACGAGAGTCTTTTCATTCAGGCGCTCCCGGTCGTACAGGTCAGATGCATCGCGTATCAGCCCCGCGTCAAGCAGTTGCTCCACTAGCTTGTCACCAAGACCATCGATGTCCATGGCAATGCGGGAGGCGAAATGACGGATGCCTTCCTTGGTCTGAGCCGGACAGCGCCGAGGATTGTTAGTGCAGCGAGCAACTGCTTCAGTATCTCGCTCGATCGGGCTGCCACAGGAGGGGCAATGATTCGGCAGCGAAAACGGCTTTGCACTCTCCCCTCGTTTGCTGGCAATAACCGCCATCACCTGGGGTATAACGTCGCCGGCACGCCGGATCATCACGGTATCACCCAGCCGTAGATCGAGCCGTTCTACCTCATCGAAATTGTGCAGCGTTGCGTTGCTCACGGTCACCCCACCGACAAAGACCGGCTCGAGCCGGGCGACGGGCGTGATGGCACCGGTTCGGCCAACCTGGACTTCGACGTTGGTGAGAATCGTCGTCGCTTCTTCAGCCGGATACTTGAACGCAATCGCCCAGCGGGGCTTGCGTGTGACGGCGCCCAGGCTGCGCTGCTGGCGGAGCGAGTCGACCTTCAGAACCACGCCGTCAATGTCGTAATTCAAACTGGCTCGCTGCGCCGCAATCGCTTCAATGTAGGTAAGCGCGCTTGCGACGTTCTCAAGTCGCCGCCCGGCAGGGTCGATACGCATGCCCCACCGGCCGAGTGCCTCGACGATCTCAGAGTGAGTCTCAGGGAGCTCACCACCCTCTGCCCAGCCCACGCTATAGCAGAACATGGACAGAGGACGTGTCGCCGTCAGTTTCGGATCGAGCTGACGCAGCGAACCCGCAGCACCATTGCGCGGGTTAATCAGCGGCTTGTCACCCCGCTCCACGGCCGCCAGATTAAATTGCTCGAAGTCTGCTCGCGGCATATAGATCTCACCACGCACTTCGATTCGTTCGGGAACATCATCACCCGCTAGTCTCAGGGGAATTGCGCCGATGGTGCGAACGTTGGCGGTGATGTCTTCGCCGCGCTGGCCATCACCTCGCGTCGCTGCCTGGCGAAGAAGGCCCGCTTCATAGGTAAGCGCGACCGCGACGCCGTCGACTTTTGGCTCTCCGAAGAGCCTGATCTCCGCCCCATCCAGGCGCTCGGTGGAGCGGTCAAACCAGGCTCGAAGCTCATCCGGGCTTGTGCACTTGTCCAGGGACAACATGGGTTTGGGGTGCACAACGGTGTCGAATCCGGGCAACACGTCGCCGCCTACCCGCAGCGTGGGTGAGTCGTCACGCTTTAGCTCTGGATGCTCGGTCTCCAGAGCGACCAGCTCATCGAAAAGCGCATCGTACTGCGCGTCGGAAATCTCCGGCGAATCGAGGCCATGGTAGCGGTGAATGTGATGATTCAGCTCCGCCGTCAACGCCTCGATTCGAGCGTCGACGGTATCGAAAGAGCTACTCATGAGCTACGCCACCGGCCAGCGATGCCGTTCAGACCGCGCGCTTAGACATGCGTTTGCGGTAGAACTCTGTGATGCGACTGCGGCAGTGCGCAATCGTCTGCTGCGTCATCACGCTCTGATTCTCATCACGTAGCTCCGCGTTCAACCGGCGAGCCACGGTTTCCGCGGTACGCAACATCTGATCAAACGCATCGAGCGCAGGTTCTGCGCCCGGCAAGTGCATAAAAAAGGTAACCCCAGGCGTTTCGAATTCATCCATCGAAGACAGATCGAATGTGCCGGGCTCGACCGCGTTTGCAACGCTGTACTTGATGGTCCGAGTCAGCGGATCGCGCGCATGGTAGATATTCATCTCGCCAAACTTCAGCCCTGCTGCGAGAAACAGCTCAACGAGCTCACTACCGGAGAGCTTGCGGCCCTCGCGGTTGAGAACATTGATGATTATCAGTTCCGCATCCACGTCAGCCGCGGGTTCTTCATGGCGCTCCTGCTTCACCGCCGGGCGTCGCTTGCGCTGGCCCTCACTCGCAGGCTCGCGCACCTGTGCTTGCTTCGAGTCGCGACGGTTTTCGGGGCGAGCTTGACGCGGGTGAGCTGTCCGTTCTTCCGCGACGATAGGCGACTCCGGCATGGTCACATCGGCCACCCTGTCCGTAGAGCGATCAGCAGCGAGTTCATCGTTGGCGGAGGCTCGCTCACTTTCCGCAACCATCGGCTGCTGGCTATCCATCAGCAGAGGCGCTTGACCATCGAGATCTAAACTGCCCTGTTCAGGTGGCAACCGCCGGATTCTGGCTCGCCCCGTAGGCAGCTCAGCCTTCAGCAGTTCCATCTCGTCAAACGGCTGAGACGGCGCCGGCTGTATGTCCATCCGTAGCTGATTTCGGCCTGCTCGCCAAGAGAGGTAGAAGCCATGGGCTAAAACCGCCGCAATGGCACCGCCGCCAATCAGCAAAATCAAAGTCTTGATATCCAACACGCGCTCCTTGACGGCCGCGCTCGCGCGAGTGCCGCCTGGCGAATTCCTGGAGCAGGGCACAAAATCTCTGCGCGCCTGCGCTCACGTGGAGCTGTCCTGTCCAGGACCGAATATCGATATCGATGCACAACTCGGCGCGACCCGCCGCAGCAAGCCACACCAGCATCGATGTCGAATCGGTTCAGACTGCAGCCATAGCCGCAGCTTCCTCGACGTCAACGGTAACCAGTCGCGATACCCCGGGCTCATGCATGGTTACGCCCATGAGGTAGTCCGCCATTTCCATCGTGATCTTGTTATGCGTGATCACGACAAACTGTACCGTTGCTGACATCTCCTTAATCAGATCCGCGAAACGCTGGACGTTCGAATCATCCAATGGCGCATCAACCTCATCCAACATGCAAACCGGTGACGGGTTGAGTTGGAATATCGAGAATATCAATGCCACTGCAGTCATCGCCTTCTCTCCCCCAGAGAGTAGGTGCACGCTTGCATTTCGTTTTCCCGGAGGCTGCGCCATAAGCGCGACTCCGGTATCGAGCAGATCCTCCCCGGTGAGTTCCAGGTAGGCGTGTCCACCGCCAAACACCTTCGGAAATAGCTTCTTCAGGTGACCGTTAACGGCTTCAAAGGTGTCTTTGAATCGTGAACGGGTTTCTTTATCGATTTTTCTTATCGCATTCTGCAACGTATCCAAGGCTTCAACCAGGTCTTCATGCTGCTGGTCGAGATAGGTCTTGCGCTCGGATTGCGTCTTGAATTCGTCTATCGCCGCGAGGTTAATCGCGCCTAGCCGGCTAATTCGACGATCCAGCGTATCAAGCTGCTGCTGCCATTGGGCTTCATCGGCCTCCTCGGGCATCTGCGCTCGTACGTCGGCTTCATCGAGCCCGGTTTGAACAATCTGCTCTTTGAGATTGCTCTGTTGCACGATGAGGCCCTGACGTTCGACGCGCCGGTGCTCCAATCGTTCGCGAATATCGGCTAATGCCGCTTCCGCTTTTCTTCGGCCTTCTTCCGAGGCCCTGATTTTGCTCTCGCTTGCCTCAAGCGCTGATCGAACGTCGGAGAGTTCCTGCTCGACGGCAACCCGCCCAGCCAGTTTCACCTCAAGGGATTCTTTCAGCTCAGGCAGAGGCTGCGAACTGTCTTCAATGCCCTGCTCGATCTGTCCGGCCCGCTCATTCAGCTCCTGCTGCTGGTCAACCAGGCGCTGACGGGCAGTACGGCTGGCGCTAAGTCGAGACTCCAGCGCTGATGCCTCGGCGCTAGCGGCGTGGAAAGCATCCCGCGCCGTTCGGGCCGCTGCTCTTGCAGAAGATAGTGCTTGATCGTTGGCCTGACGAGCAGACTGCAGACGCTCACGTTCGGCCTGACTGCCCTCGAGCGCGACTCTCGCTTCGGACAGCAATCGGCGCGCCTCGTTCAGGTTGGCGGTTTCAGAGTCGATCTGCGCGTTCAGCTCGGCGCGTTCGGCGTCTTCGCGTTCCGCCCGCGCTCCGGCTTCTTCCAGCCGAACCCGACGTACGCCGTGGTCTGCGCGGAGCTGCCCAAGGGCCTGGTTGCTTGAATTGGCTTTGCCCTGAAGCTCGTCACGACGCAGCTCCAGATCACGTACGCGCTCTCGGCCAAGGCTCAAGTGACCCTGGAATTCCGCGAGCTGCTGTTCGGCCTGTTCCACCTGGCCGACGAGTGTCTCGATGGTGTGCGCTCGTTCGATAATGCCGCCGTCCTCGGCATCGGCAGGCATGACCCTAAGCCAGTCCACACCAACCCAGACCCCGTCCCGGGTGATGATGCTCTCGCCAGCCGCGAGCGAGGATCGATGCGCAAGTGCAACACCCAGAGACTGGGCGGCAAAGAGGCCGTCGAGCAAGCCACCGAGTTCCAGGCCATCGGCGCGAATAAAACTCGCCAGTGTTGGTAGTGCTCCGTCGCTTGTGCCGCGCGGAGCTTGCCGACCTTCAAACAGGGCTAGCGTCTCGCCCTGCAAGTCTGAGATCGATTGTTCAAAGGCGTTGATATCGGTCACTCGTAGCGCCTGCAGTGACGAGCCCAGAACGACTTCCACGGCGCGTTCCCAGCCGCTAACGACTGAGAGCGACTCGCCCAGGCGAGAGGCGGAGTCGAGTTGATTACTGGCGAGCCAGTCATCGGACACCGATTGGCCTTGGCCAAGCGCCGCTTCCTGCAGCGCCTGTAGGGTCGCCAGCTCGTGGCGTAGATTGGCCACTTCGGCGCGCGCGTCTTCCAGCGTGCGATCGCGCAGCAACAGGTCCTCACGGGCTGAAGCCAGCTCGGCACCGAGCGCATCAAGCTCGATCTCCGCCTGCTTTAGCTGTTCTTCGTTCAGGTCGATCTGGCTCGCAAGCTCGGCAATGTCTTCGCCGTCCGACGCGACTAGCTGAACCGGGTCTTCGTCGAGCCTGGCCAGCCTGCTGCGCAGCCGCTGGAGCAGTTGCTCGAGGTGTTCGATCCGAGATTCCTGCACTTCCGCCGCGCGCTCATGGCCGGCGACACCGGAGCTGAAGGCTTCCCACTCACCGGACAACGCGCCGCTGGCGGTTTCGACGTCGTCGAGTGAGGCGGACAATCGTTCGTCTTCCCCCCGCGCCGTTGCGACTAACGGCGCCAGTTCCGCGACGCGGCGGGTAAAGCGTTCGATCTCGCGATCATCCATCGCGAGCTGAGCGCCCGTCTCTTCGCGGCGCTGACTAACCGTTTCCAGGTCGAGTTCGAGCTGTTTGACGCGTTCACCCGCGTAGCCGATCGCTTCTTCGATTCTCGCAATCTCACCGCCCAGCTCATAGAACCTGGCCTGCACGGTATTGAACTGCTCGCTGGCGTCTCCATGCTCGGCACGGGCCTTCTCGATGTCCGTCTCGATGGATTGCTGATGCGTCTTCGCGGCTTCAAGGTCGAGCTCAAAGCGCGTGATCGCTTCCTGCTCGCTAGTGAGCGTCGTCTCCAGGGCGGCCAGATTCAGGCAGAGTAGCTGCGCCTTTACTGTCCGCTCTTCAGACTTCAGCTCTCGATATTTCTCAGCCGCCTTGGCTTGGCGGTCGAGACGGTTGAGCTGGCGTTCCAGCTCCTCTCGAATATCGTTCAGTCGATCCAGGTTTTCGCGCGTATGGCGAATCCTGTTTTCGGTTTCACGACGCCGCTCTTTGTACTTGGAGATTCCGGCCGCTTCTTCGAGGTAGGTCCGCAGGTCTTCCGGCTTGGCTTCCACGAGCTGGCTGATCATGCCTTGCTCGATGATCGAATAGCTGCGGGGCCCAAAACCGGTGCCGAGGAAGATGTCCTGAATGTCGCGGCGGCGGCATTTACTGCCATTTAGGTAGTAGTTGGACTGCGCATCACGGCCAACTTCCCGACGGATTGCGATCTCAGCGTAGCTCGCGTATTCGCCGCCAATTCGACCATCGGAGTTATCGAAATGCAGCTCGATGCTCGCAAGCGCGGTGGGTTTGCGAGTGCGCGAGCCGTTGAAGATCACGTCCGTGATTGCCTCGCCGCGCAACTGCTTGGCGGACGACTCACCCATCACCCAGCGGACCGCGTCAATGATATTGGATTTGCCACAGCCATTCGGACCCACAACCGAACACAGGTTCGAGGGCAGACTGACCGACGTCGGATCGACGAAGGATTTGAAACCGGCAAGTTTGATTTGCTTGAGACGCATGAAACTACGACGCGTGGGGCAGCGCGCAGTCTAGCAGACAGAAATGATGACAAGACAGTCTTGCGGCGGAACGAAGCGATAAAAACCGGCCTTTTTAAGGCCGGTCCCGATCCGATCGGCTCCTGCGACACGTTCTGTTACGAAGTGTTACAGAACGTGAGGCGATTACCCCGCCCGGTTATCCAGCGACCGGGCCGCGCCAGCTAAGCGCTGCGCCGAAGGGGTTCTGATGCGCCACTGAGCAGACACTCCGTGGCCAGTTCAGCCAAGCGTCGATAGTGCGCATGCACCAGTTCGTTAATCCGCGTGTTGTTGCCTTCGAGCATCGCGCACATCACTGCCTTGCCGAGGCGCAAAGCGTCCCGTGCGTCGTGGTCCGGGTGGCCCGCCACGAGGTGTGCGAGGCGCGCCCCTACCGGCAACAAGCTCTCTAGTGACGATGTCACGAACGGATCAGCAAGCAGTTCATATCCGGCTTGTACAAAGCCGACTTTGGCATGGACAAACTGGGTTCTGTCGCCTGCCTCGATAGTCTGCTCGATGACCTCAAGTGCGTTTCGCAACGGCTCAAGCGCTTCTTCACTTCCGCCGATCACCGACGCGAGGCGACGGAAGTAGTACGAAATAAGTTCCGCACTGAGTTCACACAGCGGCTCGACCTCATCCGCATTTAGCGCACAGACAACCGCACCCCGCCTGGGCAGGATGTCGATCAGTCGCCGCGCTTCGAGTATCAGCAGAGCCTCTCTCACCGAGCCCCGGGATACGCCCAGGCCACGGGCAATCTTGACTTCGGGGATGCGTTCATCCGGCGCCAGTTCAGCGCAAATGATCTGGTGCGCAAGATGATCCGCAATCTGCTCGGTCAAACGAGTCGCAGGTTGAAATGTCATGGCAGTACACGCCTCACTGTCGAGTTACTTAGGCCCGTCCACTTTGTTCGACAACGCAGACGCCCGTTAGTTTCGTCAGCGTCTCAAACAGGCGGTGGTGACAGCGTGACGGCGAGCTGGTGCGCGCTCTGCGCATCGATGGCCAGAGGCTCACTCTCCCAGCGCCAGTCATCCGGTGAAGCGGAGGCCATCCCGGATCGGGAAACGCGAACGACCACCTCAACCGACCCAGCCGAGGACAGCGGAGCGGCAGGGTTCATGACAGCAGCATCGTCCAGCCGCACGGAGGTTGTGCCCGATTCAGCGGGTACGCGGACCACCGCGAGCGGCATGCGCTCACCGGGGCGTCTGGCGAGCACGAACAGTGACGACCCAGCCGGCGGTGTTTGTGCCAGCGAGACGTCAACGTCGATTCGCGGCGTGACATTACCTAGCCTGGCCCGAGCCTCAGCGAGCCCGGCGTTCAGCGCTGCTCGTCGAGAAGGCAGCAAATCGCCCGCCAGCGCGCGCTGGAGATAGCGCGCCGATGCCGCAAACTCATTGTCTCTAAAGGCTGCAAGCGCGAGCACCTCAAGCACCACCGGATCGTTTGGAGATTGGGCGAGCAGACGCTCCGCGATGGCCTGGGAGGTATCGTCGATCGCGCCATCGGCGGCTAGAAATCGCGTCTGTAGCCAGTAGACATCCACTCGCGGGTCTGGCCCGGTAAGCGCGTTTACCGCGGCGAAGGCCGCGGCTGAGCGAGCAAACTCATCGAGCTTGAGGCGAGCGTGGGCCAACAGGTACCAGCTCTCGTGATCGCCGGGCACTTTAGCGGTACGTCGTGACAGGGCTTCTTCATAGCCGCGAATCGTACTTCGATCCGTGCCCGGATCGAGCTGCAAAACCGACGCGCTGTCCGCTAGCCAATGTGCATCCGGCTCGCCCGTCGCCAGGTAGGTGAGTGCCCCCCCGATCGGTATAGCCAACGCCACCAGCACGATCAAAACCAGCGGCGCGCCGTTGCTGGACAACCTCGACTGGTCCGCGAGGCGCTTCTCGCGCTCGATATCCGGTAAGACTGACGCGCCTAACTCATCCTTGAGATCCGCGTGTTCGGCTTCAGTCAGATCACCACGGGCGAGCTCAGCATCGAGCTCCGCTATGCGATTCAGATAGAGCCCGGCTGCGCTCGGCGATTGCCGCGCTCGGCGGCGCCAGGGAAACAGGACGATGCTGAGCGTCACCAGGCAAATTACAATGGCAGCACCGACAAACATCAGCGCCCCGCCTCCGGTCCCGGTCCGGGTTCCACTACGCCCGCGGTTGCTTCCCCATGGCCCGCGAGTTCCGCGAGACGCTCACGCTCATCATCGGCCAACGGCGCTGCCGCTGCGCTGGACCGACGCACCCGCCACAGCAGAGTCACGCCGAGAATCAGAAACAAGGCCGGAGCAAACCACAGCCATACCGTGCGGAAACTCAGCGGCGGGTCGTAGAGAACAAAATCGCCATAGCGGGCCTGCAGGTAGTCGCGAATCTCATCGTCGCTAAGGCCGTCCACGACAAGCAGCCGATAAACCGTGGTCCGCAGGTCCTGGGCAATCGGCGCATCCGAGCCGGCGATATTCGTGTTGAGGCACTTGGGGCAGCGAAACTCTTCGACCAGCGCGCGGTAGCGATCCTCAATCTCAACGCTTGGGAAGTCGTAGACATCGATACTGCTCGCCGCATGAATGGGTAACGCCAGGAACGAAAGCGCCAGTAGAGCGGGAAGAACCAGGGAGAGTTTCGTCGGCATCAGGGTGCCGCTCCTTCTGCCAAGCCAGCAGCATCGGGGCTCAGTTTCACGCCGAGTGCTTTCAACGCGGGCTCGAGCTCGTTGCGCCAGATACGCGGATTCACATCACCCACGCGCTTGTAAACAATGGTTCCCTCGGCATCCAGCAGGAAGGTCTCCGGAGCACCATAGACGCCCAGGTCAACGCCGATCTGACCGTCCGCGTCGACCAGATTGTAACGAAACGGGTTGCCATAGCGCGCGAGGAAGGCGCGTGCGGCGCGCGAATCGTCCTTGTAGTTGAGTCCGACGATCGGCACACCGAAGTCCCGGGTGATGCGCAGCAGCTCAGCGTGCTCAGCCTTACAGGTCGGGCACCAGGTTGCCCATACGTTCACGAGAACTGGCTCGCCGATGAGATCCTGGCGAGAGAACGTGACCGACTCATCCATCAGCAACGGCGCGGTGAACTCGGGAAATGCCTTGTTGAGTAGCGCCGACGGTAACTCGTGCCGGTCACCAAGCACGAACAGGCCAACCACGGCGATAACTCCGAACGCGCCAAACAACGCCAGCGGTATGAAGCGGGAGAGTCCGGCTCTGGCAGCCATCGCTTCGGTAGGCAACGGATCACTCATGCGCTGGCAACCGCACCTGCTCGCACCTTTAGGCGCCGATAACGGCGATCAAGGAGCGCCCAACTACCACCCAGCGCCATCAACAACGCGCCCAGCCAAACCCAGCGCACGAGCGGCTTGATGTGGACTCGCACTGCCCAGGAATCCCCCGCGAGGGGCTCACCCAGCGAAAGATAGATATCGCGCATCAACCCCGGCTCAATGGCAGCCTCGGTCATCACGCTGCCACGCGCCAGATAGCGACGTTTCTCCGGGTGAAGCTCATAACTATTGCTGCCCTCGGTCACGAGGAAGTTGCCACGTTGGGCCACGTAGTTCGGTCCCGATACCTCCGACACACCGTCAAAGCGAAATTGCCTACCGGAGATAGTGACCGTCTCGCCCGCAACCATGCGCACATCTTTCTCAACGGAGAAGCCACTGGTCACGCCAATGCCCACCATGGAAATCGCGAACCCAACATGGGCAACCCACATGCCCCAGTAGGCAGCGGTTAGGCTACTTCTACGTCGCCACAGATCGAGACAATGGGACAGAACGATCCACAGTCCCAGGCTGATCGCCAACACAACGCCTACGGACAGGTCAGACAGCAACACCAGCGGCAGCAATATGCCGAGCGCAAGCGACGCCAGCGCAACCGGCCAGAGCGTACGCACAAGGCTCGAAGCACGCGTGCGTTTCCAGCGCACCACCGGCGCAGCGCCGAGAAACAGCGCCAGAACCAGCATCAACGGCACAAAGGCAAAGTTAAAGAACGGCGGCCCGACCGAGGTTTTCTGGCCGCCAGTCAATGCCTCATAGGCGACCGGATACAACGTTCCGTAGAACACGACGGCCAGCGACACGACCAGCAACAGGTTATTTACTAACAGGAATGTCTCTCGAGATAGCCACTCATAACGAATTCGGGCGGAGATCGTATGCGCGCGCATACCGTAGAGCGTAAGCGCGCCACCGACGGAGACACCGAGCCACGCGAGAATGTAGACACCGCGCTCCGGATCAACGGCAAACGCGTGCACCGATGTGAGGATGCCCGAGCGGACGATGAACGCGCCCAGCAGGCTCAGCGAAAAGGCTGCGATTGCGAGCAGCAGTGTCCAGCTTCGAAAAGCACCCCGTTTCTCAGTGACGGCCAAACTGTGAATCAGCGCCGTACCCGCAAGCCAGGGCATGAACGATGCGTTCTCAACCGGGTCCCAGAACCACCAGCCGCCCCAGCCGAGTTCGTAGTACGCCCACCAGCTACCCAGCGCTATGCCAGCCGTAAGAAATGCCCAGGCGAGATTCGTCCAGGGACGTGATGCGCGAGCCCAGGTGGCATCCATTCGGCCACTGAGCAGGGCCGAGATCGCAAACGCAAACGCCACGGAAAAGCCGACGTAACCCATGTACAGCAACGGCGGATGCACAATCAGGCCAAAGTCCTGCAGCAGCGGGTTCAGATCCGCGCCATCAACCGGAACGAGGGGCAACGCGCGCTCGAACGGGTTACTCAGAAAGAGCAGAAACGCGAGGAAGCCTAGCTGGATAAAACCCAGTATCGACAGCGTACGGGCGGTAAACGCCCGATCCAGGTTGCCGCTTCGCAGCGCGACGGCCATGACCCAGGCGCCCATAATCAGCGTCCACAGCAGAAACGAGCCTTCGTGCGCGCCCCACAAAGCGCTCACCTTGTATTGTGTGGGCAGAAGCGAATTCGAGTTGGACGCAACATAGGCCACGGAAAAGTCATCCGTGACAAAGGCGTGGGTCAGCGCCAGGTAACCGGCCAGAAGCAGCACAAACTGCGCGACGGACAGATTCGTGCCTAGAGCCATCAGCCGCTCGTTGCCCCGAGCAGCCCCAACCATCGGCAACACCGATAGCAGCACACAAACCGCAAAGGCCAGGCCAACCGCAAAGTGGCCGAGTTCAATAATCACGGGAATGTCGCAGGGTTGTCACCCGCGTCTTCGCCGCTATGCATGGCCATGCCCGCCAGCTCCGGCGGCATGTAATTCTCGTCATGTTTAGCGAGCACTTCCTCGGCCTGGAAGCGTCGGTCCGCGTCGAGCTGGCCTTGTACGAGAATGCCCTGCCCCTCACGGAACAGATCCGGAAGAATGCCAGCGTAGAAGACCGTGAAGTCCGAACCCGCGTGATCCGTCAGCACAAAGCTGACGTCGAGGGACTCATCGGAACGCACCACGCTGCCATCAAGCACCATGCCACCGGCCCGAATTCGAGTATCCGTTGGCGCTTCGCCAGATGCGATGCGCGCGGGCTCATAGAACATATTAATATTCTCTCGGACAGCGAAGAGAACCAGACCAACGGTCAAGGCAGCACCCAGTAGAATGAAGGTCACCGCCTGCAATCGGCCTCTGCGTTTCGGATTCATGATGTCGAGCTCCCTGGCTCAGTCAGCATCGTTAGCCTTTTGTTTTCATGCGCACAGCGCGCGCTGGGTTGATGTAGCTCGTCGTCTCGTCAACGATCAGACGTATCGTTTGACGCCCACTGGCTAGCGGATTCAGCCGCCTGTCGATCTAGCTCTACGCGCTGCTGCCTCAGCCATCGCCGTCTAGCGCGAATCGGCAGCCAGACGTTGATGGCGATAGCCAGCAACGTGACCAGCACGGACAACCAGACGTACGCGCCGTAGCCACTCATGCAAGCGGTCTCGCCGAATCCGCAAAGCCACTCACCCAGCTCAACAAATATCCGGTCCAGACCGCTCATTTGCTGACTCATGATCCCAGCAACCGACGCGCTTCTGCCTGCGCCCAGCTCGATCCGCTCTCGCGATTAAGCAGCTCTACCCGAACGCGAGCCAGTAGCACCGCGCCCATGAACGCGTAGAAACCTAGCACGAGAACTAACAGAGGCAGATACATCTCCGCCGGCATCTTGGGCTGTTCTACCAGCGAAAACGTCGACGGCTGATGAAGCGTGCGCCACCACTCAACCGAGTATTTGATGATCGGAATGTTGATCAGGCCGATCACGGCCAGCAGCGCGCTCGCCCGGGCGCGACTATCGGGCCGGGGAATAGCCTCACGCAAGGCGTAAATACCGAAGTAGAGGAACAGTAAAATCAGCATTGAGGTGGTTCTGGCATCCCACTCCCACCACGTGCCCCACATGGGCCGGCCCCAAACCGAGCCGGTGATCAGAGCCAGCGCTGTGAGAGAAGCGCCGATCAGCAGCGCCTCCTGCAGCACGACGTCTGCGAGTTTCATCCGCCAGACAAGGTGCACAAATCCCGCGATGCCGACCATCAGGTAACAGCTCTGGGCGAGTATCGCGGTGGGCACGTGCACGTAGATGATTCGGAAGGCGTCGCTCTGCTGGTAGTCCGGCGGCGCGATGAACAGCCCCCAGACCAGCCCAACCGGTATGAGCACAGCGGCCAGGATGCCAAAGCCCCACATCCACGGACGCGCGATACCGTACATCCACGGCGGAGAGCCGAGGCGGTGCCAGAATGTCTTCAACATACCCATGGTCTAATTATCACCCGCACCGGCATGACTTGCCCACCGGTCGCACCCGCTAAAAGCTGCTCTGTTCGGACCAAACGGAGTTCTTGAGGCTTCGACTGTGACAGGCTTCACGTCACTCCTCACACGCGACGCGAATCGCAGCCGCTACCGCAAAAGGCGTCAGCGTAAAGGATAGGCCAGCGAGTACAGCAAGCCAGGCCAATGGCCCGACAACACTCGCACCCTGAACGGCAAACGAGGTTGCCGAGGTTCCGAAGATCAACACGGGGATATAGAGCGGTAGCACAATCAGGGCCAGGAGCATCCCGCCGCGACCAAGTGAAACCGTCAGAGCTGCACCGACTGCACCGAGACAGGCAACGGTAGGCGTGCCCAATAGCAGACTGAGCAGCAGGGTCGACAGCGCTTCTAAAGGCAGCGACAACGCCAGTGCAGCGATCGGCGCAAACAGCACGAGCGGCAGGGAGGCCGCGCACCAGTGCGCCAGAAGCTTGCCGACAACGGCGAGAAAAAGCGGCTCAGCGGACAGCACCATTTGCTCGAGCGAGCCATCCGCGAAGTCGCGCCGAAACAACCCCTCAAGCGACAGCAGCGATGCGAGCAACGCCAGCACCCAGATGACCCCGGGCGCAATCGCAGCCAGTTGCTCCGGTTCGGGCGAGATCGCCAGAGGAAACAACATTACCACCACCGCAAAGAACATCAGCGACGTTGTCATCTCGTGCCGTGAGCGCAATGCGATTCGCCAATCGCGCAAAAACTGAGCCAGGAGCGCGTTCATCGACCGAGCTCGATCCGCTCGCTGGGGGATGCCGGCAGGTCCTGGTGGGTGGCGCAAATCACGCCACCGCCGCCGGCGAGATGATCCTCTATAAGCTCTCCCACTAGTGCTTCGCCTGATGCGTCGAGCGCTGTCAGCGGCTCGTCGAGCAACCAGAGCGGTTTCGTGGCACTGGTCATTAGCAGCCGCGCCAGACCGACACGGCGTTGTTGGCCAGCGGATAACTGAGCAAGCAATCGATCGGGGTAAGGCACGCCAACCCGCTGTAGCAACCCTGGCAGGTCCGGCGCCGATGATCCCGCCAAACCCGCGAACCAGGCGAGGTTCTCAGCTACCGTCAGGCTGGGTGACAGACCACCGCGATGGCCGAAATAGGCGAGCTCACGAGCTTTAATCTGACCACTCACATCCGGGTAGAGGCCTGCGAGAGCGCGCAGCAGGGTCGATTTGCCACTGCCATTCGGGCCGCGCAACTCAAGCAGCCCCCCGCGCTTCAGCGAGAAAGAGAGATCGCGAAACAGCTCTCGTCCTCCGCGTTCACAGCGCAAATCACTCGCGTGGCAAAGCACTGACGAGTATGGCTCAGCTTGTTCCGACGACGTCGAGGGTTCGCTCATTTTGGCCCGCGCTGCCCAGTAGCTGTCTCACGGGAAACCGTATGGACAGCGTCCGTCGAAGCTCACGCGTACGCTCTTGAAAAGGAGGTCGCAAGTTTACGTGAAATGCCAGAGAAAACCGGCACCTGCGTCGAATTCAGCGCCATCGCCCAGAGCGTCAGCACCACCTCTGCAGTCGCAAGCTTTCAGTGAGGGTAACGTCATCAGACGCCGACAAGGATGTGCTCCGCCACCACCGCATCGGCAGACTCTTCGGGCCCGCGCCTGGCGCGAACGATGAGCTCATACCGTCCGCCGGCTGCAATCAGGTCGCCGGTCGCAACGGTCAGGCCAAAGCTCTCGTCCAGTTGCAATGCACTCGAGCGATAGAGCTCAGCACCGGACGCGTTTCGAATAACCAGATCGTAGCTATGGAAACCCATCGGCCCGATGGCGACTTCCAGCAAAGCGTTGGCATCCGCCCGCACGGCCACCGTTTCCGAACCGAGGCTGCGGCTGGCGCTGAGCAAGACTCTCTCACCAACGCTGTGGGCGGCGAGAACCGTTGCGCCCTGTAGCTGTCGGTTCTCCACGAACAGGTAACTGGAGGCTGCCAGTCCGACACAGGCAACAAGCCCGGCCGCTGCCGCCAGCGGCGAGCGCCAGAACGCAACCGGCGCCATTGCCGGGTGTTCAAGCAAACCATCGCGAAGCGCGATCGCTGCCTCTACCTCGTCCAGCACGCCCGGATGTTCGAAGAAATACTCTTCAAACGCATCCGTGTCTTCGGCGGACAGCCGGCCAAGCACGTAGCGCTCAACCACCTGGTCTCTATCTATCGTTCTCAGATCCATAGCGCAATTCTCGGATTCATTCAGCCACCTTCCCTGGTTCGATAGCGACGTATCGAGTAGTCCACACACCTGTCCGACTGGCAAAGACAGCAGGATATACGTCTGATTCGCGTTTGCTCATCAGCGATCCGTCTCATCGTCGAACACCTGAGCAGCTCGCAAGCCGCCGGGGATCCGACGCATCGCGATGTCGCGCAACCGACCGCGAGCTCGACTGAGCACCCGATCGAAAGCGGCGGGCGCAAGTAGCATTCCGCGACAAACCTGCGCCTTGTCCTGATGCAACAGGTAGACGCGTCGGATCACTTCCTGATCCCTGGGTTTGCTCAATTCCTTGAGTAGCAGAGCAACCAGCTCGGCGGGGTTCGACCGTGACAACAAGCGAAACGGATCGTTTGCCGCAGATCCAAGCGCATCTACTACGTCGCTGGATATGTGAGTCTGGCGTCGGAACTCGCGTCGACTCCAGTTTGCCCACTGATAACGAGCCGTCTGACGGACAAATGCGGGGAGAGCCGCTGGATCGTCCAGAGCTTCCGACTTGAGACGCTCGAGCACGACAATCAGCGTTTCCTGAGTGAGATCCTCCGCGAGCGCTGGATCCCGGGAAAGCCTCTCGAGTTGAATGAGCAAAGGCCGCCGGTAGCGACGGCAGAGCTCCGTTGCGGCGCCTGCACGCTGCGCCCCTACCTCGACCGCAAGTTTCTCGGGCGGCCAGCGGTGAGGCTCGCCTGCACTGTCGAATTCGCGATCCAATGGGTACGTTCCCGGAGATCCTTTGAGTCAGGCGGCCGAGTATAGGGGTGAGCGGGCTCATTCAACCAGCCCGCTTACGGCCCCGCAGACCACTCACCGTCACCCACCTGGGCGCCGGCAAGCGCACGCAGTTGAGCGCCACCCAATTGGAATTTGACCGTGTTCGCCTTTGCGTCTTCCACGGACACCACAATCGGTAGCACGGCGCGGTTGTCGGGACAGATTTGCCCAATCAGCACAGGCTGGCCGTAAACCTCGGTACCGAAGAGCGCACAGCCCGACCAGGAAGCGCTCTTCGCGGCATCCGTCACGGTCAGAAACACGGCGTCATCGCGAACTGCCAAGGTCATCTTGGAGCCCGCTTGAACCAGGCCGTGGACGTCGCCATGCACGTCCTTCGCAACAAGCGGGCCGGCTGCGGCCAGTTTCTCAATCCAATCCGATACGTTACTCACTAGTTTTCACCTTCAAAGTTTGTTGATTCAGTTTGCGCAACTCGCTACAGCTCGGAACCAGTGGAACGCATCGCGCGCAAGCGCTGGCGAGAGTTTCGCCCGCGCGAACGATTCAATTCGTTCAGCGCGCCTTCCACGTTCAGCACTGGCAGTTTATCGGCTCGACCGCGCGCGCCGTGCCTGAGCCAGTCGGCGAGTTCGCCTACTCTGGCCCGGCTACCCATCATGTCAAAATGCCGTCTTTGCAACAAAGCCAGAGCACCCGCCACAGCCGCAGCCGCCTGGGACGTGCCTTCGCGGACCGCTGATCCGGAAACGCCCGTTCTGGCACTGGAAACGTAGGGGCCTGCAGGAGCCGCAATCGTCGTTCGCGAACTGCGCTGGGATTCGTCGGTCAGACGCCATCGGCCGTTGGAACACACGCTTCCGGCAACGCTGATGGCTTCGGCGCAAACCGCCGGGTACGCCATGCCTGCGGACGCGCGCTCACGTTTGTGCAGGTTGCCTGCGGGTACGACCACCGGGATGCGCCGATGGTGGCATTCTCGAATTGCCTCAGATATGACGTCCGTGCGAAACGCCGAATCGTCCGCGTGACCATGGCCGTCAGCAACCGCAAGCAACACCACGGATACGCCCCGACTCGCCTCGTCATCCAGCAGCCAGGTTAACGCTCGTTCCACCCAGGCGAGATCACCGCTAGCGCCTGGGCCGCTCAGGACTCGCATCGAGAGAAGATCTGCACCCGGCGCGATGCCGGTATGAATGCCCCTACCGGCGACGATGCCGGCCAGATGGCTACCGTGGCCCGACTGATCGTCAAAAGCCGCGGACGACAGCGCATCGCCCGTGAAGTCCACCTGCTCAAAAGAGCGATCATTGCCACCAAAGTCAGCATGCAGACGATTGACCCCGGAATCGAGGATCGCAACTTTGACGCCAGATCCGTCAACGTCGTAGCGCCGTCTCGCACCGTCCGCATCGAGTAGCAAACCGCTGTCGACGACGCTTTGGTGGGAGGAGCGCTCAGCCTTTTCTCTGCTCGCGCCGCTATCGCCACAATCTCCAAGGCCATGATCGCCACTGTGCGTTTGGCAGCCCGGTGAGGCTGTATCAAATTCCGATTCGGCTGCCGGGCTTGCCGCCATGTCTGCACCATGAGCGATCGGCCGATCGCCGTTGATGGATGCACCAAAGAAGCTGGGCGACAGGTTTGCCCTGTGGGTGAGCATCGGCATCTGGGACGAAGCTGAAGACTGATCCGTTTTCATATATGTGTTGTCATTACCGACATGTCTCGCCCCAATCACCCGTTTCAGTGCAGCCCTACTCAACCGCGATTGCGAGGCTTGACGCAGTCCGTCAATGTCCCAGCAAAGCTTCGTCATCAAGCCAGGAAACGCTGGCTTGTGTCCCGGCGATTCTGCGACGCTCGCCGGAACCGCGCTGACTACCTCCTTTCTGTCACGACTTTGCGATTTCTCTCACTTCGGGGGCGTTTAGGACACCTAACGCTGTACCTGTTGCTCATCGGCACGGGCGTGTCCAGCACCGCAGCATCTGCAATCCCGGCTGAGCCCAGCAGAGCGCAACCCGCAGACTGCGCCGAGCAGGTTGCAGAGCGTGTCGTCCTGCCCTTTGAGGGCAGCATTGGGGCTGCGGGAATCTGCTTTGACTCCGCGTCCATTGGCAACAGCGAATCGGGCTACTCGCTAATCTACGTCATCGAACGCGAACAGAACGCCACCCTGAACAGCATTCCCCAACCAGGTTCAGATCGTCCGAAGGAGACGGATTCTGGAGGTCAGGGCTTTGGCATCGAGATTGTCGATGTGAGCGCGCTGCCAATAATCATCAAGGCAGACAGTCGCCACGGCAGCGTGACTATCGCGGGGGTTACCGACAGGCATCCGTGGAGCGCATCCCTGAAAGCGGTATCGAGCATTATCAAACAGACCACCGGCTCCGCGGCGAGCAAGCACAAACGCGATGACCTGACAGCAGCCCTCGCACAGATTGAATTCGAGAATCTGAGCGCCGAGCTCAGAGGCCGTATCCGGACACTTCTCGGCAACGCCGCCCTCGCGCGCGCGGATTTCTCCGCTGCCCAGCGCTGGGCGGCGAGCCGACCCGACAACGACCCACTCAGCAATCGATGGCTCGGGATTGTCGCCTTCGAAGCCAATGTCGCCCTAGGTGCAAACGCTGATGCTCGCGCCTCGCTCTGCAGGGCTCTCGCGGCCGGAGACTCCTGCCGGGCGGAAGACGCATCCAACGAGTCGCTGCTGGCGGGTATCGCTGCGAACCGTCTGGGCCTGCTGGCTCACCGATCCGGAGATCTCAAAGAGGCACGCGACTGGTATCTGCACGCGATCGACCTGTACGCCGGACGCTACCCGCGGGGCGCAGCGGTGGCGAACCAGAACATTGGCGGTATCGCATCCACTCGAGGCGAGTTTGACGAAGCAGAGCAGTATTTCTCAGCGTCAGCCGAGTTGTACGAAGCCAACGGCTGGGATGGCCCACTGGCAACCACTCTGAGAAATCTCGCCGCCGCGAACAGCAGCCGAGGCGAGTTCGGAAGCGCCAGTGAAAATCTACGCAACAGCCTACGGGCCGCCGAAGAAGCGCACCGGCCTCAGTCACAAGTCGAGACGCTGGTTCATCTGGCAGAACTCATGCGCCGCCTCGGACGCCTCACCGAAGCCGAGGGGTATGCCAGCCAGGCGCGAGACTTACTCGGTGATCGCAACTGGCTCAGACAAAGGGCCAGTTGGGCAATCGTCAGTGGCCGCATCGCCCAGGCTCAGGGCAATACGAACGCGGCCGTGAAACAGCTCACCGACGCGCTCGTGGATTACCAAACGTTAGGAAACACCTGGTCAATCGCCTCCACGCAACTGGCCCTCGCGCGCGCTCACAACGGCCACGGTGACGCAGCAGCGCAACAGCACGCGGACGCGGCTCTGAAACTCGCGCGCAAGCACGGCTACTCAAGACACGAGAGCGAAGCCCTTTTGCTTTCCGGAGTCGCTGCCAGGCTAAGTGGAAACTTCGACCGAGCACAAAAGCTGTTTCAGCAAACGCTTGCACTGCAAAATGACACCCTTGATCTGCTCGGGGGTTTCGAGACTCGCCTGGAACTCGCTGAGCTGGCCAGCAGCCAGGCCGAGTGGAAAACTGCCATCGATTGGCTTGAGGAGGCGCGTCCACTGGCGGATGCGTCGGCGAAAACCATCGCAAGGGCGGACGATCGAGCGTTCTTCGCAAACAACCTCCGCCGGGCTGATCGTCTGCACATTCGAGCGCTGCTGAACACGGAGCAGCCCCAGGCAGCGCTGAACCAGGTGCTGTCACGCTATGGGCGGGCCTCGCTGCTGAGCGAGACCGATGGCGAGAGTCCTATCGACCCCATGTTGCGCGACGCGCTCGCGAAACAGGCCGCTGAGCTGCATCGCGCTGGCGGGAAAAACTCGTCTGCGCCAGCCGACCCGGAACTGACGAGCAGAATTCGCCGCCTGATCCTCGAGATGAGCAGCCAGCGTGAAGAACAGGCTGCAACGATGCCATCTGCCCGCGAGCTCATGGCGTCGTTACCTGCCAACAGCGTGTACCTGCATCTCGTGCCCGACGATGGCAGCTCCCACCAATGGGTCGTCAGACGCGATGGGATCAGCTATCGAGCCCTACCCAATGCCGATAAGATCAAAGAATCCATCGCACAGCTACGCGAAGCGATCCGCAGACGCGCCGACATCAGCCAACAGCGCGAGTACTTGAGCGAGGTCCTGCTGCCGGAGCTTGCGCCTGAAGAAGTCATCTACGTTGCAGCAGAGGGCCTGTTTGCGGGGCTACCGCTCGCTTTGCTGGGTTCGCAGCGCTATCTGATCGAAGAGCACCGAATCATCACGCTGACCAATGCGGCGCTGCTTACCGAGCCACGACCCCAACTGATATCCGACGATTCCCGCGCACGGGTGACGGTATTCGCGGATCCTGTGTTCGGCGGCATAGACATGCGGCTGCCACCGGCCAGCGCCAACGTGGCGCCTCTCGATCGTGCGTTGCCGCGCCTGCCTTTCACGGCGCTTGAAGCGGCAGCGATCCTTCGTCTCAATCCCGATGCACACGTTCTATCGGGCTTCGATGCGACGCGGGAAGCGCTTCTTGATCCAGCACTCGAGAATCAGGACGTACTTCACATCGCAGTTCACGGATTGCTAGATGAACAACTGCCGGAAGCCTCCGGACTGTACCTGAGCGCCGTCAACGCCAGCGGAGACACCAGGAACGCGCTGGTCACGCTGGTGGATCTGTATCAGAGCCGCTTCCCACAATCGCTGATAGTGCTCAGTGCATGCGACACCGCGGCTGGCGCGCAACTCGCCGGCGAATCCGGTTTGAGCCTCGCTCGAGCTTTCCTGCGCCAGGGCAGTCGGCAGGTCATCGCGACCCAGTGGCCAGTCGCGGATGCCACGAGCGCAAAGCTGTTCGAAAATTTTTACGAAGGGCTACTTGTGAAGAAACAACCTGTAAGCCATGCCCTGCGCCATGCACAGCTCTCCGTGCTGGCCAACCCGCGCTCGCGTCACCCGTACTTCTGGGCGGGCTATGCGCTGGCCGGACCGGACTAGGCCACAAGCTCCCGGCAATGCAATTGAGCAACTCAGGAGTTCGGCACAACCCGGAAACACGGCTCGTAGTCAGCACCGGGCAACTTCATTCTGCCCTGGGCAACAAAGCTCTCAAGCATCGTACCGACAGCGTCGATAATCTCCGGATCGCCCGAAATCTCAAACGGGCCATGTTCGGCAATCATCGCGACGCCATTGGCTTTGACGTTGCCCGTCACAATCGCCGAGAACACGCGGCGCAGATTGACCGCTAGATCCGCAGGCGACAGATCACGCGACAGTCGTAGCTGACGAACAGACTCATGGTTCACTTCAAACGGATGCTGGTGCTCCTCAGGCATGTGCAGTAACCAGTTGTAGTAGAACGCATCTCCAGTCTCGCGCCGATGGCTGCGCAGCTTTCGGATTGACTTGTTCAGATAGCGAGCAACGCCCGCCGGGTCGGCAGTGATGATCCGATAGCGCGAACGCGCGGCGTCGCCGAACACCAGCGTGATGAGCTTGTCGAGCTGCTCAAAATAGGGCGCGGCGCTGGCCGGCCCAGTAAACACGACGGGCAGGTAAACGTCGGCATTCTTGGGGTGCAGTAACACACCCAGCAGGTACAGGACCTCCTCGGCGGTACCCACGCCACCAGGAAAGACGATGATCGCGTGCCCGAGACGCACGAACGCCTCAAGCCGCTTTTCTATGTCTGGAAGGATAACCAGATCACTCACCATCGGGTTCGGTGGCTCAGCAGCAATGATGCCCGGCTCCGTCAGCCCCAGATAACGAGCGTTCACGACCCGCTGTTTAGCGTGGCCGATAGCGGCGCCTTTCATTGGCCCTTTCATCGCGCCCGGACCGCAACCCGTGCAGATGTCCAGGCTGCGCAGACCGAGGTGGTAGCCCACTTCCTTGGTGTAGTCGTATTCAGGGCGTGAGATCGAGTGGCCACCCCAACAAACGACGATGTTTGGCCGGCGATTGGGATCCAGAACCCGGGCATGGTTCAGGATGTGGAACACGGCATCGGTGATGCCCTCTCCATCCAGCGAGTTACCGTTGTCCCAAAGCGATTCGGTGCCGATGTAGACGATGTCGCGCAGCACTGAAAACAGGTGCTGGCGGATGCCCTCGACCATCCGGCCTTCGACAAACGCGCTCGCCGGCGCATTCTTGATCACCAGTTTCAACCCGCGTGTGCGCTGGGCAAGCTCAATGGTGAAGTCGTGATACTTGGCAAACATCGCCGCAGCATCGTCAGTCTCGTTCCCCGTGTTCATCACGGCCAGCGCGCAGCGCCTAAACAGTTCGAATAAGGACGACTGACTGGTGTCCTGACTCGCCGCAATAAGAACAGCAATCTCGCGCTGGGACAGTACCTCCAGAGTGCCGGAAGGGCTTATCTGACAGTTTCGCTTGTCTACATCGCTCACCAGGACACCTCTACACCCGCGTAAAATTGCCGCGGCATACCAGGGAAATAACGGAAATTACCGAAGGCGAAATCCGCTCTTTCAGCATAGTCCTCATCCAGAAGATTCAGCACGCGGCCGAACAGCTCTACGTTGTCAGCCAGACGCACGCTCGCGCGCCAGTTGAGCAGCGTGTGGCCGTCGTAACGCTGGCTGTTAGCAGCATCGAGAAACGACGCCGACTGATACACGATCTCAAGCTCGCTCTCGCCGCGATCGCCAAAGCCAAGCTGCCAGCGGGCGTTGGCCAGCCAGCGGGGGGCCGTATCGACATCGTTGCCGGACTGAATCTGTTCGCCGCCACCGGCCGCGCGAGAGAAATCGTATTTGTGCCGGCCGTAGCTCGCGGTCAGTGCCAGGTTCTGTTGCTGGGTCACGCGCCAGCGCGCATCCACTTCGACCCCAACGGAGCGAAATCGACCGTCGGCTACGTTGAAGCCCTGCGCGTCGCGAAAGATAACGTTGCGTGATTGCTCGTGGTACAGCGCGACATCAAGCGAGACCGTCGCCAGGGACAACGCGGCACCGATCTCGGCGGAGCGTACCGACTCCGACTCGAGATCTGCCACGGTCTGATCTTGCTGCAGACGATACAGCTCGGTGGCCTGGGGCGGCCGAAACGCGCTGGCGATCGCGACGTAGGTCTCGAGCTGATCGTTGACGGCAAAGCGCAAACCAGCGTCAACGGCAACGTCAGCAAAATCGTCCTTGCGATCCGCCGGGCGTTGATACAGGCAACCACCGAAGCCGCACGTCGTCCCATCGTCTCGAGTGCGGCCATTGATAGTCAGGTTGTCGTAGTCATAGCGCAGTTGCTCAGCCCGGCCATTGAGCCAAAGCGAGGCCGAGCCAATCTGTTTCTCGACCCGGCCAAACAACGCCAGATACTGGCTGTCGACGTCGAAGTCGTAGTGCAGTCCCGAAGGCCGAGTAGCCACCAGAAACGCTGAGCCCGTCGTCGGCCCATCCTGATCCTCCTTCAGGCTCGCCGCCATCCATTCGAGCTGGGTTCCTATCCGGTAGCTCAACGAGTCGTCACCGCCATCCAGCACGACAACCATGCCGCTGGAGGTCTGCTCGTTCTGCTCGGTCGGCTGACCTGGCAGAAAGTGCTGCAGAAAGGTCATCTGTGAGCGTCTGAAATACGGTGTGACAGACAGTGCGCTATCGCCGCCGAACTCGCGGCTCCAGCGGCTGGCCAGCCGCACAGCAGAAGCATCTCTATAGGCTTCGGGATTCGGATTGGAGTCCTTGAGGTTGGAATCCTCAAAGGCGTCTTCGCCGAGAACGAAGCCGCCCGTTTCCTGGTTCAGATTGGTCGCGGCAAACGTGTTGAGAATCTCGAAGCCGAACGCCGACATCGAGTGCGCAACGGACAGCTTCTGCTCGCCGTAACCCGTATCGTCCCGGTAGCCGTTGCTGTCAGTGGCGACGGCATCGATCCGCACACTCGCGCTGTCCCAGCTAACTCGACCTTGACCATAGCCATACGGACCAGCTTCGATGGAGGCGCTACCGCCGCTGTCAGCGGGCGCTCCGGAAATAACATTGATTGCGCCATGCAGGGCATTGCCGCCCAGACTGGCGCTCGCTGGCCCACGCAGGACTTCAACCGCTTCGGCTTGCGCAAGGTTAATTTCGAACAGATTGTTAATGTTGCAGAAGCCGTGCGGCCGGATCGGCAAGCCGTTCTCGAGGTACAGAAACTCACCACAAGCGCCAGCGCCCGTCAGGACACCGGTTCGTATCGCCGTCAGATGCTCCTGGCCGGAGCCGCGGGAAACCCAGACGCCCGGCACGCGGTTGAGCAGCTCATTCGGGTGCGACGCGCGCACCGCTTCGATCTCATCGCGCGCCAGCCGAGTAAACGCGCCGGTGTCGTCGACCGAGCGGCTGCCGTAAACCAGAGTTTCTTCCACGACGGGGCTGGCTGAATCGGCGGCGACCGCGTCGGCCTGGGCACCAGCCGCAGCGAGTACCAGGGCGGCTAGCGTGCCTCGCATTACCCGCAGAGTCGAAATTGAGGGCAAAGCAATGTGAGGATCAGGACTGTCGAAGCGCTTGCACGCTGGCATAGGTTGCCACTCCATAGGGGACTAGAAAGGTCAGCACAATTCTCAGCAGCCTCGGACCATCCACATCGCCCACAACAAGCGCATCACCATGGTTGATGAGCATGAGAATTGTGCCGACCAGAAGCGCCGTTCGCAGCGCTCGTCGCACCACATCCGCCCGCCTGGCCAGAGCAAAGAAACCGGCCATGAGCGCGCCGCCATCGAAATGAGCGCGAGACAGTAACCAATGCGGCCTATCTGGGCAATTCGTCATCCAGTAACGAGCGATTGAAGAACCGCTTGATGACGTTTTGATCCAGCTTCACGCGCAGACGCAGGAACAGTCCCTGATCGGTGTACTGCGCACCGTCAAAGTCACTGTCTGAGAAGCCGAAGAGGTTGTAGCCAAGGCTGACCCAGATGTCGTCCAGCGGATTTACGCCGACAGAGACGCCAGCGCCATACCGAGAGGCGCCGCTACTGGCCGTATGCAAAATAGATCCGTGCAACCCCACATCAAATAGCCGGCCAATGTCGTGGCGATACTCAGCGCCGGCCAGCGCGGTTAAACCATCGTAGGCGTCGCCATCAAAGGTCTGCCGCACCTGTTTCAAGCCAAAGCGCAGCGCCAGTTGGCCTGCGCGGCTCACCTGGCCATTAGCATGTACGTTGGCGACCAGCTTGCGCGTACTCAGCTCGAAACTGGCGTTGTCGACGTCATCCGTCACCAGATCCAGGCGAGCAAGCCATAGCCAACGCGCCTGATCCGGCCGCCAGGCCAGACCGCCTCGCAGATCGCCGGCCCGACGCCGACTACCATCGTCGCCCTGCTCGGACAGCCATTGCAGCGAGCTGGAGATGACCCGGCCTTCAGCGAGCTGCCGGGACGCCCCCGCCAGCAAATTCCACTTGTCGGTCGCGTCACCGGAATGGCTCTCAATGCGTCCGGTGATGTCCCATTGTTCGCGGCGATAGCCAACCCCGGCAAAAGCCGCGGTGAAGTCGTTGCCGACGCTGCCCGAGGCAACATCGACATTGGTATTGGCCAGCAAGCCGCCGCGATCGATGGCCTGGCTCGAACCGGACATTGTCTGCACGCGATCCAGGCCCACATCGAACAGCCAGCGCTCACCATGCCGCCATTGCTGCAACAGACCGGTCGTCGCAAACAGGCGATCGCCGTTTTCACCCTGCTGACGCTGCACGATGGCGTTGATGTCAGCACCGGTCCAGGGCCGCATGGACAGACCAAAACGCGTGTCCTGGGTGTCGCGAAGATCGCCCCAGGTGAACTCCTGCTCGGCAATCAGGCTCAGGTTGTCCAGCAGTCGATACTCACCGCCAATCAGCAATCGATCCGGATAGTCTGTGTTCTCAGCGTTACCCGCGAGGCTGGCCTCCGCGTTGGCAGACAGATTCAGCCGCCCGGCAAACAACTGCCGCGCCACACCGAAAGTCAACAGTTCGCTATCGCGCTCGCTACCATCAACGGTCGTCTCCGACACGTGCCGAACGCCACCGGATACCCTGGTGTTCTGGCCTCGCCGCTCTAGCTCAACAGCCAGCACCTCCCGAGTACCGTCACTGTCCAGTTGCTGCTGGCTGAACGCCTCGGCTCCGGCGAGCAGCGTTTCGCTCAGCCGCACTTCACCATCCACACCGAGCTTGCGGGTGCCGTCTTCGCCGCTGCTTTGCTGGCCGAGACCGAAGCCTGCCTCCTGCTCACGCACGTACGCTCGGCCAGCGACTCTGCTGCTCTGTCGCTCCACTTCAACGAGATAGGCGCTCGCCGAATCGGTTGTTGCGGACTCCGTCGTCGCGGCCTCGGCGCGAACCATTGTCTCGTCGCCCAACTGCCAACGCAGATGCGCGCCGGTCAGCTCACCACCTCGGCCGCTGGTTTCGTCACGGATGTGGGTGAGCGCGACTTCGCTGTCTTCGTCATCAAGCCGCCAGGCGAGTCTGGCGCCGGCGATAAGCTCGTCACCGCTGCCAGCTTCCACCTCGTACTCAACATCGATGTAGACCGGATTGAACTCGGTTGTCTGGCTCGCAATCGGCTGCTTGAAAAACAGGGTGCCGGCGTCGTAATCGATCGTGTAGTCGAGGTAACGGGTGAGCGGCGTTCGCTCCAGTACGCGTTCGCTGCGGAACCGGTCGCGCACGATGACGTGAATCTGCTCGGTGTTGCGAACAATCCCGGCGCTGCTCAGCCGATACAGGCCAGAGGTACCGTCGCCGGGAATTTCATCCCGCACGAGTCCCTGATCGGCTTCGCTCGCGAACGCGGTCGCGCGAATCCGGTCACCGACGTATTCACCTCGCAGCCCGTTCAGACTTCGGCTGTAGCGGGTCAGCTCGGTGTCGTCGAAGCGCGTATCAAAGTCACCAAACATGGCGCTGAAATCCTCGCGCTCCAGCTTGACGAACAATTTGCGCTGGCTACGTGCGTCGAAGCGTTGCTCCGAGCCGTCGCCGTAGAGGGTGTAAAAACGGTTCGGGTCGATTTGCCGCTTCAGCTCGTTCGAGTCCCGATTGCCGTCGCTGTCGTAGGCGAGCGTCAGCAGAGCATCTCCGCGAATCTGGCCTTTCGCGTAAAACGCGATTCGAGAATCCGTTGCCAGGTCTTCTTCCAGGCCGAGGTCGGCATCATTGCTGGCCGCACCCGACAGCGTTCGGTAGCCAGCCGTGCCCTCGGCGTAGCCCACCAGAATCCACTCACGCGCCACCGGTTTTAAGCGGGCTCGCACGGTGTCTGATCGGTTGCGATCAAACTGGAAACGCAGAGCAACCTCACCGCCTTCGCTGGTTGGCTCAAGCTCGATATACGCAAGGCCATCATTACGTACCACGTAGCGCTGGTAGCCCGTGTTCGAGCCGCCCAGTTCGTTCAGATGACGCGCATCGTTAAAGGCGGCATAGGGCGCGTCAACGAAAAAGTCGCCCGTAGTGCCTGGCCTGGCCGGATAGCCGTCGATATCGAAGAGTCGTACGGCAATGACCGGCGGTTCGATCCCATCGGCATCCAGCAGTGACGATTCGCTGACGAGCTCTGCGCGCACCGGAGCACCGGCATAGTGAACACGCCGCTCGAGCGTCGCGACACTGCCGTCGGCCGCGCTGATCGACACAACAATGGCGTTGTCTCCAGCAGCCAGTGAGAGGTTGCGCCATTGACTGACCGCAGCGCCGGCGCTGTGATCTGCCGTCGTGCCATCAAACGTCAGCGGGTTCACGAGCACGCCATTCACCTGAACGTCGATCCGAGCGCCGGGTTCGTGCGCAACGGCAAGCCGTATCGCGGGAATCCCGGGATTGTGCTCAGCGGTCGGCCAGACAATCGCGCGGCCGGCGTAGTTTCCTGCCAGCCACGCCCGATCGAAACCAGGGGGCTTCACCTCCTCGTAGGCGGGCAAACGCGAAGCAACTGCGTCAGCCCTGAGTTGCGGCAGCGCAACCGACACAACGCTGACCTCGCTGACAGACCCATCGTCTTCGCGTTGCTCAATTCTGCTTTGAGCAAGAATGTGAACGTCCACACGCCGATTCGCCGCGCGCCCCACTTCCGTGTCATTACTCGCAACCGGCTCTCGATCACCCGCACCTCGCGCGTCAATCGCGACATTGCCGTATAGCTCGCCCGCCATCGTCTGGGCTACCTCCGCGGCACGAGCTTCCGACAGAGCCTGGTTGTCGGCAAATTTCAAACGAGCTTCATGCGACAAGGGTTGGCTATCGGCATGGCCGATGAGCGTTATAGCCACGTCATCCGCATTCGCAACTGACGCGACGGCATCTGACAATTCCGTTGTGGAGCGCTCGTCAAGATCCGCTGACGCTTCGGCAAAGACGGTCGTGGCGGAGACCTCCATACGCTCAACAAACGCACCGCCGCTGGACACTTCACTGGTCACGACCGGCAGACGCACCTTGCCAGCCGTGGAATCAAGCAATAGCGTGGCTTTTGTCGCGTACAGAGCCGGCGCGGGCGCCGTGCGCCGCTCAGCGCTAAACGTGATTGAGTGGGCAAACGCGCCTTCGCCATCACCGAGCCGGAACGTCAGCGCGCCAGCGCCGACTTCGGGGTCGGCAAGCGCCGCGCCATTTAGCCGCGCACTGCGCGGGATGTAGGCGAGATTTTCATCGAGCATCACAAGTACGAGCGCGTTGCGCGCCTGGAGATGTCCTGCGCTGAGTTCAAATCGGTAGGCAACGATGTCATCGCCTACGTCGGCAAAGAGCTGGCCCCGTACATCCACCAGTACGGGTGGCTTTTCCCGCAACCTGAAGTCTGCTCGCCAGAGCGTCCCCGCCTGCACATCAACAAACTGGGAGATGGCGTTGCCCGCGCGCCGGTTACTCTCGTCACAGCGCAGAGGTTCGAGATGGGAGGGAATGCTGGCTGAATCCATTTGCAGGACATGACCACCTGCCGCAACGTCTTCGAAGTGAAAGCGACCATCAACGTCAGTAACCACGTAGGCGCCCGTTTCATCGAAGACCCGCACACCGCTGACCGGCACACCGGTTTCATCGCAAGCGCCGTGGGTGATCTGACCCACGATCATCGAGGTAGTGTTAAAGAGATCATCGACGATCTCAACGTCCGCACTGGCTTCGTTACTCGAACCGATCCCGATACCGGCAATACGCACGACGTTGCGAGCGAGACCGGCCCGACTGCCAGCGGTGACTTCCGTGACATAGGTGAGCACGCGGCTGCCAGTTGCGTTCACGCGGTCGATCGAGAGCTCGAGACTTCGCCCATCGTCTGCCACTACAGCGGCGAGGGGCTCGCCATCCAGACGAACCGATGAGGCCACCAGACGAAAACCCAGCGGCAGACGATCAAACAGAGCAAGGGAGGTGACATCACCCGCCACGGCTGAATTACTGATGACAACCCGGTACTGCACAAAGTCGCCAATCGACGCCGTGGCAGTTGAGGCTTCCTTCGTAATCACTACGTCCGCATTGATGCGATCAAGCGGTATGTCGAACCCGGAGCCAATACCCGCGGCAACGATAAACGACTCACCCCGGCTGCCCGAGACGATTTCAAACGATGCGCCTGGCAGGCTGGCAATCTGAGCATCGGAGGCGATAGAGGGATAGAGCAGTTCCGGCGGTGTAACCACGGCGAGGCGATAACTGCCAGGCGCGATCACCGGCCAACGAAAACTGCCCGGGGTAAAAGCGATCGAGCCATCAAGCGGATCAGAGACGCTGCCACCTGAGGTGAGCGTGACCGGATATGGCGTGATGCCGTCGGCCGCGAACACCGCGCCGGTCGCTGGCATACCAGTGGAGACATCGATCAGCGTGATTTCCAGCCCGTCGACAGTTGCGCCTGTGTCGGAGAGAAAGGCTCGGAAGCCGCCATCGAGCAGTGCGCTGGCACTCGCTTGATCGGTCGGACGCGTAGAATCGGTGTACGACGCGACAAGCTCATCGCCAGCGCGCGCCTCGAGCTGACAATTGAACGGCACGACTGCAGAGGTGGAGGTCTGTACAAAGCCGACAAACACACCCGTCGAATTCCCCGTTTCGACGAGCAGCAGCCGCTCGCTATCGCCCGAGGGGCTGGTCACATCAACTACCACGCTGTCCGGTGCGAACGCGTCAACATCCTGATCGGCATCGCTCAACCGAATGAACGCAGGCTCACCTCGAACCAGCCGATTGGCCGGTGTTAGATCGACGAAGCCGGGCACGACAAGAGGACCGAGACTGCTGGTTGGGGCCGCTTGCGCTGCAAAGGCTGTCCCGTCGAAGCACTGCCCACTGGCTACCGACGTGCTCACTGCGCCCGCGCCCGATGGCGTGACCGCAGCGATACTAAGGTCGCTGTCGGTCGGCACGATCGGTTGCAAATCCAAGGGCACATCCACGCGGACCGCCGGACCGATGGGCACGTTGAACGCGTCTCCTCGCGACCCACCTGACAGCGAATAGGGAGCATCGGGCAAAGCCTGCAGCGCCGGGTCCGCCACAATCGAAGGAAACTCAAAGCGGTTGGGCGGCTGTATATCGAGCCGATAGTCACCCGCTGCGACAAACGGAAAACGGAACAGGCCCGGACCAAAGTCGTAGGCGCTACCACCGGCATCCGTGGCACCACCGCCGGACACGACCGTCGATGGATATACGGAAACGCCGTCGTCGCCGAACACCCGGGCCGGCTGCCCGGTCGCATCATTGATCAGCGTGACAATTGCGCCGTCGATCGGCCGGCCGCTGGCGCTGTCGAAGACGATGCCCAGGGGATCGACAAGCGCGCTCGCGCTGACGTTATCGAGAGGATCGTCCGGATCGCTGTAGCTGGCCGTGACATCCGAGTTTTCGGAGGTCGCCAGACGACAATCCCCGGAGGCACTGGCGGGCGCCACCGTTTGCAGGTAACCCACAAACACACCGCTGTCCGGAGCAGTCTCCGAGAGCTGCAGAAATTCTTCGTCGCCAAGTGTCGAGACGATCCGCACGCCAACCCGATCGATGACCAGGGCGTCTTCGTTGGCATCTATGTCCCGCAATTCGAAGAACAACGGTTCGCCCGTAATAAACGCCTGGGACGGAGCCAGGCCGAGAGTACCTGGTACGGCGAGGTCAACACCGGCAAAGTCGGTGACCGAAATATTCTGGAACGGCCCGGCCGCAGAAGCCGACACCGAGCAGGCGGTCGTGT
>CAYGQC010000023.1:0-12104 GCA_964351875.1 uncultured Pseudomonadales bacterium
GACCTGGCCGTTGCGACGCCGAGTGAACCTGTCATCAATGTCACCCAAGATGTCACCCAGCGAAACGCAACCGTAAGACCCGGCGATAACTTGGCCACGATCTTCAAACGCCAGGGCATTCCGTACCGTGAACTTCAGGTTCTCCTGGATACGGCCGGCCCGCTCGCGAGCCGGCTTCCCGAAATATATCCCGGCCAGCAGCTCACGTTCTCGGTTACCGGTGACAACATGCTCACCGAACTTGTCTACCAGCCGGCAAGATTGGAACGGCTGCGTTTTGCACGCGAAGGCGATGTCTTCACTGGCAGCGAAGAAGTAGACGAGCCCACACGCGTTCAAAGCTACAAGCGCGCGACTATTGATCACAGCCTGTTCATTGCGAGTCAGCGCGCTGGTCTTAGCGACGAACTGACGATGCGTCTCGCCCAGATATTCCAGTGGGATGTTGATTTCGTTCTGGATATCCGTAAAGGCGATAGCTTCCACGTACTGTTCGAGGAGTTGTATCTCGGCGACGAGAAGATAGGCAACGGCAATATCCTCGCCGCCGAATTTATCAACCAAGGCCAAGTCTATCGAGCGACTCGATACCAAGGAAACGATGGCCGGGCAGATTTTTACGACCCGAACGGACACAGCATGCGCAAGGCGTTCCTGCGCGCGCCCGTTTCGTTCTCAAGGATCAGCTCGAACTTCAACTTGCGGCGCATCCACCCCCTGCACAACAAAAGGATGCCGCACCGGGGCATCGATTACGCAGCGCCCACAGGCACGCCGGTCATGGCTGCCGGTGACGGGCGAGTAAAAATCGCCTCACGCACCAAACCCAACGGTAACTACGTCGTGATCCAGCACGGCGAGCAATTCACGACCAAGTACCTGCACTTATCAAAATTCGGCCGAGGCATTCGCTCGGGTAGCAAAGTAGAACAAGGCCAGATCATCGGCTACGTTGGCGCGACCGGTCAGGTCACTGGCGCGCACCTGCACTACGAATTCCTCGTTAACGGCGCACACATGAACCCCCGCACCGTTCCGCTGCCCAACGCCGAGCCAATAGCGCCCGAAGAAGCAGACAGATTCCGAGACCAGACCCTCCCTTTGCTTGCGGCCCTGGATAGCCACAAGGATGCGAGCGCACAGCTCGCACAGATTGTGGCCCGACCCTAGCGAAGGCTCGCAGATGGGCTCAGTACTCTCGAGATCCGGCAGACAGTGAGCCTTTACCTGGGGCTCATGACGGGTACCAGCGTTGATGGGATCGATCTGGCCCTAGTCTCTACTGCCGACGATGTCATCACTATCGTCGATGCCAGCGAATCGCCAATTCCGAAGACACTCACAGCCACCCTGAAATCACTCATGGTGCCGGGCGACAACGAGATCGATCGACTCGGCCACGCGGGCGTCGAGCTGGCAGCCGCGCAAGCAGAGGCGGTCAGCGAGTTTCTCGCCATCAAAAACCTGGCTCCGACGGACATCCGAGCCATCGGCATGCATGGCCAGACCGTTCGACATCGGCCCTCAAGCAAACACCCCTTCACGCTGCAAATCGGCGACGCCAGCGTTCTCGCCGAGCGAACCGGCATCGACGTCATCGCCGACTTTCGCAGCCGAGATATCGCCGCGGGCGGCCAGGGCGCGCCACTGGTGCCGCCGTTTCACGAGGCGATACTTGGTAGGGAGCTGCGTCAGGTTGTCATCAACATCGGTGGCATAAGTAACGTCACGGTTCTCGCGGGCGGCGGTGAGCGCGGCAATCGCAGCGTATCCGGATTCGATACGGGCCCCGGCAACGCCCTGCTCGACCTGTGGTGCGAGGCGCATACCGGCCAAGCCTACGACACCGGTGGTGCCTGGGCAGCCAGCGGTACTGTTTCAGCGCCGTTGCTGGAATCAATGCTCTCGGAGCCGTACTTCGAGGCGCCGCCACCCAAATCCACCGGACGCGAAGCGTTTACCAAATCCTGGCTCGATGAGCATCTTGCGGGGCGCGAATTGCCGGCGGCAGATGTGCAGGCAACCCTGATGGACCTCACTGCGGCTTGCATCGCGGACGGCATCGATCGTTGGGGAGATCTGCCAGAGCGCGCGGTGGTCGTGGGCGGTGGCCGGCGAAATCATCGGCTCATGGAACGGCTTCAAAGCAGGCTGAGTATGCCGCTGCTGCTCGCCGAAGACGTGGGGATCGACGGCGACGCACTGGAGGCAGCTGCGTTCGCCTGGCTCGCCTATCGCTTTATCTCAGGGCTGCCAGGCAATGCCACAGCGGTTACTGGCGCAACAGGCGAGAGAATTCTCGGCGCGTTGTATCCAGCCTGATACAGCCGGCTCTAGATGGCGAACGAGTTGCCACAGCCACACGTGGCTGATGCGTTGGGATTGGTGACAACGAACTGAGCACCCTGGAGGTCTTGCAGGAAATCGACGGCGGACCCGACCAGGTACTGGTAGCTCATTGGGTCGACCAGCATCGTTACGCCATCACGCTCAACGGCCGTATCGTCTTCTGCGAGGTCTTCGTCGAAGGTGAAACCGTAGGAAAAGCCGCTACAGCCACCGCCGGTTACAAACACTCGCAATTTGAGCGCCTCATTGCCTTCCTCGTCGATCAGGGAGCGCACCTTCGCAGCCGCACGCTCGCTGAGCGAGATGTCGAGAACATCATTCGCTGCATCAAGAGGATCAAACGTATCGACAGCCATGCTATTGCCTTTCGGTAGAGCGTCTCGGTCGAATCGCCACCCTTGCGAATTGCAAGGGCAAGCATCAACAACCATATCTGGGGCGCAGCATGAGCGGCTGTTAGCGAGAGCGGAGCAACTCGACCACAGCCCGCTCAATCGCGCGCTATTGGATTATGTGGGCAGTGTGCCCAACGTCAAGGCATTCGCCTCGATGTGTCGGATCAGCATTCGGGCTGTGTCAGCCTTGGGGGGGGCCTCAAGACCCCTTCGCAACGTCGTCAGCCAGCGGCAGCTCTAACACGTTGGCGGAATCGTCAGCATGCAGTAGCTGCCCGTCAACCATAGCACCGAGCTGCATCTCGATCAGTTTGTAGTGAACGTTGCCTTTAACCCGGGCCTTGGCAGCAAGCTCTACTCGCGCGCCGGCGAACACGTTGCCCTCGACCGTGCCGTTTATTACCACGTGGGGCGCACGAATCTCGCCAATGACAGAGCCTTCTTCGCTGACGATCACCGTGGCCTTGTCCGAGTCGTCGGCAATGACATTGCCTTCCACGACCCCATCGAGAAAGAGCTGATCGGAAAATCGAACGTCACCGATGATTCGCGTATTCGCGGCTACCAGCGTCGTACCCTTCTCAACCTTGCCACCAGTTCCTGATTTTCCTTTCATCATCACTGATTTCCTTGGGAGCTTCTAATTAACCACTCGCTTGCTCAGCGCTATTGGGACAGTGAGCCCCGCAACGGGCCCCTGGCACGCGCCGGCTGCCTTACGTCTCATGGCAAGGTAGTCGACATTGCCCGCGAGCGGCGCCTTGCCAGCACTCTCGCCGCAAACTTTGAGCTTCCGAAACCTACCCAGAAGCCCCCTGCATCGCGGTCTGCCAGGCAAACTCGCGCTCCAGATTATCCTTGCCCGAGGATTGGTCGGCTCGGACGCGGATAGCCCTGGGCTCAAAGCCTTCGGGTAGCGTGAGCGTCCCGGAGAAATCCTGGAAATATCGAAAGCGATACTTGATAGGGTACGTATCCACCTCGGCTAATTCTGTGAGGGAGAGCACTTGTTGCACGCCTCTACGCTCGCCCACGACATCAATCACGACGAGGCCGGAAACCCAACTTCGGCGGTCCTCTAGCTGCGTCAGCAGCACGTAGTACTCATAGCCATCACCGGCTTGCGACAGCTCGACGCGATCGATCATGACTCCGCGAGGTGCTGAGCCAGGCGCCATCAATCTCTGAAAGAAGCTGACCTGCTCCTGCAGCTGAGCGATCTCATCTTTTTGCTGCTTGATGGTGCTGCGCAGAATCTCACTTGCTCCGGCATCTATCGTTCGATCCAGTTCGACATCGGCCAGTTGGTCGCGAACACCGCTGAGCGATTCGACTTGCGCGGTTTCTCGCGCCAGTTCATCAGATAGAGACGCTGATATCTGCCCCGCGTGCACGCGTCCAACCGCGTAGCCGCCTATCAGCACGACGACACCGGCAAAAAGAGCAGCAATCACCGTCCAGCGCCGGGACGATTGATCGACAGACACAACCTGCATACGAGGGCTAGTCGGCATAGAAAACTCAGGCGTGAGGCGCCGGCGAAACCGGATCCATATGGTTGTTTGTCCGCGCGATCGTGCACGACTTGATTGACCGTATACTGCAACAAAGCGCACGCCGTATCACGTTATGCAAAAACTGCCTTTTGGGCGCCCATCCCTGGATAGCTTGCGACGTCGCCTGGCGGAACGCGACGCGCTCGTCTCCCTGGCGATCCTCGCCGTCTTCGTGGGCGCCATTACCGGCATTGTCACCCTCGCATTTCGCCTGCTGGCCGACTGGATTCTCGTCAGCTACCTGCCAGGTGACAGCGAGAGCTTCGAGCTGCTAGCCCCCTGGATTCGGGTGGTACTGCCATTGAGCGGCGCACTCATCATCGGACTGGCTGTCTACCGGGTATCGATATCCGCCCGACGCGTCGGCGTGGTGCACGTGATGGAGCGGCTCAGTCGACACCAGGGCCGACTGCCTTTGCGCAACGCAGTCGTTCAGCTAATCGGCGGGATCATGGCGCTGGCGACCGGTCAGTCAGGCGGCAGGGAAGGTCCTGCAGTTCACCTTGGCGCAGCGAGTGGCTCACTGCTCGGCCAGGTATTCGAATTGCCAAACAACTCCATGCGAACGCTGGTTGCCTGCGGTACTGCTGCCGCAATCGCAGCCTCATTCAACACGCCCATCGCCGGGGTCATCTTCGCGATGGAAGTGGTGATGATGGAATACACCATTCGCAGCTTCATTCCCGTGATCATCTCAGCCGTCATCGCGACACTCATGAGCCACGGCCTGCTCGGCAACGAGCCGACCTTTGTCGTGCCTCAGATGGGCATCACGTCACTCCTAGAAGTGCCGTACATCATGCTCGCAGGCGTCGCGTTCGGAACTGTGGCGGCAGGGTTCATCGGCGCGGTGCAGTGGTTCGCTCGCTTCGACAGCTGGCCGTACTGGCAACGCATCTCGCTTGCAGGCGCGATCACTGGCGTTGTTGCTATCGCCGTTCCCGAGGTAATGGGCATCGGCTATGACACGGTCAACGCGGCAATTCTCGGCAACGTTACCCTTGCGATGCTGCTCGCGATCACGGTTGCCAAGTTGCTCACCTCGGCAGCAGCAGTGGGGTTGGGCGTGCCACTGGGCATTATCGGCCCAACCCTCGTTGTTGGCGCCGCTCTCGGCGGTGCACTGGGATACCTGGGTGCGTTCGTCGCGCCGATAACAACCGACTCGATGGGCCTGTACGTGATCCTCGGCATGGGCGCGATGATGGCCGCTGTGCTGCAGGCACCGTTGGCTGCATTGATGGCCGTTCTAGAGCTAACCGCCAACCCCGGGATCATCATGCCGGCCATGCTCGCCATCGTCGTCGCTACCATGGTGACCAGCGAAGTGTTCCATAAGAAATCCGTCTTCATGTCGACACTGGACGTACTCGGGCTTCAATACCCATTGCCGCCGGTGACGCTTGCACTGCAGCGAGTCGGCGTCACGACCGTCATGGACCGCGGCTTCGTTCGCGTGCAATCTCGCAGCCAGCGGGAAACCCTGGTAGACGCGCTGGGACGGAACCCCAACTGGCTGCTGATCGAGGACGACGACCACAAGGTTATCTGCACCCTGCGGGCGACCGACCTGGATGTATTCCTGAAAGAAAACCCGGACGAGCAGGAAATCAAGCTGTTGGAGCTACCGGCCGAACGCAAGGACATCGCCGACATAAACCACACAGCAACCCTGTTCGAAGCGTTGAAGAAGCTCGATAGCTCTAACGCCGAAGCGCTGTGCGTACGCCGGTTGTCAGCGCCGATGATCGCCACCATTCAAGGTATCATCACGCGCGACGATATCGAGCGAGCACGCCAGAACACCTGATGACCACCTTCTTCCTTGTTTGCAAAGCGATTCACCTGATCGCCGTGATCTGCTGGTTCGCCGGTTTGTTCTACCTGCCGCGCCTGTTTGTCTACCACGCCGCGAGCGAGGACCAGATATCCAGGGCGCGCTTTGAGGTGATGGAAGACAAGCTGTTTCGGATCATCATGTCGCCGTCGATGATGGTTGCAGTGGTTTTCGGACTGCTCATGGTAGGCCTTCGTTTCGACGCATACGCAACCGCAGGCTGGCTTTGGTTGAAGCTCGCTCTCGTCGCGGGGCTGATCGGTTTTCACGTCTACTGCAAACGCTTGATGATCGCCCTCGCAAACGGCTCCTTTAACCGCGGTGACAAATTTCTGCGCATGCTCAACGAGGTCCCAGTGTTACCTCTGGTGATTATCGTTTTTCTCGCTGTGCTCAAACCGTTCGCTTGACACTGACTCGCCGCTGCTACGCGCGGAACGCAACAATCCGGCGATACAGAGCACGCCACTCATTTACTCCGTACCACCTATCATTTACTCCGTACCGACCAAGAGACAGACCGAAGACATGACCAGACAGGCCAGCGACAAGTTATTCGAACGAGCCCAGCGAACCATTCCCGGCGGCGTCAATTCCCCCGTGCGGGCCTTCAAAGGCGTGGGAGGCAATCCAGTCTTCTTCGTTCGCGGCGACGGCGCCCATGTCTTTGACGCAGATGGCAATCGTTACATCGACTACGTTGGCTCCTGGGGGCCGATGATTCTGGGACACAACCATCCTGCGGTGGTTGAGGCCGTGCAAAGGCAGGCCAGCTCCGCGCTCGGCTTTGGAGCGCCAACCGAGCTGGAAATACTGATGGCTGAGGACCTGGTTGAGCGCATTCCCAGCCTCGACCTCGTGCGCATGGTGAATTCCGGCACGGAAGCCACTATGTCCGCGATACGCCTCGCCCGTGGCGCTACCGGGCGTGATCTGATCGTCAAGTTTCAGGGTTGCTATCACGGTCATAGCGACAGCCTGCTTGTGAAGGCTGGCTCCGGCGTGCTCACGCTCGGCATTCCGAACTCGCCCGGCGTTCCCGCCGCAATCGCCGAGATGACACTGAATCTAACCTTTAACGACAGCGCTAGCGTACGGCAGGCGTTCAGCGAGTACGGCGATAAGATCGCTGCGGTGATCGTCGAACCCGTCGCGGGCAATATGGGCTGCATCGCGCCGCTGCCGGGCTTCCTGGCTGATCTGCGCAGCATCACCAGCGCCCATGGCTCGCTGCTGATTTTCGACGAAGTCATGACCGGCTGCCGTGTCGCCCGCGGCGGCGCACAGGAACTCTATGGGGTAACACCCGATCTGACGACGCTCGGCAAAGTCATCGGTGGCGGGCTACCTGTCGGCGCGTTCGGCGGCAAGCGCGAGGTTATGGAGCATATCGCTCCGCTCGGTGGCGTCTATCAGGCTGGCACCCTGTCTGGAAACCCGCTGGCCATGGCCGCGGGCCTGGCGACACTCGCTCCACTCGATCACGCGTTTTACGCCACGCTGGCGGCCAGGACCGAACGCCTGAAGAGCGGCCTGCTAGCACTATTGGCAAAGCACGGTCTCAACAGTAGTGGCCATGCCGTTGGCGGGATGTTCGGCGTAGTTATCGGCGCTCAGGAGGTCAGCCACTTCGAGCACGTCGCCAACAGCGACATCAGCGCCTACAACCGCTTCTTCCATGGCCTGCTAGACAACGGCGTGTACTTCGCACCTTCGGCCTTCGAAGCGGGCTTCGTATCCATCGCCCACGACGACGCGGTAATCGACGAAACCCTGCAGGTAGCAGACGACGTCTTGGCATCGCTCTAACCGACTTCACCATTAACAGCAAACACTCCCACCGGGTGTACCTCAGCACGGCTCGCGTGAGCAATACGACAGGAATATCGCACACATGACACAGTCCTTTGACGTCTTCGGTTTGGGTAACGCCCTGGTCGACCAGGAATACAAAGTCGACGACTCGTTCCTCGCGAAGCACGATATCGCCAAGGGTCACATGACACTGGTCGATGAGTCCCGGCTGAATCAGCTCATCGACGCACTGGCCGACATCGAACCGATGAAGCGGTGCAGCGGTGGCTCAGCGGCGAATACCATCTATGCCGTACAGGCGTTCGGCGGACACAGCTACTACGCGTGCCGCGTGGCGGGAGACCCTACAGGCTCGTTCTTCCTGTCCGATCTGGCAGCCGCCGGTGTGCAGGCCGTTGCCTTCGACCCCTCGATCGAAGGCCAGTCCGGACGCGTGCTTGTTCTCATCACACCGGATGCGGAGCGCTCCATGAACACCTTCCTCGGGATATCCGAAGGATTGGATTCGAAGGTACTGAACGACGCGGCGCTGGCAAAGTCCTCGGTGTGCTACATCGAAGGCTATCTGTCGAGCTCACCCGAGAGCACGGCGGTGGCCCGACAGTGTTTTGATACGGCGCTTGCCAACGGAGTCGAGACCTCACTCTCGCTGTCTGACCCATCGATGGTGGAATTCTGTCGCGACGGCCTGACGACTATTGTCGGCAATGGCGTGCACACCCTCTTCTGCAACGAAGAGGAGGCGCTCACGTGGGCAGGAACCGATCGACTCGATATCGCGATCACTGAACTGAAGGACATCGGACAGAAGCTGTTCGTAACACTCGGTGCGAGGGGCAGCATCTTTGTGGATCAGCACAGCCAGAAAGAAGCCGCAGCGGAGGCCATCCGCGCGGTGGACAGCAATGGCGCGGGTGATATCTACGCGGGCGCATGCCTGTGGGCGCTGAGTGCAGGCATGGATGGCGGCATCGCCGCCCGCTTCGGGAATCACGCGGCGGCGCAGCTGGTTCAGCGCTTTGGAGCGCGGCTGGAAAGCGTCGCCGACTATCAGGACGTCAAGAACGCATTCACAAGCTGAGATCGACCGCAAGGGGTTGCCGCAGCTCAATGCTCGCAGGCTCCAGCGTGACCCCATAGGCCAGTATCTCTACGCCGGCCGACGCCGCAGCACGAAGAGCAACCCCGTAGGCTGGATGAATGTCGTCCGCAGGCACGAGCGTTCTCACCGCCTCGTGTTGCACGCAAAACAACAGTGCGGCCCGCTGCTCGCCGGCTTCGGCAATCCGCTGCAATGCCTGTACGTGTTTAATCGCCCGGACGCTTACCGCATCCGGGAAGGCGCCAACCCCGTCGCCCAGGTGCAGGGTAACGCTCTTTATCTCGATGAACGCTGACGGCGCAGCCCGATCGCCCAAAGCCAGATCAAACCGACCGGCCTCATCAGGGATGGCAATCTCGCGCTCAAGTCCCGAAGAAGGGTCAAACTCCGGGACGACACCAGTAAGAATCGCCTCTTCGACCAACGCATTGGCTCGGGAAGGATTAACGCCAACAGCGCCGTCCCGTGTTTCAACCACTTCCAGCGTGTGCCGATATTTACGCTTGCGGTTGTCCGATGTCGAGAACCACACACCGCTGCCGGGATCACTGCAGCCCAGCATGCCGCCCGTATTGGGGCAATGCATCGTGACCAGCCCGCTCGCCGTCTCGACATCGGCGAGAAAGCGTTTGTACCGACGAACAAGAGTGCCCTTCTCGAGAGCTGGTTCGAATTTCAACGCTCAAACTCCGCGCAGTTGCCGCGAGATGCGGAAAAGATGGCAGCTAATGACGCACAATAACAACCATGACCGAGTCCGGCAGCGACAACCTCGACCGTAAGAGTGGCGACGACCCCGAAGCGCCACACGCTGACTACGTTGGGCGCTTCGCTCCGTCGCCGAGCGGGCCTCTGCATCTTGGTTCGATGCTCGCCGCGCTCGCGAGCTATCTGGATGCACGAGCCGCAGGCGGCCTCTGGCTGCTCCGGATCGATGACATCGACACACCCAGAAACGTCGACGGTGCGGAAACGAACATCCTGCGCTGTCTGGAAGCACACGGGCTGCACTGGGATGGGCCAATCGCGCGGCAAAGCGAACGGCTCGCGCGGTACTCGGACGCGTTGGCAGACCTCAAAAAAGCCGACCTCGTGTATTGGTGTTCCTGTTCGCGCAAGTCCATTGGCGGCAGCGTGTATCCCGGCACCTGTCGGCAGTTCACCACGCCCCGCGCCGACTGCGCGATTCGCCTGCGAGTACCGCCGGGTGAAATCACCTGGCAGGATCGAAGCCGAGGTCGCCAGGTTGAAAACGTGGTTCAAAAAGTCGGCGACTACGTGCTGAAACGCCGGGACGGCATCTTCTCCTATCAGTTATGCGTGGTGGTCGACGACGCCGATTCCGGTGTCAATCAAGTCGTGCGCGGAGATGACCTCGGGATGACGACGGCCCGGCAGATACAGCTTTGCGCCTTGCTGGGCTATGCCGAGCCCAGCTATCTACACATCCCGACGATCAACAGCCGGTCCGGCCACAAGCTTTCAAAGCAAACGTTCGCACCTGGTGTCGACACCACGCACGCGGCCCAGACACTGACAACGCTGATGCAACTCCTACGACTGGAAACACCCCCTGACGCCGCTCGCCTGGCGCCGGTCGATCTACTCCAGAGCGCGATCAGGGAATGGCGTGCACGCGTGCTCGCTGGCCAGATGAACGCCCAACCTATCGAGGGTTTTGTCGGCCTCTAGAGCACCGCGTAGAGAACCGCGCGCGCAAACGCGCAGTGCTAAGATAGGCACATTCAAACGCTGGAGTTTCGCGGTTTCGATGCCGACACTGCTACTCACTCACTTCTCTGCTGCTGCCCAGGACAAGCTATCGGGCGTTCTCGCTGACGCAGGGCTTTCCTGTCTTGTCGCAGCACCCGACCGAGCTCTGACCGAGGCCAGCTTCGATTCCGTCGATGCGATCATTGCGCACCCCAGCGCCGGTTTCGCCAGTTTGCTCGCGATCAGCGGAGATCGGCCCGTCCTCTTCGTCAGTGACGACGGCTCGATCCGGGATGCCGTCAACGCGATTCAAGCAGGCGCGGCCGACTACCTCACGTGGGCCGAAATAGAGAGTGGTTTGCCCGACGTGATGCAACGAGCGCTTGGTCGACGGCGTTCTGGCGAGCTCATTGGCAGCAGCGCGCCCATGAACGAGCTACGGCAGCAACTGCACAAAGTTGCCAGCGCCGAAGTGCCCGTCGTGGTGTGGGGCGAATCGGGCACCGGCAAGGAGCTGATAGCCAGCATGCTGCACGGGCACAGCAATCGCTCGAATGGACCCCTTCTTATCTACAACTGCGCAGCAGCCCTGGAGAAAACCATCGACGCAGACCTGTTCGGTGCTGACGATGCGCCGGGTCTTCTCACTCGAGCACGACAGGGCAGCCTGTTCCTGGATGAGATAGCTGCCCTACCCAGCCTCGCGCAAGCCAGGCTGGTGGACGCGTTGGACTCGAACCCTGGACAGGTGCGCATCATTGCCGGCGCTCGACGCGATCTACGAGAGGCGTTGGACGAGCAACGCTTGAGAGAGGATCTGTATTTCAGATTGTCAGTGGTTACGCTGTCAGTACCACCACTGCGCGATCGAGGCGACGACTTGATCGCGCTAGCCCAGCATAGCCTCGTGCACGTTTGCGCCCGACTCGGCAAAGGGCCTCTCAGATTCAGCGACTCAGCGCTGGCCGATATGCAGCGATATCACTGGCCGGGCAACGTTCGGGAACTGGAAAATGCCATTGAGAGGGCCGTTATCCTCGCCAGCGGCAATGAGATCGACACCGAGCTACTCGCCATTCGGCTCACGCCACCACCCTCGCCGCAACTCACCACCGAGGCGCCACCAACCGATTCTGATCGCGGAACCCTGGAAGATTATTTCGTCGCGTTCGTCAATGAACATCAGGATTCTATGACCGAAACCGAGATTGCCAAGTCACTGGGCATCTCGAGAAAGAGCCTGTGGGAACGTCGCCAGCGACTCAAGATTCCGCGCAAGAAGAGTCGCCAGACAGCGGCGCGTAAGGGGGCTAAGGACTAACAAGCCGGTTGACAGG
>CAYGQC010000023.1:12114-25331 GCA_964351875.1 uncultured Pseudomonadales bacterium
GCTTCGCTCGGGTTTATTGGCTCTGTTGCCGATTGGGCGAGAAACGCACTTCGGACAGCAGAGCTCGATACCGGATTGGATAGAGTTTCGAAACGATTTGAACAGACGGCAGCTTTGATTCCGCCACTGTCTTCGAAACTAGCGCCATTCGCTGCGCCGCTGTGACAAGACCACCGCGGCGTGCGACGACAGCCCTGAACCGGTAAGCCGAAAGGAAGAGCTGACGATCACGCTGTTTCCAAGAACGACACCTGAGGTCCAGATCGATCTCGGTGCGGACAGCGCAGTTACCCCGTTTCCGCGTCATGTGTTCACAACAGCCTGAACACTGATTCCGATCAGCATCGGATAGCGATGAGCGGAGGACAGTTTCTGCTACGGAGCGAAACCCGAGCGAATCACTGACCGCCAGCATCAGGACAGTGAGACCAGCACGATAACCGTGTCTGATGTCGTTCGTACACACAGGGCTGAAGCGAATCGCTTGCCGAGAATCGTAGCGCGATCAACCCAGATGCCTAACAACAAGCAATCCGCTTTAGCGGGATTGAGAGGGAGACAACATGACTGACCAAGCCGGGATTCAGTTATGACAGGCAATCCGAAACACGAGACCTTGATTCTCACCGCGGATGAACACGGTATTGAGGAAGACCTGGTTTGCGACAATGCAACCTCGGTCGTTAGAGGTCTGCAAGAAGCCGGCTACGAGGCCTACCTCGTCGGTGGATGCGTACGCGACCTGTTGCTGGGGGCGAAGCCCAAAGACTTCGATGTCGCAACCAACGCGACGCCTGAAGATGTTCACAAGCTGTTTCGCCGCGCTCGGATGATCGGGCGCCGATTCAGAATCGCGCACGTGCGATTCGGCCGTGATGTCATCGAAGTTTCAACGTTCCGCAAGCATCACGAAGAAGAAGACGATCTGGATTACCAGACGTCGGCGCGCAGCGAAGACGGCCTCGTACTTAGAGACAACTTCTACGGCACGCTCGAGGACGACGTGTTCCGTCGCGACTTCACCGTAAACGCCCTCTACTACGATCCGATTACTCAGGAACTGCACGACTACGCAGGCGGATTGGAAGATCTGAAGTCCAAGCGGCTGCGCTTGATCGGGAAACCCGCCGCTCGCTTTCGTGAAGACCCTGTGCGCATCCTGCGTGCCGTGCGATTTACTGCGAAACTCGGATTCACGCCGGACCAGGAACTGCTGGACGCCATCCCAGACATCGCGGAACTGCTGACCGCGATACCGCCAGCAAGGCTATTCGACGAAGTAGCGAAACTGCTGCTACACGGTTGGGCTGAGAAGACCTGGGAAATCATGACGGAGCTCGAACTGGCCCACATTCTCTTCCCGACGACCCGCCCGGAGAGCGACCTCATTGCAGCCGCTATGCGCAATACCGATAAACGGGTGGCGGAAGACAAACCAGTCACCCCCGGATTTCTTCTCGCGGTCATTCTTTGGGAGGACTACCAGGCACGAGTAGGCGAGCTGATCCTCAGCCAGAACATGCAGGTGGCAGAGCAACGCGCTGGCGATCAGTGTGTCGCCGAGCAAAACCTTACTGTCGCAATACCCAGGCGGTTCGGCCAATTCGTAAAAGAAACCTGGAGTTTGCAGCCACGACTGGAGAAGCGCGGCGGCAAAGGGGTTCAGAAGCTGCTCCGCCATCCTAGATTTCGAGCTGCCTACGATTTCCTGGCGCTGCGGAGCGAATGCGGGGTAATCGAAGAAGAAGTCGTTCAATACTGGACCGACATCCAAATCGAATACCCGGTTGAATCCAGGCCTGAGGAAATCGAAGACGACGAAGAATCCTCGGACGGTGAGCCGAAACGTAAGCGACCCAGTCGAGGCCGGGGACGACGCCGACCGAGCGGCACGCGCAGGGCGGAAGCAAATGGCGGCGACGGTAACAATTCCAGTAGCAACTCGGCAGAAAACACGGGTAACAGCTCCGGAAACGGTCGTACCGAAGCCGCCGGCGCGATAGGCGGTGACGCACCCAAACCTAAGCGCAGACGTCGACGCCGCCGCAAACCAGCGAACGCTGGCTCTTCAGGGCAGGCCACTAATTCGCCCGGCAACGAATAGCCAACGATTACTGACCAACGCTCACCGTGCCTGATCTCGAAGACCACGTAACGCTTCTACCGCCATGGGTGGATACCGATTCGCTACCGCGTTACATCGCCGTTGAAGGGCCTATCGGCGTGGGCAAGAGCACGTTGGCCCGGAAACTTGCGGATACGTTTCAGTATCAAATGCTGTTCGAAGCCGCGCAGGCGAATCCTTTCCTGCCACGGTTCTACCGAGATCCAAAGCGCTTTGCGCTCGCAACGCAGCTTTCCTTTCTACTCGAGCGCGCCAGACAGCTCACAGAGTTGAAAGAAAGCGACATGCACGGTGCGAACGTCGTGGCTGACTTCCTCATCGAGAAAGACAGGCTGTTCGCTGAGTTGACCCTCGACGCCCACGAGCTCGACATCTACCAGCAGATCTACGATTCCCTCGACATACGGCCTCCAACTCCTGACCTTGTCCTCTACCTGCAGGCGCCGGTGGACATCCTCCACAGGCGCATCCGCAACAGAGGCGTAGCTACAGAACAGCGTATGGATAGCGACTATCTACGCGAGCTTTCGGAGAGCTACGCGCGGTTTTTTCACTCGTATCGTGACGCGCCTCTACTCATCGTCAATGCTGCGGAGATCGATTTCGCGCACAATAGAAGCCACTATGAAGCGCTGCTTGAACAGGTTCTCACGATGGATGGAACCGTTCGATACTTTAATCCTCACCCTACTCTGTTGTGAGCTGTTGTGAGCTGTTACGAGCAGGCAGCCGAGCCGACGTTAGATCGGATCGAGAATGGATCGACTACGACAATTCTCGGCTGAGGCAACTCGATAGCAACTCGATAGCAACTCGATAGCGCTTCTTTATCAATCGGTGAAAGCGCGCCGATCGGAAAATGGACAAGCAGCCCCAAGCGGGACAGGACAGCATGAGTAGCCAGACGAAACGAAAAGCGGTAACCCTCACAACGCTGATGGCAATGAAAGCACGTGGTGAGAAAATCACCGCGCTCACCGCATACGACGCGCTGTTCGCCGAGCTGATTTCCACCGCCGGTGTAGACGTGATTCTGGTTGGCGATTCTCTCGGGATGGTTCTCCAGGGTCATGACAGCACTTTGCCGGTCACTATGGCTGACATGGTCTATCACATGAACAATGTCCGCAGAGGCAACGACGGTTCTCTGATCATGGCGGATCTGCCATTCATGTCTTATGCCTCCGAGCAGCAATCTCTACAGAGCGCAGCGGAACTCATGCGCGCGGGCGCTCACATCGTCAAGCTCGAAGGCGGAGCATGGCTGGCCGAAAGCACGCGCATGCTGGTCGAACGAGGCATCCCGGTCTGCGCTCACATGGGCCTCACGCCACAGTCCATCAATCGAATCGGAGGCTATCGAGTGCAGGGACGAGATCCCTCGCAAGCCAAAGAAATGGTCGACGAGGCGAAGGTCTTGCAGGACGCCGGCGCCGCGATCCTGCTACTCGAATGCGTACCGATCGACCTAACCAATGCCATTTCCGAAGCACTTGAGGTTCCCGTCATTGGCATCGGCGCCGGTCCCGGGGCAGACGGACAGATTATGGTTATGCATGACATGCTCGGGATTACGCCGTCGAGCATCCGTGTACCCAAATTTGTGAAGAACTTTCTACCGGAAAGCGAAAACGGGATCGCCGGCGCTTTCGAAGCCTATGTGAGTGCTGTCAAAGCCGGCATCTTCCCAGGGCCCGAGCATTCGTTTGCCTGACGTTGAGTCAGTAGCAGCGAACGCGGCGAATTACGGGGAGAAACAAAACCGTGCAAATCATCAAAAGCATTTCAGAGCTACGTACCGCTCTGCAGAATCGAACCCAGGCCCGAACAGTCGGCCTGGTGCCCACGATGGGGAATCTGCACGAAGGCCATCTCGAACTGGCCAAACACTGTCGCGACCGGTGCGACATCGTCGTTGCCTCCGTCTTCGTCAACCCTAAACAGTTTGGCGAAGCCGAAGACTTCAGCGTCTACCCGCGGACCCTGGAAGCAGATTCCGAACTACTGGCGGCCGCCGGCACCGATTATGTTTTCGCGCCGACTGATGAGGCGATGTACCCCGGTGGCCACGCCAGCGCTACCAATGTCTCGGTAACGAATCTCGCCGGCGAGCTTTGCGGCGAATATCGGCCCGGTCACTTCGACGGAGTCGCAACCGTCGTGACGAAGTTGTTCAATATCGTCATGCCAGACATGGCGTTTTTCGGCGAGAAGGATTGGCAGCAACTGACCATTTTGTCGCGAATGGTGGCTGATCTGAACATGCCTATCCAGATAATCGGCGTACCCACTGTACGCGCTGAAGACGGGTTAGCGCTGTCCAGCCGGAACCGCTACTTAAGTGCCGATGAACGCCAGCGTGCGCCCATCCTGTTCAGAACGCTCATGGATATCGTGCACGCGTTGCAGGCAGGAGCGACCAGTTTCGACCGCCTGGAGCAGACCGCGAAGATCGCGCTTCGCACAGCCGGGTTCGAGGTCGACTATGTCGCCATCCGACAAGCCGATACGCTAGCGCCCGCAAATGAGCACGATCAAAACTATCGAGTTCTCGCTGCTGCTCATCTTGGCAAAGCCCGGCTAATCGACAACGTGGGTCTGGACCTACGATGAGCAATTCTACGACGAGCGTAACTCGTCCGGAAACTCTGCCTGCCTGGCGCGAGCTCGAGCAGCTTGCCGGCCACATCAGCCAGACTCCATCGATTGAATTGACCAACCAGCGTAGCCGCAACGCCAACAGCACAATCGATATCGCCGGACTGCACATCGACTTCAGCAAGCAACGCATTAACGATGCGATAGCAGCCGCTCTAGTTGAACTCGCCCAGGAAAGCGGGTTAGCAGCCGCGATCGACGCCCAGTTTCGCGGCGATCACATCAACAACAGCGAAGATCGAGCAGTGCTGCACAGCGCTTTGCGCGCGCCTAAGGATGCCCGGCCGGAATCAGTCGCCGATGAAATCGAGATAGAGCAACAACGGCTTCTCTCGTTCGCTGAGCAAGTTCGCAACGCACAGCTACGCGGTTTTACTGGAAAGGCGTTCACGGATGTCGTTCACATCGGAATAGGCGGCTCACATCTGGGGCCCGAACTGGTTTTCCGAGCCCTCGGCCCCGGCGACGGACCACAGATCCACTTTCTGGCAAACGTCGATGGCGCCGCGCTGGCGGAGCTGCTCCCCGAGCTGGATCCGGAATCCACACTGATCACAATCGTCTCAAAGTCATTCACGACCGCAGAAACGAAAGCCAACGCCGACAGCATGCGTTCCTGGTTTGTCGAGCGAACATGCCGACCCGATGCCATCAGCGCACATTTTTGTGCTGTCAGTACAAACCTCGACGCTATCGACGAGTTCGGGCTGGATCGCGATCGAGTATTTACGATGTGGGATTGGGTGGGCGGTCGGTACTCGGTCTGGAGTTCCGTCGGCCTGCCTATCGCTCTGGCCATCGGCAGCGAGGGCTTCATGAATTTCCTCGCGGGCGCTCACGCCATGGATCAGCATTTTCGCGAGGCGGACTGGCGCTCAAACGCACCGGTGCAGATGGCGTTGTCGGGCATTTGGAACAGCAACTTCCTGGGTGCGACCAGCCTGGCAGTACTCCCTTACGATCGCCGCCTCGCGTTGCTACCCGATTTCCTGCAACAGCTCGATATGGAGAGCAACGGCAAACGCGTTCACCGTGATGGCAGCGATGTGAGAGTTGGGACCGCGACAGTGCTGTGGGGTGGCGAAGAGACTAACGGACAGCATGCTTTCCATCAGCAATTACACCAGGGGACACAGTCGTTCGCCGCGGACTTCCTCGCGGTGATCGAGCCTGACCACGAGCGCAGGGCGCATCACGACGCGCTACTGGCGAACTGCCTGGCGCAGAGCCAGGCGATGTTGCTCGGTCGTGAGACGAGCGAGCCTCATCGCCGCGTGCCCGGCAACCGAGGGACGACAACCATACTCGTGCAGTCTCTGACGCCCCACGCCATGGGCGCGTTGTTGGCGCTGTACGAACAGAAAGTGTTTTGCCAGGGCGTAGTCTGGCAAATTAACTCTTTCGATCAATGGGGCGTCGAGCTCGGCAAACAGCTCGCCGAGCCAATCCTCGAAGCACTAGCCGACACTTCAAACGGGATTCCTGCCAACACCCAGGATCCTTCTACCCAAGCCCTACTGCAACACATCGAACAATCGCGGAAATCGTCATGAGTGATCTCTATCCAGTAGCCCCTGAGGTTGAGCAACGCGCACACTTGAATGAAGCCGACTACCAACGGATGTACCGACAGTCGATCGAGCAGCCGGATGTCTTCTGGGCAGAACAGGCAACAGCGTTCATCGATTGGAACAAGCCTTGGGAGCGCGTCTGCGGCGCCGACTTTCTCAACGGAAACATCACCTGGTTCGACGGCGCGGAACTGAACGTTGCATACAACTGTATCGACCGCCACCTGCCCGAACGCGCGGATCAAACCGCCATCATCTGGGAAGGCGACGATCCAGCCGACTCCAAACACATCAGCTACCAGCAACTGCACGATGAGGTCAGCAAGCTTGCCGGCGGATTGGTCAGCAGGGGTGTCAAGCGAGGCGACCGCGTTTGCATCTATATGCCGATGATCCCGGAGGCTGCTTACGCGATGCTCGCATGTGCACGCATCGGGGCCGTTCACTCGGTTGTGTTCGGCGGCTTCTCGCCTCATTCCCTACGTGACCGCATCCTCGATTCAGATTGCCGGTGTGTCATAACGGCCGACGAAGGCGTACGCGGCGGCAAGCCTATTCCGCTCAAGTCCAACACCGAGGAAGCACTCACTGAGTGCCCGAACGTACACAGCGTCGTGACCGTTCGCAGAACCGGTGGTGAGATCGTCTGGAATCCGGATAGAGACGTTTGGTACCACGAGCTTGTTGCGAACCAGCCCACCTCTTTCGAATCAGCTTCGATGGCGTCCGAAGACCCGCTGTTCATTCTGTACACGTCTGGATCGACCGGCAAACCGAAAGGTGTTCAACATGGCACCGGCGGCTATCTGCTACAGGCCGCAATAACCCACAAGTACGTGTTCGACTATCACGACGGCGACATCTACTGGTGCACCGCCGACGTTGGCTGGATCACCGGTCACTCGTACATCGTCTATGGCCCACTCGCCAACGGCGCCACAACACTCATGTTTGAAGGCGTGCCCACGTATCCGGACGCCTCACGCTGCTGGCAGGTGATCGACAAACACCAGGTCAACATTTTCTACACGGCGCCCACCGCGCTTCGTCAGCTAATGAGCCAGGGCGATACCTGGGTGACGTCGACCGATCGCAGCAGCCTGCGATTGTTGGGCAGCGTCGGCGAGCCGATCAATCCCGAAGCCTGGGAGTGGTATTACCACATTGTGGGCAACGCTCGCTGCCCGATCGTGGATACGTGGTGGCAGACCGAAACGGGCGGAATCATGATTACCCCGTTACCCGGCGCGACCGCATTGAAGCCTGGCTCAGCGACCAAACCATTCTTCGGCGTGACGCCGGCGTTGGTCGACACCGAAGGCAACGTCATCGACGACGTCGAAGCATCCGGCAATCTGGTGATCACCACTAGCTGGCCCGGGCAGATACGGACCGTCTATGGTGATCACCAGCGGGTTATCGATACCTATTACAGCACCTACAAGGGTTTCTACTTCACCGGTGACGGCGCGCGCCGCGACGCCGACGGCTACTATTGGATCACCGGTCGCGTCGATGACGTCATGAATATCTCAGGCCACCGAATGGGCACGGCCGAAGTTGAGAACGCGTTAGTGGAGCACGACGCTGTGGCTGAAGCCGCCGTCGTTGGGTTTCCGCACGACGTCAAAGGTGAGGGTATCTACGCCTACGTAACATTGATGATGGCCAATCACGACGATCCGGACAAGCTGCGCGAGGAACTGGTAGCACTAGTTCGCTCCGAGATCGGCCCGATCGCCAAACCGGATTACATTCAGTTTGCACCAGGACTGCCGAAAACTCGTTCCGGCAAGATCATGCGCAGAATTCTCCGCAAGATAGCCGCGAACGAACTGGACAGCCTTGGTGATACGTCAACTCTGGCGGACCCGAGTGTTGTCGATGAGCTAATCGCGAATCGAGGCAATCGCTGAGCCACGCACAGCGGCTACCACTGCGGGTAGAGCACCAGGTCAATACGCCGGTTCTTCCGGCGCCCTTCCTGGGTTTCATTGTTCGCAACGGGCTGGGTCTCGCCATAGCCAACCGCCGAAACGCTCGTCGCATTCACCGAACCCGAACTCAGTAGATACTCGATCAATGCGTTGGCTCGCCGCTTCGACAGATCGAGATTAGCAAGGTCGGCGCCGAACGAATCCGTGTGGCCTTCAACGATGACTGGAGCCTGGGGAAACTCGGCAAGCGCGCTACGAACCTTAGCCAGAATCTGATCATGCTCAGAGGTAAGGGATGCTTGGCCGCTGGCAAACGTCAGGCCAACCAAGCGAATGATCAGCCGCTCCTGGGAGCGAAACACTTCGGCTTCACCCGGAGCAAACAAAGCCTCCATCCGCTGAATGCGCTCACGTTGCTTCTGTTGGCGCGCGAGCTCCTGGTTCAACCGCTCCCGTGCGCGCGATTCTCCGCCGAGCTCGTTCTGTAACCGCTCGACCTCCTGATCCAGGGCAACAATGTGGTCACGGGCCTGATCATAATCCGCCTGGCTACGCGCAATCGTCTGCTGCAAGTCAGCAACGCGAGCCCGAACCTCGGCAACCGCAGATTGTGGCCCTTCATCGAAATAGACCGCGCTGTCCAGATCCGCAGCGATGGCCCGAATCTGGTTCTGCCAGACCAGCAACTCGTTCTCAACGGCTGCGTCTTCGCTACGCAGACGCTTGACCAGAGCACTGACGTATTCCGCTCGACGCGCATCATGCAAAGCTGTATTGGCCAGGTCTCTGGGACGATCAGTGTCGTAACGATCCCGTGCCAGTTCACTCCGAGCCTGCTCCAGCAGAGACTTGGCGCGCGCCAGTGACTCAGGCGCATAGTCGTCCGCATCAACATCCTTCGCTCGCTCAATCGAATTCTCGATCTCGGTAAAGAGCGACACTTCGATGGCTGCAAGCTCAGCTTCGCGGTAACCCGCTGTCGCGCGCTCGGAATAGCGATCGACGCCGCGCTCTCGGCCGGCCTCCAATCGACGAACGGCATCGAAGAAGTCTTCCTCTGCCGCCACCCATAGTTTGCTTGCCACTTCCTCAGCACCGGCTGCCTGGGCATCGAGGCGCGCCTGGTACGCGTCAGTTATTCGCGCGCGAGTACTAACGCTGACCGTAGCCGCCTCGTCAAACAGCTCCTGCGCGTCAACCAGCAGGTTTTGTATCCGATCCAGTTTGCCGCCGTCATCAAATATCTCTTCTGCCTTCAGGTAGGCCGCGCCGGCTTTGCCGTAGAGCGTCGGGGCAAGGATGACAGCGCGCTGATCGTTGGCCCGTTCGAGCGCAGCTTTCGCGTCGTTAAACATTGGCCCGCGCAAGCTGGCCTGCAGATCGTCTTCTGCGGCGAGCGCCAAAGGCGCGAGTAGCGGCAATGCCAGATACAGGCTTACGAACAGATTCTTCATGGTCTTCTCCGCGATAGTGCTAGGTAGCCGCTTTCAAGGCCGCAAACGCAGTCCGCGGGAGCCTTTCGTGCCGACAAGAGTATGCAGGTTTTGAGAGATTGCCGCGTCGTTGGCCTGCCATGCAGCCCACTTCCTCGCAAAGACTGAACAACGATGGTCATCGCGAGGCGATTCGAGCCATACCAACCAGTCTTCACGAGGAGGTGCGGAGCACCGACGTGGTGATCTCACCACGAAGGGTTTGTCCAAGGCGTTGGGAGATTGCCGCGTCATTGGCCTGCCATGCAGCCCACTTCCTCGCAAAGACTGAACAACGACGGTCATCGCGAGGCGATGCGAGCCATAACAACCCGTCTTCACGAGGAGGTGCGAGCCATAACAACCCGTCTTCACGAGGAGGTGCGGAGCACCGACGTGGTGATCTCCCACGCCAGGCAACAAGCCAAACCAAAGAGATCGCCACACTCGCCCTTCGGGCTCATTCGCGGTGACCGGCAGGCACGGTGCGGTTGCAAAGCGCAAGGGGGCAGGGGGCAGTCTTCGCGAGAAGCTCGCCGCAAAGCGGACGAGCGACGTGGCGATCTCTCGCTAGTTTGGCGCTCTCGAGCATTTTCGGATCGCTTCGCGATTAGAAAATGCACTGCCGCGTTTCAGGACTGAAAGGCGCGTCGATTTTCATACGCTGAGTGCTAAGCACTCAGGGTATGGAAGATCGACAGAACAAAAAAAGGCCGGCGTATGCCGACCTTTCTTAGCTCGACGTCCCCTACGACCTATAGCTTTCGACTTCTTTCATCGAGAGCTTGATACGGCCTCGCTGGTCAACATCCAGGCAAACCACTTCGATGTCCTGACCTTCTTCAAGGTAGTCAGACACCTTCTCAACACGCTCTTCAGCGATCTGAGAAATGTGCAGCAGGCCATCGGTGCCAGGGAAGATTGTGATGAACGCGCCGAAATCGACGATTCGTGCAACTTTACCCTTGTAGATCTTGCCGACCTCAGCTTCCGCCGTTACTTCTTCGATGCGCGCAATCGCCGCATCACGGGCCTCAGCTGTGGCTGCGTAGATCTTAACGCTGCCGTCGTCGTCGATATCGATCTCGCAACCGGTTTGCTCAACGATGCTACGGATCGTTGCGCCGCCTTTACCGATGACGTCACGGATCTTGTCCTGGTCAACCTTCACAACCGTGATGGTCGGTGCGTTTTCGGAAACGGAGTCACGAGAGCGATCCAGAACCTTGTTCATCTCGCCAAGGATATGCATCCGTGCTTCGTTCGCCTGCGCAAGCGCCTGATCCATGATCTCTTCAGTGATGCCATCGATCTTGATGTCCATCTGCAGCGCGGTAATGCCTTCAGCCGTACCAGCTACTTTGAAGTCCATGTCGCCAAGGTGATCTTCATCACCGAGGATGTCGGTCAGCACAGCAAAACGATTGCCTTCCTTCACCAGGCCCATCGCGATACCAGCAACCGGAGCTTTGATCGGAACCCCTGCGTCCATAAGCGCAAGAGAGGTGCCACAAACTGAGGCCATCGAGCTGGAGCCGTTGGATTCGGTGATTTCCGAAACTACGCGCAGCGTGTAGGGAAACTCTTCCGGATCAGGCAGCACAGCGGAAACACCGCGACGAGCAAGCCAGCCGTGGCCAACTTCGCGACGCTTAGGTCCGCCCATGAAACCAGCTTCACCAACACTGTAGGGAGGAAAGTTGTAGTGCAGCATGAAGTAGTCTTTGTAGCTGCCTTCCAACGCGTCAACCAGCGCGGCATCGCGTTGGGTACCGAGCGTCGCCACGACAATCGCCTGGGTCTCACCCCGGGTGAACAGGGCGCTACCGTGGGTCTTCGGCAACATGCCCACCTCGACCTCGATCGGACGAACGGTGCGCAGATCACGGCCATCAATACGCGGCTCGCCTTCGATGACGCGATTTCGAACGGTGCTCTTCTCAATTTTTCCGAACGCGCTGCTAACGTCATCCACGCTGTACTCAGCGGAATCGCCAATCGCCAGAGCTTCGACAACTTTGCTTTTCGCTGCGCGAACTGCGTCCTGACGCGCCGCCTTATCAGTGATGCGATAGGCAGCACCCAGTTCAGCCGCTGACATCGAAGAAACCTTCTCAGCAAGCGTCTCGTCTGCGACTGGCGCTTGCCAGTCCCACTTGGGCTTACCGGCTTCGGCTGTCAGCTCGTTGATCGCTTTGATTGCTACCTGCATTTCCTGGTGCGCATAGAGAACCGCGCCCAGCATCAAGTCTTCCGGAAGCTCTTTGGCTTCTGACTCAACCATCAGAACCGCGCCTTCAGTTCCAGCAACGGCCATGTTCAGCAGCGAGTCTTCCAGCTCAGCGGCACCCGGGTTGACCAGGTACTCACCGTCCTTGAAACCGATGCGAGCACCGGCGATAGGGCCCGCGAATGGCACGCCGGAAATAGAAAGTGCAGCAGATGCGCCAATCATCGAGATGATGTCCGGATCCTGGTCTTTGTCGGTCGACATGACCGTACAGATCACTTGCACCTCATTGAGGAAGCCTTTGGGAAACAGCGGACGCAAAGGACGGTCAATCAAACGACACGTCAGCGTTTCTTTCTCGGAAGGCCGTCCTTCGCGACGGAAGAAACCGCCAGGGATCTTACCGGCAGCGTAGGTCTTTTCCTGGTAGTTGACGGTCAGTGGAAAGAACGCCTGACCAGGCCGCGCTTCCTTGGCGGCAACCACAGTGCACAGAACAACAACGTCGCCCATGGTGGCCATAACTGAGCCACTTGCCTGCTTGGCAATCTTGTTTGTTTCCAGGGTGACCTGCTGGCCCCCGAATGTGAATGTCTTCGATATCGGATTCAAATTACCTTCTCCTTTAAGGCAGGACCTATTTCCTGCTTAACGACCTTCAATATTTCACGCTGGCGTCAGACGAGCTTCAACTCGACTGCGCCAACGTTAAGCTGTGTTAACGACGCAGGCCCAGGCTTTTAATCAGCTCGGCGTAACGTTCGGTATTCTTGGACTTCAAATAGTCCAGCAGCTTTCGTCGCTGATTCACCATACGAATCAGTCCGCGACGTGAGTGATGATCTTTCTTGTGCTCCTTGAAGTGATCCTGGAGCGTATTGATATTGTGAGTAAGCAGCGCAACCTGCACTTCCGGCGAGCCTGTGTCGCCTTCAGATTGCTGGTACTGCTTTTTGATCTCGTCTTTCTGTTCGGCAGTGAGTGCCATTTCCATCTCCTGATTAACATGCCATTTCGCAAACCGACTGACCGCGCATGTTTACAGCCATCGGCGTTCAAACTACAAGACGACGGGGCGCTATTCGCCCGTCGTCGAGAACCTCTCCTACACCCAGGAAGCTACTGCTCGCATCTTCTGCAATCAGCTGAACCCAGCCTTCACTCGGCGCTTTCGGCACCAATACCGGCTGTCCCTGGCGAACGTAGAAAGCGCTGGATTCATCC
>CAYGQC010000023.1:25341-28539 GCA_964351875.1 uncultured Pseudomonadales bacterium
ATCGTCGCCGTCGTGGCTAAGCAGATCGTTGCGAAAAACGCTGATGGCCCGCGCTTCTCGTTCGACTTCAATGCCCTGACGCGCGAGTTTGTAGAGCGGCTGGCCGTTGTGCTTAAGCGCCGAGAACATGGATGGCACCTGCATTATGTCGCCACGAAAAGCATCGAGTTCTCGCTCCACGTCTTTGGAAGTGATGCCATCCGTTGAGCGCGTGCTAATGATTTCGCCTTCCGAATCTGACGTATCTGTGCGCTCGCCAAGACGAATACGCACCCAGTACGTTTTCTCCGAAGACAACAAGTACTGGGAGAACTTGGTGGCCTCACCAAAACACAGAGGCAATACGCCGGTCGCAAGCGGATCAAGGCTTCCGGTATGACCAACCTTGGCAGCACCAAACAAGCGCTTGGCACGCTGCACGGCGTCGTTCGAGCTCATGCCTTTCGGTTTGTCGACAACTAATAGCCCATTGATCGGGCGTCCCTTTCGACGCCGACTCATTTGGTTGTCTCCGAATCCGAATCCGAATCCGGACCCGGGACGTCATCCGGTCGGCGGTCGTCGTCCTCTGCAACGGCACGCTCGATCAACTGCTCCAGGGCGGGGCCAGTTTCCGCGACAATGTCGTAGTGAAATCTCAGGCGTGGTGTCGTCCGCATGGTATGTCGTTGCGCGATTTCAGTACGCAGAAAGCCGGCGGCGCCGCGTAGTACTTCGATTAGCTCCTCGCGAGCGTCTCCTTCGCACCCTACAGCGGTAACGTAGACGTCCGCCCAGCTCAAATCCCGGCTGACCTTGACCTCGTTGATCGCAAGCAGACTCACCCGTGGGTCGCGCATTTTGCGCGTGACGATATCCGCGAGTTCCTCGCGAATGAAGTCGGCAACCTTGAGTTCACGTCCGTAATCTCTCACGACTAAAGTTCGCGAGCGACCTCTTTGGTATCAAACACTTCGATCTGATCGCCAGGTCGGACATCGTTGTAGTTGCGGACACCGATACCGCACTCCATACCGTTGCGAACGTCGCTAACGTCGTCCTTGAAACGGCGCAGCGATTCCAGCTCGCCTTCGTAGATCACGACGTTGTCGCGCAGAACCCGAATCGGCTTGTTACGGAACACGTTGCCCTGGGTGACCATGCAACCTGCGATCGCGCCAAGCTTGGGCGAGCGGAATACGTCCCGCACTTCCGCAATGCCGATAATCTCTTCCCGTATCTCTGGCGCGAGCATCCCCGACAGGACTGCCTTCACGTCATCGAGCAGCTCGTAGATCACGCTGTAGTAGCGCAAATCGAGACCTTCGCGCTCGATGAGCTTCTTCGCCGCAGTGTCAGCCCGAACGTTAAAGCCGAATACCGCCGCGCCGTAGGTCAGAGCCATGGTGGCATCGGATTCGGTAATACCACCGACGCCAGATCCGAGGATATTGGCCGAAACTTCGTCGTTGCCAATTTCGGCAATGGCTTGAGTTATCGCTTCGAGCGAGCCACGCACGTCCGCCTTCAACACCAGCTTCAGCGTTGGCTTTTGGCCATCCGCGAGATTGCTGAACATGTTCTCGAGCTTCGCCGCCTGCTGCAGCGCTTGACGCTGCTCGTTGCTTCGCGAGCGACGGAAATCGGCAACTTCACGTGCCTTGCGCTCATCCGCGGCAACCGAGAATTCGTCACCCGCTGCGGGTGTGCCACCAAGACCCAGAATCTCCACCGGCGTTGACGGACCAGCTTCTTGCACCTGCTCGCCACGATCGTTAATCATGGCGCGAACACGGCCGGTTGATTCGCCTGCGATCAATATGTCGCCCTGTCGCAGGGTACCGTTTTGAACGAGCACGGTCGCGACCGGACCACGGCCACGATCGAGTTTCGACTCGAGAACGGTGCCTCGACCGGATGCCTCTGGAACAGCTTCGAGCTCCAACAATTCTGCCTGAAGGTTGATGGCCTCGAGCAGCTCATCTATGCCCTGTCCGGTAATCGCTGACACTTCGACAAACTGCGTATCGCCACCGAAGTTTTCCGGCGCGACGCCAAGCGCTGACAGCTCGTTGCGAACTCGTGTCGGGTCCGCGCCTTCAAGATCGCACTTGTTTATTGCGACGATCATCGGCACGTCGGCCGCTCGAGCATGTTGCACCGCCTCTTCTGTCTGGGGCATCACACCGTCATCTGCCGCGACAACCAGGATCACAATATCTGTGGTCTTCGCGCCGCGCGCGCGCATTGCGGTGAACGCTGCGTGTCCCGGCGTATCGATGAATGCAATCTTGCCGCTGTCGGTGTCTACGCTGTAGGCGCCGATGTGCTGCGTAATGCCACCCGCTTCGCCTGAGACGACGCGCGCTTTGCGAATGTAGTCGAGAAGCGAGGTTTTGCCGTGATCGACGTGGCCCATAACCGTCACCACAGGCGAACGCGTTACGGCGTCGCCTTCAACGGCCATTGACTCGACGAGCTCTTGCTCAATCGCATCGTCGGAAACCGGCTTGGGCGTATGGCCTAACTCTTCGACTACAAGTGTCGCCGTATCCTGATCAATGGTCTGGTTGATGGTAGCCATGACGCCAAGACCCATCAGCGTCTTGATGATCTCGCCAGCCTTGATGCTCATGCGCTGGGCAAGGTCGCCCACAGAAATCATCTCTGGAACTTCGATTTCCCGCGCTACCACTTCGGTTGGACGTGAGAACTCGCCACCGTGAGTATCAATCTGGATAGCCTTGCGACGGGGACGGCGAGCCTCTTTCAGAGACAGCTCCCGGCGACGTCCACCACCATCTCGGCGTCCGCCCCGTGCCGGCTTGTCTTTGCCACGGCGTGACGGCGCAGAGCCCTTCGCACCTGATTTGGCGTCCTGCTGGGAGGCGAGGGTCGCTTCCGTGGCCGCGGCTTTAGCAGCTTCCTCCGGCGACGGTTGGCGAGCAGCCGCTTCAGCCGCTGCCTTAGCTTTGGCCGCTTCTGCTTCACGCTGCTGGGCAATTTCCTGGCGCTTGCGCTCGGTTTCTTCCCGCTGCACAAGCTCCTGGCGACGACTTTCCGTTTGCCCTGCCGCCCGGCGCGCCTCTTCTTCACGGATTCGCTCCGCTTCGACTTGCGCCGCACCTTTTCTTACCGGGCGCGCAACTGCTACCGACGGCGCTTCAGGAGCTGGTTCCGGCTCTGGCTCCGGCTCAGGTTCGGGTTCGGGCACTGGTT
>CAYGQC010000023.1:28549-36854 GCA_964351875.1 uncultured Pseudomonadales bacterium
GGCTCACGCTTTACGTAGGTGCGCTTGCGGCGAACCTCGATGTTTACCTTCTTGTTGCTGCCCCGCGCGCCTGCGCTGACGGTCGACTTCTGCTTGCGCTTGAGCGTGATCTTGCTCGGCGCTGTGCGCTCCCCACGCAGGTGCTCCAGCAGCGTTCGCTTCTCTTCTTCAGAAACGCTATCTGTTTCGCTGCCGTGGCTCAGGCCAGCTTCTTTCATCTGCTTGAGCAAACGGTCCGCTGGCACGCCAACGGTCTCCGCCAACTGTTGTACTGTGACGTCTGACATACGTCTTCCTCTTTGCTCTGCCCTACTCGTCGCCCGCTGCTTCTTCGAACCATGGCGCACGCGCGGTCATGATCAGTTCGGCGGCTTGTTCTTCAGAGAGCTCGCTGACGTATTCGGTGAGGTCACCGACCGACAGTTCCGCGAGATCTTCCATGCTGCACACTCCGTTGCGGGCCAGTGAATAGGCCAGCTCCTGAGTCATGCCATCCATTTCCAGCAGGTCTTCCTGGGGCCGATTGCCACCCAGAGATTCCTCATCTGCAATCGCTCGCGTCAACAATGCGTCTTTCGCACGATTACGCAGCTCTTCAACAATCTCTTCATCGAAGCCTTCAATGCTGACCATCTCTTCCATGGGCACATAGGCGACTTCTTCGAGGGACGTGAAGCCCTCTTCCACCAGCGCGCCAGCAACATCCTCATCGATATCGAGGGCTTCCTTGAACAGGACCATCAGCTTTTCAGCCTCTTCTTCCTGCTTCGCGACCTGCTCGCCAATGGTCATGATGTTCAGGGTCCAGCCGGTCAGCTCGGACGCCAGGCGAACGTTCTGACCGCCGCGACCGATGGCCTGGGCCAGGTTGTCTTCTTCGACTGCGATGTCCATCGAGTTCGCATCTTCGTCGAGGACAATCGATTCCACCTCCGCAGGCGCCATCGCGTTGATCGCGAGTTGAGCGATGTTGTCGTGCCAAAGCACGATATCGATACGCTCGCCCGCCAGCTCACCGGAGACTGCCTGGACTCGAGAACCCCGCATGCCGACACAGGCGCCGACCGGATCAATGCGGCCGTCGTTGGTCATTACGGCGATCTTCGCCCGAGAACCCGGATCGCGCGCGGCGCCCCGTATCTCGATGATGTCCTCAGCGATTTCCGGCACCTCAATTTTGAACAGCTCGATGAGCACCTTCGGCGATGTACGCGTCAGGATGAGCTGCGGCCCACGCATTTCCGGGCGTATCTCGAGGAGTATCGCGCGCAAACGATCGTTGATACGGAAGTTCTCGCGCGGAATCAGATGCTCTCGCAGCAGTATTCCTTCGGCATTGTTGCCAAGATCGACGATGACGTTATCGCGCCCGACTTTCTTTACGGTGCCGCTGATGAGCTTGCCAATTTGCGGCTCATACTCGGCGACAACGCGCGCCCGCTCGGCCTCGCGGACTTTCTGGAAAATAACCTGCTTGGCGGTCTGCGCGGCAATTCGTCCGAAGTCTACGGAATCGACGGGGATGCGATGGAACTCCCCAACACCCAGGCCAAGTTCCTTTGCCTGCTCCGAATGCACACTGATATGAGCGGTCGGGGTGTATTCGATCTCGAGCTCGCCGGGCTCAACGATTTCCCAAACCCGATGGGTGTCGTATTCACCGGTTGCGCGGTCGATTTTGACCTGAAACTCGGCCTCTTCGTGATAACGCTTCTTTGTCGCTGACGCGAGCGCCACTTCCAGCGCATCAATGATGATCTCCGAGGAGACATTCTTCTCCAGAGATACCGATTCAATGACCTGCAGAATTTCTTTACCCATCTCACTCTTCCTCTCGACCGGCCGGAACCGGCGCTCGCCGGCACTCATCCAGTTCTGCAACTACCCAGGCATCACACGCACCAGCGTCTGAAACCCCGAACAATCATCTCGTCGCACGTTCCTCGTACTGCTTGTCTGGCGACGCCCATCAGGGCGTCACTCAAACACTGGAACAATGCGCGCTCGCTGTATTCCCTCAATCGGCAAGACGAACTCCTCGCCGTCTACCTGGACAACCGCCTGCCCATCCTCAACCCCTGCAAGCACGCCTAGAAAACGGCGGCGGCCATCAAAGGGCACATTGAGGCGGATATCGACCTGTGAACCCACGTAGGCCTCGTACTGCTCAGGCTTGAACAGCACCCGATCAAAGCCAGGAGAAGACACTTCCAGGCGATAGGCATCGGACACGATATCCGCGACATCCAGCAGGTCGCTCACGTGCCGACTAACCTGCTCGCAGTGTTCGATCCCGATGCCGTCTTCGCGATCAATGTAGATACGCATGGCCGCACGCTTGTTGCTGGGGTTGTATTCGACGCCCCATACCGTGCAGTCCAGCGACGCAACCGTGTCGCTGATCAGCTCTTCGATTTCTCGCTCCCGGCGATTCAAACTCAGGCCTCACCCGGCGCTTCGCGCTTTCTCGTCGTTGAGTTTTAAAACTGACGACACAAACAAAAAATGGGCATAACGCCCACTTCACATCGGCGCCCACCGACCGCAAATGCCTTGAGCACCGCATAGGAAGACGCCGCTATGTTCCGAACGGCAGCAACGAAAACCGCTGCTTTTCACTGGTAAGGGCTGCTGACTTTCGTCTGGCGCGCTGCTCTGAAAAGAACTGCGCAATCCGTGACAACCTCGACCGTTCGGTGCCTAACAAAAGGCCCCTATTAAGGGGCCTTCGTGCGTTGGTAGCGGGGGCAGGATTTGAACCATGCGACCTTCGGGTTATGAGCCCGACGAGCTACCAGACTGCTCCACCCCGCACTGGCAGGTCGCGCATTGTATAGAGGCTTTTGCCGTTGTGCCAGTGCCTTGAGAGGTAAAAGCAAATCTAGCCGCAGGTTCGTCGGTAGCGCAGCGCGAGCGCCCGGCAATGCTGCACAGCGCAAGCCGGAACAGCCCAACTAGCATGGGGGCGAGAGGCTTGGGGTATACGCGATCAGACGCCGCGCATGGGCAAGAAGACCAGCGAGCGCCCGCGGGCGAGAACTCTCGCAGGCTCTCTTAGATCAGTCTCGGAAAATATGGTGCCGAAGGCGAGACTCGAACTCGCACGCCCGTAAGAGCACTACCCCCTCAAGGTAGCGTGTCTACCAATTCCACCACTTCGGCAAGCAGCTCCCACGTCTGGCTAGACGTCGGGGAGATCGGAATCTACACCTTCCTGATCGTCAGTCAACTCAGGAATTGAGCTATCGACCTGTGAAGGCGTTTCAATGACCGGAAGATCCGGTAAATTCAGGTTCGGGCCCGAGGTTGCCCGCTCTTTGGCTGTGTAGGCCAGCCCGAATGCAATCGCGAAGAAGCCGATAGCAAGCCAGGTGGTCGCGCGCGTCAGTGCGGAGCCAGTGCCAGCACTACCAAACACCGTGTTCGACGCTCCACTGCCAAAGGCAGCGCCTACGTCAGCGCCTTTACCCTGTTGCAGCATGATCAGCACCGCCAGAGCGATGGCGTCCGCGACGAGCGCAGCCAGCAATATGGATTCCAGAGTCTCGATGGTCATCTGCGTCTTCCCGACCGTCATGATGCAATGGCTACCCGCTGCACCTGAATTACCTGATTTACGTTTCTCGCGTTCTTCGCGTTTCTGGCGAGCTGTCTCAGCTCGCTCTCAATTCGTTTTCGCCGCGGCGACAATCCCCGCGAAATCTGCAACCGCAAGCGACGCGCCGCCAACAAGTGCGCCGTCGATATCCGGCTGGGCGAACAGTTGCCCTGCGTTGCTGGCCTTAACGCTACCGCCATACAAAATGGGCGGCCGGTTGCGTATGCCCCTTGCTCGCAAATGCTCGCTTATAGCTGCGTGCATTTGCTGGGCAATATCAGGCGTCGCCGTCTCGCCCGTTCCGATGGCCCAGACTGGCTCGTAAGCCAGAATCGCGCCTTCAATTTCACTCACCGTCAAACTCAGCAGTACTGGCTCGAGCTGCGCGCACACCCGCGCCATCGCATCGCCATTGCGCCGTTCCTCCAGCGATTCGCCGACACAGATGACCGGCACCAGGCCAGCGTCCAAGACGGCCCTCGCTTTCGCAGCCACCACATCGTCCGAATCGCCGAACAGCGTTCGGCGCTCAGAATGCCCAACAAGGACCAGCTCAGCACCACAATCCGCCGCCATAGCCGCCGACATTTCGCCGGTAAAGGCGCCGCTAATCGCCTGGTGCACATTCTGCGCCCCAACCTTCACTCCCACCGAGCCCGCCTCATCCAAGGCATCGGATAGAAGGCGAAGGTAAGGCGCCGGCGGAAACAGCCAAACGCCAATCTCGCTCGAATCATGGCCCAGAGCAAAGGCAGCCAGATCCTGAGCATAGCCCTCTACCATGGCTCGATCGCCATGCATCTTCCAGTTTCCGGCAACAATCAAACGCTGCAACATGCACGTCCCAGGCTCGAAGGGCGCGCAATGTTAAGGAAGTGCTGCGGGAATGTCACGCCGCCCAGGTTGGGGCGCGTTCTACGTGAGCTAACTGACTTAAGCGCTATCGACGAGCGGCCAGGACGTCGACCGGCCCGTCGGCCGCTTCGGTTTCAACGACGTGGGCGAGTTGGCGGGCAAAATCGGCAACTTCCGCGCCATTCTCGCCCTCTACCATGACGCGGACCACGGGTTCCGTTCCCGATGCCCGGATGAGAACGCGGCCCCTGCCGGCGAGCTGGGACTCAACGTCACTGACCGATTCTCGAATCGTTGCGTTATCGGCTACCGACGAAGGATCAGCCACTTTTACGTTAATCATGGTCTGCGGCATTTTCTCAACGCCCGAGCAAAGCTCAGCCAGACTGGAGCCCGTTTCGACCAACGCGACCAGCACCTGCAACGCTGCAACGATCGCGTCGCCCGTTGTCGTCAAGTCCAGACAGAGCACGTGGCCCGAGGCTTCGCCGCCAATCTGCCAGTCACGACTGCGTAGCTGCTCAAGTACGTAACGATCACCCACCTGGGCGCGACAGAATGGAATGTTGTGGGCCTGAAGTTGTTTCTCCAGACCAAAATTGGTCATCACCGTGCCCACGACGCCACCCTGAAGGGTACCGGCCGCTTGCCGGTGACGAGCGATGATGTAGATAAGGTCATCACCATCGATGACTTCGCCGTTATGATCGACCATGACCACGCGATCACCGTCGCCGTCAAAAGCGATGCCGAGGTCCGCACGATACTCACGCACCGCGTCGATCAATGCGCCCGGGTATGTGGAGCCGCACTGGTGATTGATATTGACGCCATCAGGCGACACGCCGATGGGTATTACATCAGCACCAAGCTCCTCGAAGACCCGAGGCGCGACGTGGTAAGTAGCGCCATTTGCACAGTCAATGGCAACGCGCAGCCCGCGCAGGGAGAAGCCCCTGGACACTGTCGCTTTACAGAACTCAATGTATCGTCCCCGCGCGTCGGGCAAACGCTGGGCTTTACCAAGCTGATCGGACTCGACGCAGCTCATGGTCTTGTCGAGCTCCGCCTCTATCTCAAGCTCCACCGAGTCGGGCAGCTTGTTACCGTCGCCATCAAAGAACTTGATGCCGTTATCGAAGTAGGGGTTGTGCGAGGCGCTGATTACGATGCCGGCGTTCGCACGCAACGTTCGCGTCAGGTAGGCAACTGCTGGCGTTGGCATCGGCCCGAGCAGTGAAACGTTGGCACCGGCTGCGGCCAGTCCGCTCTCGAGTACGGATTCGAGCATGTAGCCCGAGATACGCGTGTCTTTGCCGATCACGACATGCGCTCTACCTTTGGAGGCAAATACCCGTCCGGTCGCCCAACCCAGGCGAAGCCAGAAATCCGGCGTGATCGGGTGCTGCCCGACTCGACCTCGTATGCCATCTGTACCAAAGTATTTGCGGCTGACGCTGTTGCTTGCCGACATGACGATTCCCCGTGTGCTGTCCATTTGCGCAAACCGGCTGTGCCGGGCGATCCATCACCGGTCACTGTACCGAGTGCAGCGCCCGCCAGACCTTGAACGCGTCCACAGTTTCCCGAACATCGTGGACCCTAACCATCAACGGTATAACCGGAGCAAAGCTGGCTGCATGCAACGCAACCGTCAGGCTGCCTGCCAGCCTCTGATTGACTGAACGACCGGTCAGATCGCCAATCATACGCTTTCGGGACGCTCCGACGAGCAGCGGCATCCCCATCGGCGATATTTGACCGAGGTTTTGCAAGAGCCGCAGATTGTGCTCGAGCGCCTTGCCGAAGCCGATGCCGGGATCGAGCATGAGCCGATTGGATTCAATGCCGAGATTTTGGGCCGCAACAGCGCGCCGCTGAAGAAAGCTACTGACCTGCGCAAGCACATCCTCGTAGCGCGGGTCGTTCTGCATGGATCGGGGCTCACCCTGCATATGCATGAGTATCAAGCCCGGACGATCAGCGTGATTCGCAACAAGGCGCAGCATGGCCGGATCAGCAGCACCGGTTACGTCATTGACAATATGCGCGCCGGCCGCGAGCGCGGCATGGGCAACCGAGGCTTTGCTGGTATCGACCGAAACCGTGACGTCGAGGGGTGCAAGCGCCTCAACCACCGGTACAACGCGCGCAAGCTCCTCATCAGTAGAGACGGCCTGCGCACCGGGGCGGGTGGATTCACCACCCACATCGATCACATCAACCCCGTCTTCAATCATCTGCCGCGCGGACGCCAGCACGCCATCGAGATTGATCGCGCCGCCAGCCGATTCTGCAAACCTGCCGCCATCAGAGAACGAATCCGGAGTGACATTGATAATGCCCATCACCCTTGGCCGATCGAACACGATGCGACGATCCCGGCAATGAAGCACCGCTGCGCTTGCGGGTGCAGAATCGCTGCCAGGTACGCTAGTCACCGGCGAGCTTTCCGCAGATCACGGAGCAAAGGATAAGGCTTGAGACTGGGACCACGAGGTTCGGCCGAGATCGAGACGAATGCAGCAAAGAATCCCGGCAAGCGATGTGCTGTACGTGTTCGGTGCAGCGATGATCGCCACGAGAGCGAGGCCAGAAATCGGCCCCGCTATACCTGCTAGGTTTCTTCAGCAGGCGGGCCGATCGCATCTGGCTCATCACCCTTATCCGACGAGTCATCGCTTTTCGGCTTTTCTTCCGCACGCTTCGGCGCACGCGGCGTCGCGCCAGCCAAGATATCCCCGATCTGGTCAGCATCGATCGTTTCGTACTCAATGAGCGCATCGGCCATCGCTTTCAGCTTGTCCGTATTCTCTTCCAACATCTCCGTCGATCGCTTGTAGCAGCGATCGATAATGTCGCGGACTTCGAGGTCAATCTGACGCGCCGTATCCGGAGAGATTGCCTTGGGCCGGCCACCAGCCGACATACCCAGGAACACTTCGCCTTCTTCGTCGTCGTATTTAAGCGGGCCCAGACTCTCGGAAAGCCCCCATTTGGTGACCATACTCCGAGCAAGGTTTGTGGCGACTTCAATGTCGTTGGATGCGCCCGTTGTGACGCCATCAGGGCCGAGAATCATTTCCTCAGCAATTCGGCCGCCAAACAGCGAGCAGATGCGGCTGAGCAGCGCTTGCTTGGACTGGCTGTAGCGATCCTCTTCCGGCAGATACATCGTCACACCCAACGCCCGACCGCGCGGCATGATGCTGACCTTGTAGACCGGGTCATGGTCCGGCATCAGGAAGCCGACAATGGCATGCCCCGCCTCGTGGAACGCGGTTGTACGCTTTTCACTCTCGGACATGATCATCGAGCGCCGTTCCGTGCCCATCATGATCTTGTCTTTGGCCTTTTCGAATTCGACCTGCTCAACCAGACGCTTACCGGCTCGCGCGGCAAATAGCGCGGCTTCGTTGACCAGGTTAGCCAGGTCCGCGCCCGAGAAACCCGGGGTGCCTCGGGCGATAACCGCCGGGTCCACATCATCGGAGATGGGGACTTTGCGCGTGTGAACTTTCAGTATCTGCTCGCGACCTCGGATGTCCGGCAGGCCCACGACTACCTGTCGGTCAAACCGGCCGGGCCGCAGCAATGCCGGGTCAAGGACATCGGGGCGGTTTGTCGCCGCGATAACAATGATCCCATCGTTTGGCTCAAATCCATCCATCTCGACGAGAAGTTGATTCAGTGTCTGCTCGCGCTCGTCGTGACCACCACCAAGACCGGCACCACGATGCCGACCAACCGCATCAATCTCGTCGATGAAGATGATGCAGGGAGCCTGCTTCTTGGCTTGCTCGAACATGTCTCGCACTCGCGATGCACCGACACCGACGAACATCTCAACGA
>CAYGQC010000024.1:0-29414 GCA_964351875.1 uncultured Pseudomonadales bacterium
CGATGAAGCGTCGGGAAGTCTATGCGACAACCGGTTCGCGAATCCGGGTTCGCTTTTTCGGCGGCTGGGAATACGAGGCGGATGACGTGAACTCGCCGGCGTATCTCGATACAGCCTACCGCTCCGGCGTACCGATGGGTGGCGACCTGACTCGTGGACCTAAAGACCGAGCACCGTCGTTCATGGTGGTCGCCAGCAAGGACCCTGATGGCGCAAACCTGGATCGAGTGCAGATCGTGAAAGGCTGGCTTGAGCGTGACGGCTCGCTTGAAGAAAAGGTTTATGACGTGGTCTGGTCTGGCAGTCGAGAGATTGATCCTGAATCGGGCAAGCTGCCGGCCGTTGGGTCTACCGTAGACGTTGCGAAAGCCACCTACACGAACGCTATCGGCGGTGCTGATCTGGCAACGGTTTGGCAAGACCCGGATTTTGATCCGAAGCAGAGGGCGTTCTACTACGCTCGTGTTCTGGAGATCCCGCGCCCGCGCTGGACCACAATCGACGCGGCATACTTCGACGTGGAACTGCCCGATGAAGTGCCGCGCGCTATCCAGGATCGCGCCTATACCTCCCCTATCTGGTATACGCCTTGAGCGTTGCTCCTTGACTACAGACGAGAGCCCGGAAGGGCTCGCTGGTTGGCTGCGAGACCCGCTCTTTTTCTTCCTGATCGCAAGCCTGCTGGTCTACCTGCTTTATGCCTGGGTTCAACCGGAGAACGAGTCAGAGGCTGCCCTCGATTCCAAAACGATTGTCGTCGATCGACAACGGCTCGAAGAATTTATCTCCTATCGCTCCCGTCTTTTTGACGAGCAGCGCGTAAGTCAGCAGCTGGATGCGATGTCTGAGCAGCAGCGGGGCGATCTCATTAGCGACTATGTTCGAGAAGAGGCGCTGTATCGAGCGGCAATCGACTTCGGCCTTGAATCCGATGACTACGTTATTCGCCGCCGCCTCGTTCAGAAAATGGATTTCATGGCCGAAGGCGTAGACGGGCCGAGTGGCGAGCCGGGTGCACAGGCGCTAGCCAGCTATTTTGCCGCCAATGCCGATCGCTATGCGCAACCGGCTAACGCAACGTTTACCCACGTTTTCTTCTCAAGCTCCTCGCGACCTGCAGCCGAAGCCAAGCAACTCGCGATTGAAGCGCGAGATTCGCTCAATGCGCAGCAGGCGGGCTTTGCTGATGGCATCTCGGTAGGTGAGCGTTTCGTCTACCAGAACAACTACGTTGAGAGGACCGCGGAGGAGGTTGAGGATCATTTCGGTGCTGATTTCTCGGCGAAGATTTTTTCCGTCTCGACGGAACAAGGTGCCTGGCTTGGGCCTGTTGAATCCTCCAACGGGTACCACGCGGTCTTCATCGCGGCGCGGGAGTCTGCGCGGCAGGCTGAGCTTGCGAGCGTACTCCCCAGGGTGCGCAGGGACTTACTTGCCGAGCGCGCGCAAACGAACCGCAGCGAGTTTGCTGATGCGATTGTGTCTCGCTTCACTGTGGAGATATCGGCGGAGCTCATGGATTCCGCAGGCACGTGACGGTGGCTTCTCGGATCAGGGCGTTCAGCGCGCTCCTGCTGGCCACGTTACTTTTTGGCGAGACGGCGAGTGCACATGATTCACGCCCGCTCTACATCGAGCTCGTGCAACTGGATTCGGACAGCTACTCGCTTGCCTGGAAAGCCCCGCCCTCCATTGACGCGCGCAACCTTCCGGTTGTGACCCTGGAAGGTTGTGACCCTGTGAGTGGCGACCGAGCTGGATCGGGAAGAATCCAATCCCAACCCCGGTTCAGCTCGGATGCGGTGCTCTACCGATGTGAACGGGGGGGGACTCTCGGCCCAATCGGCATTCGCTACGCGGGCGGCAATCCGTCCCTCGCTACGCTCGTGCGGTGGCAACCTTCAGACGGGCGAGAAGCGCGCATCATTAGCGCGCCGCCGGACCAGTCGTCAATCGCGCTTGCGAGCCAGCGAGGCTTGCTAAGCACCTTCTCCCAATACGCATGGCTGGGTGTGTCCCACATTGCATCCGGCTTCGATCATCTTCTGTTTGTCGCCTGTCTGGTGTTTCTGGCCGGCAGCCTGCGCAAGCTTGTTCTTGCGATTACCGGGTTCACCATTGCGCACTCGATAACCCTGTCGGCAGCGACGTTCTCGGTGCTCAACCCGCCAATCGCGCCAACCGAGGCGGTGATCGCGCTCAGCATTCTGTTTCTGGCGGTGGGGCTCTTTCGCAGTCGAGGCGACACCCTCGCCTGGCGTTTCCCGGGTGTTGTCGCGCTCATCTTCGGGCTGTTGCACGGCTTCGGATTTGCCTCGGTGCTGTCGGATATCGGGTTGCCTCAGGATGATCGCGCGGCGGCGCTCTTTGCATTCAATGTTGGCGTTGAGCTTGGCCAGCTCGTGTTTGTCGCTCTCCTGCTCACAGTGCTGGCAGTTGTTCGGCGTTTCCGAGCCATTGACCTGATGGTGCGTCGGTCAGTCGCGTCGTTCGCTGGGCTGTTGGCCGGTTTCTGGTTCTGGCAGCGCTTGCTGGGCTTTGTGTTGTAACGATTCCACACTATCGATGCGCACAGCCGGGCTATAGCCGCGGGAATCTGTCACCCTCTCTCGCCTCGAATTTACTGGCTTCAAACATGACTGCAATCCGCGACTCGTTCAGCCTTCGGCTTGGCCAATGACGCCAGATGTTGATGACCTCTGGTTGCTGCCGCTCGGCGGCTGCGGCGAGATCGGGATGAACATGAACCTTTATGGCCATGACGGTCGCTGGTTGATGGTGGATTGCGGGATTACCTTCGCCCGGCCAGGAGAGACCGCGCCGCATGTGCAGATGCCAGATCCGGACTTCATCGAGCAGAGGCGAGAGTCGCTCGTCGGTTTGTTGATCACTCATGCGCATGAAGATCACGTCGGTGCTGTCGCACACCTGTGGTCTCGCATTCGGTGCCCAATCTATGCCACGGCCTTTGCGGCCATACTCGCGCGGCGAAAGCTGGCCGAGATGAATTTGCTTGAGAAGGCAGAGGTCATTGTCATCGAGCCGGGTAGCGAGCAGCAGCTTGCGGGTTTTTCCATCCGCTGGCTGAACATCACCCACTCCACACCGCAATCCCAAGCGCTGTTGATTCGGACGAGTGCCGGCGCTGTGTTTCATACCGGTGATTGGAAACTGGATCCGCAACCGGTTGTCGGGCCATCTGCATCCGCGCAGGATCTGGCAGCTCAACTCGACGTACCGATTGCGGCGATGGTGTGTGATTCGACCAACGCCATGGAAAACGGCCGCAGCACGAGTGAAGGTGAGTTGTATGACGGTTTGCTCGACGTGGTCGGTGCGGCCAACGGCCGAGTTGTGGTTGGTTGTTTCGGGAGCAATGTTGCGCGGCTGATCACGTTGGCTCGGGTTGCTCGAGCATCCGGTCGCTATCCCGGCCTGTACGGCCGCTCTCTCATTCAGTACCACGCGGCCGCGAAAGCGTGTGGCCTGCTAGACCCTGCTGATACGCTGGTCGACGGCAGGCACCTCGGCTATCTGCCGCCGGAGGAGGTTCTCGCCGTCGCAACTGGGAGTCAGGGAGAGCCGAGGGCTGCCTTACACCGGCTGTCTCTGGGCAATCACCCTGACATGGAGCTTGCTCGCGGGGACACGGTCATTTTGAGTTCTCGGACCATTCCGGGGAACGAAGAGGCGGTCACTGTCCTATGTGATCGCTTTGACAAAATGGGCGTTGAGGTTGTTCGCTCCGAAACCTGTAACAGGCCCATTCACGCATCCGGTCATCCGGCTCGGGATGAGTTGGCCGAACTGTATCGCGCGGTTTCTCCATCGATAGCCATACCGGTACATGGAGAAGACGAGCATATGGCGGCAAACGCGGATGTGGCGCGCGCTAACGGTGTGCCGAGACAGATGCTGGGTCATAACGGTGATCTGTTCATGTTGGCGCCGGTGCCCGGCATCCGGCGTGGTGCGGTTGCCACCGGACGGCTGGGCCTGGATCGTGGCCAGTTGGTGACTGTCAACGCTGACTGACCACCTGAGCTGCGTTATCGTATCCCCGATGTCGAGCAACCCTTCTCTGTTGGAGATGCGCCCATGGATTCTAACGCTGCCTCGCTGCCTCGCTCGCTGCGCCGATTTGGCTTCGCGCCTTTGGTCCTGGTTGCGGCTTGTATCGCCTTCGGAATGCCAGCTTCCGCAGCGGAACCCATTAAAGTAGCAGCAGACATCCCGTACTCACCCCAGGCGCGCATTGCCTACAACGTGTTGAGCGAATGCACGGATATTGGGACGAAGCTGTCCAAATTTCTGGTGCAGTTCGGCAAGAAGCGAGGGCTCGAATTCGACGTAGTCGAATCTCTGGATACGACAGTCGAAGGCGGTGTGTTGATGGTCGAGATCGATGATGCCGTCAGCCGAGGCAGCGCGATGATCGGGCACGCCAAATTCATGCAGGCAACCGCGGTTTTGTACAAAGACGGCGATCGTGTCGCGAGCCAAACATTCACTCGGGATTCGATGGGCGGGCTTTTCGGTGAGTACAAGAGTTCTTGTTCTGTTCTCGGGCGCAATTCCAAAGCGCTCGGGAAAGATATCGCCAATTGGCTGTCATCCCAGCGTGGCGCACTGATGTAGCTTCCCACTTGGCAATTGAATCGGGAATCTCGCGTCGATTCGGTAGGCGGTGAAACGATAAAATGCGGGCGTGCCTGAGTTCACGGGGGAGAGCATGGCGACATACGAAACACTTCTGATAGAGAAAGACGGCGCGGTTGACTGGCTGACATTGAATCGGCCGGACGCATTGAATTCCATTAGCCTTACGATGGTTACCGAGCTACGCGACTATTTTGGAGCGCTCGCGGAAGACGAGAGTGTGCGCATTGTCGTGATGCGCGGCGCTGGCAAAGCGTTCTGCGCCGGCCTCGACATTAAGGATGCCCAGACCCGAAACGAGCAGCCGTTCGGTGGTGGTATGGGTTTTCAGGGTTACCTGGCGGAGGTCTACATTCGCATGCGCCGTTGCCCGCAACCGATTGTCTCGCTGGTGCAGGGCCCAGCCTGTGGCGGAGGCTTCTCGTTTGTGCTCGCGTCGGACATTCGCATCGCAGGAGAAAGCGCTCGTATGAACGCAGCATTCATTCGGATTGGCTTGTCCGCGTGCGACATGGGTTCCAGCTATTTTCTGCCAAGGCTCGTCGGCACGTCGGTGGCATCCGAGCTCATGCTCACGGGACGCTTCATACACGCGGACCGCGCGCTCCGCACGGGGCTCGTCTCAGAAGTCGTGCCAGATGATCAGCTGGCGGAAGCCGCCAAGCCCTACCTGCAAGAAATGCTAACCACATCACCCATGGGGCTTCGGCTCACCAAAGAAGGGTTGAATGTGGCGATCGATGCCGCCGGGCTGGAAGCGGCGATGGCCATCGAAAATCGCAATCAGCTTATGTGCTCGCGAACCAGTGATGCGAAAGAAGGAATGATGGCCTTTCTCGAAAAGCGCGATCCGGTGTACACCGGTCGGTAGGCTCGAGATGCAGCGGCTAACAGCAAACAAGTTGAAGAACGAAATAGGAAACCCTCGTGAACTTTGATTTCTCCGAAGATGAAAAACTGGTGGCTGATCAGGTGCAGCGGCTGCTGTCGGATCACTGCTCTACTGCTGTAGTGCGCGATGTGCTGGAAGGCCGGGCTCAGTTCGCCGAAGCAGCCTGGCAGGGCCTTGTAGAAATGGGCCTGCCGGGTACTTCGATACCCGAAAGCTATGGCGGTGTTGAAGCCGGATATCTGACGTTGTGTCTGGTGGCGCAGCAACTGGGCGCTCATGTCGCACCGACGCCGTTTTCCTCGTCGGTTTACCTGGCGACCGAAGCGATATTGCAGTTTGCGAGCGAAGCGCAGAAGGGCGAGTGGCTGCCGAAGCTGGCGGCTGGTGAGGTTGTCGGCACTCTGGCAGTGAACGAGACGACCGAAGAAGCGAGCCAAGGCAATATCTCGGCTGAAGTCTCAGACGGCTTGTTGAGTGGTCACAAATTGATCGTTGCGGACGGGCTCAATGCGGACATCGCGATCGTTGTTGCGGCAGGGAAAGGTGACGGGCTCGGGTTCTATCTGGCGGACCTGCGGCACGAATCGGTACAGCGTAGCGCAATTGAAACCGTCGATCCGACGACAGCGTCGGCCACAATGACCTTCGACCAGACGCCCGTCGAATTGATCGGCAAGGCCGGACAGGGCTGGAAAAATCTGCAGCGGCTGTACGATCGAGCAGCCGTGTTGTTTGCCTTTGAGCAGATTGGTGGTGCGCAAAGCGCGCTGGATATGGCAGTCGGTTACGCTCAGGAGCGTTTCGCCTTTGGCCGTCCGATCGGCTCTTTCCAGGCGCTAAAACACATGATGGCTGATATGTACGTTGCGCTGAAGCTCGCGGAGTCCAACTGTTACTACGCCGCGTGGGCGCTTGCGTCCGACTCTGCGGATCTGCCGTTGGCAGCGGCAACGGCCCGCGTGTCGGCCACCCAGGCCTATCAGCTCTGCTCGAGAGACAATATTCAGGTGCACGGCGGTATGGGATTTACCTGGGAATTCGACTGTCATCTGTATTACAGACGATCGAACTATCTGGCCCTGCAACTCGGCGGCCTCGCAGCCTGGGAGGACAGGCTTGTCGATGCCCTGCCACTCGGCGACTCACCCGAAGCTGCATAGCCACCCGATCAAGGAGATAACGATGGATTTCAACGACACAACAGAAGAAGCGGCGTTCCGAGCCGAAGCTCGAGCCTGGATCGCGGCTAATGCGCCCGCACATCTTGCCGGACCGCTCAACTCGAGCACCTTTGGCGGCATCAACACGGGTGGCGAAGATCCGCTAGCTGCTGCCAAGTCATGGCAAAAGAAGAAGGCGGACGGTGGTTGGGCCTGTCTGCAATGGCCAACCGAATACGGTGGCCGCGGAGCGACTCCCATCCAGAGTGTTATCTGGAGCCAGGAAGAGGGTGTCTACGGCAAGCTTTCCGGCACGTTCATCATCGGCCAGGGTATGTGCGGGCCGACGCTCATCGCCTTCGCGAGTGAAGATCACAAGCGCCGCTTTCTGCCAAAACTCGCCAGTGGTGAAGAAATCTGGTGCCAGTTGTTCTCGGAGCCTGTTGCGGGTTCTGATCTGGCCGGGCTTCGAACGAAGGCGGAAAAGGACGGTGATGACTGGGTAATCAATGGCCAGAAGATCTGGACCTCTGGCGCCCAGCATTCGGATTACGGGATTCTAATTACGCGTACGGATCCCACCGTGGCCAAGCACAAAGGCCTGACCATGTTCTTTCTGGATATGAAATCCCCAGGAGTTGATATCCGGCCGATCAAACAGGTGAACGGCCAGAGCGGCTTCAACGAAGTTTATTTCGACAATGTCCGTATTCCGGACGCCCAACGGCTCGGCGACGTGGGTAACGGTTGGCAGGTTTCTCTCACTACACTGATGAACGAGCGGCTCGCCATCGGCGGCAGCATCGCAACTGGCGTACCCGAAGTGCGTGAGCTCGTTGAATCGCTGAACATGGGCCCGGGCAGAGCCATCGATAATCCAGCCGTGCGCTCTAAGCTGGCCGACTGGTACGCCAAATCTGCTGGTCTGAAAAATACCGCTGCCCGATCGCTCACCGCGCTATCGAAAGGCGACGTGCCGGGTCCGGAAAACTCAATCGGCAAGCTGGTTGTGGGCGGCATGATGCAGGACATCGCGAAGTTTGCGATGGATATTCAGGGCTTCGGTTCGCTGGTTACTGATCCTGCGGTCGCAGAAGGCAATGCCCGTTTCCAGGCGATGTTGCTGCGCTCACCAGCCATTCGCATAGAAGGCGGTACGGATCAGATTCTGCGCAACATCATCGCGGAACGGGTGCTCGGACTGCCGTCCGACATGCGAGCCGACAAAGGCTTGCCATACAACGAGATCCCGACCGGCAGCTAACTGTTCGTGTGCTTGCGCAACGGTACGCGCCGCCAGCGATGTGAACTCATCTAGAGATCGGTGGTCGAGATTCCGTTTCGGAACCGACTCTGCGCTGTTCAAGCTGCCCAAGGATGTGGGCGTGCTTCTGTCTTGGCAGGTCATAGCGCCAATAGAAAACGAGCGATAGCGTTGCCGCTACGGCCATGATCGGCCCAGCGGCGATCCCTAGCCGGAAGATCACGCCTTCGTCGACCTGGCCCGGCACAGCCTCGAACGGCAGCTTGATGAAAAGGTCGAGCATGATGCCGGCGACGAAGTGGCCAACCGAGCCAGACATCTTTGCGAAGAAGGCTCTAGCTGAGTAGAACAGGCCTTCTTCTCGAAGGCCTGTCGCCAACTCGTTCTCGTCAATGATGTCGCCGAGCATGGACAGAACGGCCACGCTGCCGATGCCGAGCATCATGGCGAAGAAGAACGTATTTGTGATCAGTATGGGCAGTAGCGCCGTGGACTCGTTGTCCGGGAACCAGCCAATCAAACGCAAATCGATGACGAGCTGTGAAAAAATGCCGATTCCGATTATCGCTCCCAGCAGCACCGGCCGCCGATCGAATCGCAGCATTAGCTTTGGTGACAGGTAAGCCCCGGCGACAACTCCAGGCAGGGCCGCCAACGCAATCCATCGAATCTCCTCTGGTCCCAGCTCCCAGAAGTAGGTGGCGATGAAGATGCTGAACGTCTCATAGAGCCCGCTCGAAATCATGAAGAAAAAGAAACCGATCAGTAGAAACCGGTAGTTACGGTTCTTGAGCGTGCCCATTATCTTCGCGAGGAATGTCAGGAGCGTTAGTCTTTCCAGATTCTTTGCCGGGGCGCTGAGAAAGCCGATACGGGAGAAGGTGCCAGCGGCGCACAGGAAGATCGTAATCAGGACGGTCGCGCCGGCGAATAGCGCCAGCGGACCGTAGGACTTCGCCTGCAGGTGGTTGGATACACCGATTCCATCAGCACCCACCGTTTCGCCGGCCAGGAAAACGGACCAGGCAATGAACGTGAACAGCGCACCTGCTGCGTAACCGAACATCGCATTGATGCTGAACAATTGGGAGCGTTCGTGGTGGTTTCGTACGATCTCGCCGCCTAGTGCGAGATGCGGTATTGAGTACAGCGTCAGGAATATTCTGCTGAGAATTGTCCAGATAGCCAGCCAGCCGAATAGCCACCACTGGCCCGCTGATGTGGCGAGCGTTTCTTTGTTTGCCAGCAGATCCGGCGGATTGAAGATGCACCACAGTGCCAGAGCTAGAGGGATTGGTGCGAAGAATAGAAACGGGTGCCGTCGGCCTAGGCGAGATCGCCAACGATCCGAGATGATGCCGATTGCCGGGTCGGAGATCGCATCGCCAATCAGCGCCAGTAGAACGGCAGTGCCGATAAGCGAGTTAGATAGCCCCACCGCCTGGTTGTAGTAGATGGCGATGAACGTATTGAACATGCCCACGTAGACAGTTTCGCCAATAGCTCCTACACCGAACGCGAGCTTGATGCGCAGGGATAGCGGTTCGTCCGACTGAATGGGCTGCTCTGTCACTGTCGGAAGGCTTGCCTGTGTGTTCTTGAGATAGCTATTTGCTCTTCTGCGCGATTTGCTGGATACCGGCGAGAGCCGGGTCTATCGATTCCCTACGATTGTCGCGTGTTCTGGTCCGCCTATTCTCTGCGAACGGCATCTATTTTCGCTAACTTGCGAGATCGCTCCTAAATCTTCTGCAGTGGTGGCAGGTCTAGAGCCTCTCTAAACGAAGTGTGTAGATGGTGCAGCGCTGGCTCGTTGCGCCCGAACGTGACGTGGGTAAGCGCGCCGCTCTCGGCCGAGCGCTGCTGCATCTCGCCCATGACATAGTCCTCGTGTTCTACGGTACTGGAGAACACTTCGAGGACGCCCGCGATTGCGCCGATATCGGCGCTGCCAGCGTCATAGACGCTTTCGGAGCTAACCTGTGATGCGTCGATATTCTTCTCGTGCTCAAGCGCTTCCGCCGGCGCGTGAATCGATACGCGAGTAATGGAGCGGCCCGGGTTTCCTGGAACGGGATAAAAGCGGAGAAGGGTGCTGTTGCCGCCGTGTATCACGATTGTGTTGGGGAACAGGTAGTAGAGAGTAAATGCGATGCCCACCCCGTAGTCCCAACTCTCTTCAGGGTGGTCGCGCAGCTCGGCAATCTGTCTCGAGGCCGTGACGAAACGGTGGTGCCGGCCAAATTCTTTCAGGTGCAGATTGTTGCCCGAGTAGAGTTTTGCAAGTGTGTCTTTGTGCAGCTTGGCGAAGTGGTAGGTTTCGCCGAAGGTGTCGCTGGCGAGTTTCCAGTTCAGATCCATCTCGATGGTCTTGTCGGCGCCGTGGGTAAACTCGGTTTCGTTCCATGCCTCAAGCTCTGCGAGCAATTCGTCTCCAAGTAGCTCGGCCACGTCGAGATCACCGTTTGGCTGAGGATGCACCCACAGCAGCCCGGCCTTTTCCTCGGCGGGCAGGCGGATCAGACCATTGCAGGACTTGTCGAGCGCGCCGAAGTCGTGCTCGTCCGTGATCGCAATCAGTTCGCCCGAGTTTGCATAGCTCCAGGCGTGGAACGGACAGGTAAAGACGTTGCGACGGCCGCGTGGCTCGGATGCGACCTGAGCGCCCCGATGCCGACAGGCGTTGACGAACGCATGGAACACGCCGTTCTTGTCTCGCGTGGCGAGCACCGGCGTGCCGAAGTCATTGATGGTTAGATAGCTGCCAGTCTCTGGCAGGTCGCTGGTCGCGCCGATGACCTGGGGGTGATTGCGGAAAAGCGTTTCCCACTCCCGCTCGGCAATGTCTGGGCTAGTGTAGACATCGGTGGCCATGCGGTACTGCACGCCGGCATCGATGTTGCGTCCCGAGTTGAGCTGTTCCATCAACTCTTTGAGTATGTCGATCTGCAGCGCTCGATCCATGACGGTAGCCTCGTGTTTGCGTCGCCGCTTCTGTTGTCTACTCGTTGTTACTTAGTACAGCAACAGCTCCGGGGCGACCAATACCGCGACGCCGTCGAGTTGTTGCATAGGTATCTCGAACCCGGCAAACGTGGTCGAGCCGGTTTCACCCTCGCCATTGATCATGCGTGAAACGGCGGCCAGATGCTTGCCCTGCTGCATAGCGGTGATGAGCTGCGCGCCGTGGGAGGCGTAGTGCCACTCAATCGGCAGCGTCTCGATTCGCTTGAGATCGGCAGCCAGCAGGTTGATGTCTGTGATCAGATACTCCGGCCCGTAGAACGTATCGCCACCAAAGAAGAGCTTCTCCTGCGCACCGTATAACGCGATCCCGTCCGGTGAATGGCTGAAGGTGCGAATCACGGCGAATCGCCGGTCGCCTAGATCGATCTCTTCGCTGTCTTCGAGAAAACGAATCTGATCTTCCGGGTAGGGCGGAATGGCGTGAGTGTCGGGTGAGAAGTCTGACGGGGGCGCAACCCCATCGTGATCTCTTAGTTGGTTCCAATAGCTGACGAAGCCGCCTTCCTCGCCACCGGGTACGCCGGAAGTAAGGCGTCTGATCGCCCAAGGCTCATTCACCGTCCAGATCTCATCGAACTCCTGGTTGCCGCCGTTGTGATCCAGATGGTTGTGACTGTTGACGACGATAATCGGCTTGGTGGGCAGATTCTCCTGCTTGCGCAGACCGTCGATCGCCTGGCTGATTCGAGCGATTCCCATACCAGTGTCGTAAAGCAGATCTCGGTCGCTGCCGAGCACGAAGAACGAATTCACTTTCTCTACGTGCCCCGGCTCCCACAGCGCATAGACATTGTTTGGTAGCTTCAGGATTTCAAACCATCCTGTCGAGTTCTCGATTCGCTGTGCCGCATCAACCAGTTCGGCAACGGATGATGTGCCCTCGGAGGACGTGCTGGTCTGGGCGGTCGTTTCGGAATCTGCACACGCAGCCAGCAGCATCGTCAGGATGCCGATCAAAATGAAATTTCTCATCAGGCGGTCTGCCCTCGTTGTGAGCCAGGAACCATAACAATTATCCGTGCAAGCATGCCTAGCAGAGTGAGCGCGGCCCAGGGCAGATGAGAAGTGGGGTTGTCGAGCAGAATTGGCTCCACCACAAAGTCGTAGAAGTAGATTGTCATGAACACGTAGAAGCCGGATTTGTGAGTCAATCTCCAGAGTTTTGGACCAAGGAACCGCGTTGGCCTTGGAAACGACGTGATTAGCATGGCGATGGACAAGGCGAGACCGGCCGCGCCGATGATGACCATGATTTCTTCGGTTGGCGGCTCGGGCATCAGCGCAAACATCATGCAGACGATGACGAGGTGCACGCTCTGGATGCCGCCGTAGACGATGCCGGCATTGCGTCGCCATCGCATCAATCGAGCACTGAATTCGTTTTTGAACAGTGCTCTCATTGGGCTGGCGAATAAAGGTATGAGGAATACCAGAAACGCGAGGCGTCCGGTCCAGATCAGTGCGCCGACGATAGGCGCGTGATCTGAGCCTGGAAAGCGATAGCCGATAAGCCCGGTCGCTATCGCTACGATGATCGCCGCAGCAAGCCATTGGAGCCCCTGGCGCGTTCTTGGATGGAATGTCGTCATCTGAATATGGAAGCATAAGCTTCCATATTGTTCAAATGACCGCTTGCTTGATCACCTCGTCCAGAAGAGCGGCGTGCATTCGTTTGAGATAGCTCATTCGCAGTTTCAGTGCTGCGGGTGAGGCATCCAGCGCCGAGTCGACCACACCAACTGTGCTCTGCAGAAGAACGGAGGCAATGGCGTTGGCATCGCGGGCGGTTATCAACGGGTGGCTAGCGCGCAGAGCGGTAGCAAAGTTCCGTTCGAACTGTTGAGTCATGGCCACGTCGACGGCCCGCAACTCAGGATAGCTGCGCATCGCTCGCAGAATCGCGAAGCCTCCGGGGGTTTGCTTCGTGAGTTCTATGTAGCGGTCCAGATACTCGGACCAAAGCTCTGGCCAAGGTCGGTCAGCCTGGTCTTCGTCTAGCGCGTCTAGTTCGTCAAACCACTGTTCTTCTACTCGGCGGGCGAGTTCGCACACGAGCGCGAACTTGTTTGGGAAGTAACGGTATATCGCCCGGACACCTATGCCCGATCGGCTGGCTAGCGCATTCGTGGTAAATGCCTCAAACCCCGACTCCTCCAGAAGCTCTCCGGCTTCTGTAAGGATTCGGTCAAACGTCTCGCGAGAGCGCTTTTGTGCCGGTAGGCCTCTAAGTTCTAGAGATGGCGTATTAGCGCTCATTTGTCCGAGGCATCACGAATGGAGGTTGGCAGCTCAACTCCTCTGCTTAGGCCGCTTCGCTGCTGCGTTTGTAGATCGATTTCTTGGGCTTCGCCATGACTCGTCGCACCATCGGCTCGAAGAACTCGAGCGGCTTTGAGACGAATTCCGGATCGAATGCCGCTTGATCGTATCGGCAGAACTCAGCACAGGCTTCAAAATAGGGATTGTCCCGGTACTGTTCACGCAAATTGCGGTCCAGGCCGATGTGCTGGAAGAAGTAGTAGCCCTGGAATATGCCGTGGTGCGCAACGATCCAGTGATTCTCTTCGCTGATGAACGGCTCGAGAATGCTTGCCGCGATGTCAGCGTGGTTGTAACTGCCCAGCGTGTCGCCGATGTCATGCAGCAGTGCGCACACCACATATTCTTCGTCTTTGCCGGCATCATGACAGCGCGTGGCGGTTTGCAGGCTGTGCTCTAGCCGCGTTACCGGGAAGCCACCCGTGTCGCCTGCCAACAGTCTCAGATGATCGAGGACTCGATCAGGCAGGCCGGCTGAATGCTCGGCAGCCTCACCGCCGATGATGTCCCAGTCTTCCTTGGTGCTGTTTTCCATGCTGGTAAAAGTGGCTTGGGGCCGTTCGACTGTTTCGCTCATGGCTGCATCCTTTTGTATCTTCAGGACCAGCATTCACGTGCGGCGTTCTTGAGTCAACTCGAGCTTCCGCGGTTATGATCAGCGTTGGGAAATCTTGAGGGGAAAACGATGTATCCAGGAAAGTACGCTGTACAGCACCCGGATCGCGCCGCATTCGTGATGGCTAGCACCGGCGAGACCGTCACCTATCGCGAGTTTGAAGCTCGCGCGAATCGTCTTGCGCACCTTCTGCGTGATCAAGGCCTCAAGCGCCTGGATCACTTCTCCATCTTTATGGAGAACAATAGTCGCTATCTCGAGTGCTCCAGTGCGGGTGAGCGTTCCGGCCTCTATTACACGTGCATCAACCACTATCTGAAAGGCGATGAGCTCGCCTACATCCTCAACAATAGTGAGTCGCAGGTAGTTGTCGTTTCGATCGATAAGCTCGCGGTCGCGGCCGATGCGCTGGCTGATTGTCCCGATGTCGCCTTGTGCCTGGTTGTCGGTGGCGCCAGTGCAGAACTGCCAGAACCGGTCTCCGGCACGCGGTTCGAAGCATTCGAGGAGGCGGTCGCACGCTTCCCTGACCATCCGATTGAGGATGAGTCGCTTGGCGTTGCGATGTTGTACTCCTCGGGCACGACTGGCCGTCCCAAAGGAATCCTGCGCCCGCTACCGCAGCAAGCCCCGGAGGAACCGCTGGCCCTATACCAGTTCCTGCTTGGTCTTTGGCACTACAGGGAAGACATGGTCTATCTGTCGCCAGCGCCTCTGTATCACTCTGCTCCCCAGGCGGCCGTTGCGCTAACCCTCAGGATGGGCGGGACAGCGGTGATCATGGAGCGTTTCGACCCCGAGACTTATCTGGACTATGTGGCTCAGTACAAGCCAAGCCATAGCCAGCTCGTACCGACGATGTTCAGCCGGATGCTGAAGTTGCCTGAAGAGGCGCGTGCGAACGCGGATGTGTCATCGCTGGAGATAGCGATTCATGCGGCCGCTCCGTGTCCGGTCAAAGTGAAAGAGCAGATGATCGACTGGTGGGGACCGATCATCCACGAGTATTACGGCGCGACCGAAGGCCTAGGCTTTGCCGCGCTTGATAGTCACGAGTGGTTGGCGAATAAAGGCAGTGTCGGCAAAGTCATTTTGGGCACGCTTCATGTGCTCGATGAAGACGGCAAAGAGTGCCCTGAAGGCGAACCTGGTGAGCTGTGGTTCGAGACAGCCACTGAGTTCAGTTACTTCAACAACAAAGAGAAGACTGAAGAATCCATGTCCGCTGACGGCAGCATGAGCACCGTCGGGGATGTCGGCTACGTGAAAGACGGCTACCTCTACCTGACGGACCGCTCCACTTTCATGATTATTTCGGGCGGAGTGAACATCTATCCTCAGGAGACCGAGGACGCGCTCATTTCTCATCCCAAGGTTGCCGACGCCGCAGTATTTGGTGTGCCGAACGAAGACCTTGGCGAAGAAGTGAAAGCGGTGGTGCAGGCGTTGGACGGCCTCGAGCCAAGCGCTGAGCTTGCTGAAGAGCTGATGGCCTACTGCCAAGCAAACCTGTCCCGGCAGAAGTGCCCGCGCTCTATCGATTTTGAAGCCGAGTTACCCAGACTGCCGACCGGTAAGCTGTACAAGCGTTTGCTTAAAGATCGCTACTGGGCGGATCACAAGAGCGGGATTCTCTAGGCGAGCGCGGAGGCCGGGCTACAAACCAGGTTGGCTGGCCTGCAGCCTCACTGCAAAGGCTCGGCTGGCTTGGTTGGGGCGTTTGTTCGCCTGGTCTGTTTCTCTTCCCAGGCCTTTATCAGTTCATCCGAGCGTGATTTTGATGCCGCTTCCCAGGCGGTCAACTCGGAGGTCTCCAGAGCACCGCACATAGTGTTCTCAATGCAGTAGCTGTCTTTCTCGAATGGATCGCTAACGTGATAGCAAACTTGGCCGTCGCCGCATTCACCCGGGTCACACTGGGTGCGGCCTGAACAGACTTTCGGGCCCTTGATCTCTGAGCCGTCCGGGCATTCGATGGTTCGGTGTTCAAGACAACGGTGACGGCAGTTGTCGCTAGCCGTAAAGCCGCTGCCGGTGAAGTCGCAGGGTGCGCCGATAGGATCGCCGCAGCCGAACAATAGCAGCGCCGAGCACAGGGCCAGGGAAGCAAACTTGGCTGTCGTCATGAGATTCTCCACGCACGCCTGAATCGGAGTAATGGGGTCAGTGTAAAGTACCGGAGTAAACTCACGACATCAGGCCATTTACTTTGACCCTTTACACTGACCCCAAGTCTCATCTCACAACAGGGCGGGCTTTTGAATATTAAATCTAATGCAGTTGTTTCTTTCCACTATCGAATGACTGATGTTGAGGGTAACGAGCTAGAAGAGTCACACTCCTCGGACCCTATCCTCTATCTGCACGGCAAACGCAGCATGTTGCCGGGGTTGGAAGAGGCTTTTGAAGGAAAGGCGGCCGGCGACTTTTTTGAGGTAGTTGTGCCCCCGGAGAAGGGTTACGGCGAGCGAACCGAAGACGCTACTCAGCGGGTTCCGAAGAAACGCGTCATAACCAAAGGCCGCCTGGCGCCCGGGATGACGATTCAATTGAACACTGATAAGGGTGTTCGAGAGGTGGTCCTGCTGAAGGTGGGCCTTAAGAACGTGGATGTGGATTCCAATCATCCTCTCGCTGGGAAGACCCTCAATTTTTCCGTCGAGATTGTTGATGTGCGCGAGGCGACCGCAACCGAGCTTGCGCACGGCCATGCGCATGGCGCCGGTGGGCACCAACACTAGGTGGAGTTGCTCGGCCTAGCTGACGAAACTACAGACCCGTCATTGCGAAGGAGCGAAGCGACTGCGGCAATCTCATGAAATTGGCTGCGCAGCTACCAAAGCGAGTTCGCCGCGTCTCCTCACTCCCGAGAAACCCTTTGCTCTCGATGACTGTGAATCGCAACGACGTATCTACAGACCCGGCATTGCGACAACTGTGCTACGCGACTCTACGCGACGATGCGAACCGGCATTTTGGTGTAGCCGTTCACGAAGTTTGATTCAACACGCTCGACTTCACCGGTGATTTCGATGCGATCCCAACGCTTCAGTATTTCCTCCCAAAGCACTTTCATCTGTACTTCTGCTAGCCGCATGCCCATGCACCGGTGCAGTCCGAAACCGAAGGACATCGTTTGGCGCGCGTTCTTGCGAGTGATGTCGAACGCGTTAGCGTTGTCGAACACCGATTCGTCCCGGTTGCCCGAGTAGTACCACATCACGACTTTGTCGCCTTTGGCGATGGGCTGGCTACCGATCATGGTGTCTGTGTTCGCCGTTCGGCGCATATGCGCCAGCGGTGTCTGCCAACGAATAACCTCGGAGATCATGTTGCCTAGCAACTCGGGTTTAGCCTTTAGCTTGTCTAGTTGATCCGGATATTGATTGAACGCGTTGATGCTGCCGCTCATGGTGTTGCGAGTCGTATCGTTGCCGCCAACGATGAGAAGCATCAGGTTGCCAAGAAAATTGAAGTCGGGTTGATCGGCTGTGGCCGCGTCCTGAGCAAGCATGGTGACGAGATCCAGGTTCGCTGGGCCATCCCTGCGTTCTTTCTTGAGGCGAGAGAAGTACTCAAGACATTCCATGAGCTCTGCGGCTCGTTCCTCTTGTGTACCTACGATGGGTGAGCCGGGTTCTGCGGTTGATACGTCTGACCAGCGCGTGAGCTTGTGGCGATCCTCAAGCGGAAAATCGAACAAGGTGGCGAGCATCAAAGTGGTTAGCTCGATGGATACTGATTCAACCCAGTCAAACTCTTCACCGACAGGAAGCGAATCGAGCAGTTTGGTGGTGCGCTCGCGAATGAGGGTTTCAAAGTTCATCAGGCTGCTTGGTGCCACGATCTTGTTGACCGCCTTGCGCTGGGGGCCATGGTCCGGAGGGTCCATAGTGATGAAGCTGCTGACGAAGAAGTCGCTATCAGGATCGCCGACATTGCCATCGTCGATGATAATGCCGCCGGCTCGAGCATCAGAGGAGAATTCTTCGTGGTTCTTGTCGACCGCCATGATGTCTTCATAGCGCGTGACCGACCAAAACGGTCCATAGGGACTGTCGGGGCAGTGGTGGACGGGTTCGCGGGCACGCATTTGTTCAAAGAAAGGCAAGATCTTCTCTTCGCTGAACAGCTTGGGGTTGGCCGGATTGAAGTTAGTGAGAGACAGATCTTGTGAAGGAATCTGGGCTTCGCTCATGGAATGGCTCCTGGAATAGTGGCCTGCGCAACAATGTGTCTTGAAAGGACGGGGGCCGAAGTCGCTCGGCGTTGTGCCCTCAGAATGACAGATATTGGCGGATTGGCCAAAGACTCGTCTTAGGGAAGAAGTAGCGACGCGACTGTGGCGATCAGGGTCTTTGCGCGATGCCGCAGCGGCTGGGAGATCGCCGTGCCGCCACGGATGGCGGGCCAGGTGATTGTCGAAGCAATTGGCTTTTCGCCATGGACGGCAGTAAATAGTGATTCGGAGTTGAGAGAGCGTGCGATGACGACACGCCGAGCGTGTCGGCCTCGATTACCTTTGCTTGGGCAGCGCACTCGCGCGTAGCACTCGTCTTTGCGAGGGAAGCCAGAGGCTGACCGTGGCAATCTCCTGATGAAAGCGGCGAACGTGTTGGTTTCGGTGGTCTTTGTTTGGGCAGCGCACTCGCGAATTTATCGATGGTTCGCGATGCGAACGATCGATAAATATCGCTGCTCTCATTGATTGCTTCGCAATCAATTGCCGCACATCGTTCGCGGAGCGAACGACGCTGTTGCTGTTCTGGGCTGATAGGTACGTCGGCTATCGTTGATCGCGGAGCGATCAACTGTCGCCCGTCGTTCGCGGAGCGAACGACGTTTCGCTCTTGGCAGCTCGCAAGCGAGCGCCTGTCGCCCGTTGATCCGCGGAGCGGATCAACGCTGGTGGTCAGGGGGTCGACTCCGTTCGCGCTATGCGCTATGCGCGATGCGGCGCACTGCGCCGCGAGGGGGCGACGGGCCGCCACGGATGGCGGGCCAGGTGATTGTCGAAGCAATTGGCCTTTCGCCATGGACGGCAGTAGATAGTGATACGGAGTTGAGAGTGCGTACGATGACGACACGCAGAGCGTGTCGGCCTCGATTACCTTTGCTTGGGCAGCGCACTCGCGCATTTTTGCGGAGCAAAAATGACTAGGCTCTCATTGCATGCTTCGCATGCAACTGCCGCCCGTTGTTCGCGGAGCGAACAACGTTGTTGCTGTTCAGGGCTGAAAGGAACGTTGGCTATCGTTGATCGCGGAGCGATCAACTGTCGCCCGTCGTTCGCGGAGCGAACGGCGTTGGTGGCCAGGGGCAGAATCGAACTGCCGACACGCGGATTTTCAATCCGCTGCTCTACCAACTGAGCTACCTGGCCGCATGCGATCTCTCATCTGCCTGAAGCGGCGGTGGAGAGCCAACATTCGCTGGGGACACCGGTGGGCGGTGATCAGCGAGCGGCGTATTAAACCGGCGTAGCGGGGCAGCGTCAACTCGAGGCCCGGTTCTCTTGGGAAGGCCTTGGGCTGCCGATAAGCCTCAGTCGTCGGAGTCCGAGGGCACATAGCCGTCAGCGCGGTCGACCTCTTCGTTGTTCAGAAATTTGGCCATCTGCTCGCCCAGGTATGCCCTCGCTTTTGGGTCAATCAAGGAGAGGTGCTTTTCGTTAATCAGCATGGTTTGCAGGCTCTGCCACTCGAGCCAGGCCTTCTTCGAGACGTTCTCGAAAATGTCTTTGCCGGCAGCGCCGGGCAGGGGTGGTCGCTCGAGGCCTTCGAGTTCTTCATTGTACTTTCGGCAATGCACGAGGCGGGTCATAGGAGTGTTTCCTGGCCTGGGTTTGAGGCGAGCTTTAGCAGTTTAACGGCTACGGCAGACAGCCCGATAGCCTCATTGCCACCGCTGGCTTCCGGCAGATACCAGCGCTGCGTATCTGCCTCCGAGACTGCTACCGGCTGCTTCTCGACATTAATGAAGGTCGGCAGGATATCGAGATGATAGTGGCTGAACGTGTGTCGAAAGCCTCTGCCGGCCCGGATATCCAGACAATCGGAGTGATTGAGACCCAAATCCGCCAGAAGAGTCTCTGCGCTGGTTTGGAACTCGCGCTCCGGCGGGTTCCATAAACCCTGCCAGACGCCCTTGCCGGTGCGTTGTTCGAGTAGCACCGCTCCTGAAGGTGCGCGAATCACAAACATGCTGGCCTGGCGAACCGGCTTGTCCTTCTTCGGCTTCTTCCGTGGATACTGATCGACGGTGTTGCTTGCGGCTGCCTTGCAAAGCGATTCAGCGGGGCACCGACCGCACTCGGGCTTGCTACGCCGGCAGACCAGCGCTCCGAGATCCATGATGGCCTGGTTGTATTCGGCATTCCGCTCAAACGGAGTGTGCTGTTCGGCGTGCTCCCACAAGCGCTTGAGCGTGGCGCCGCTGGCAGCGTGTCCGTCGACGGTCTCGAGCCGAGCGAGAACACGTTTCACGTTGCCGTCCAGAATTACGCCGCGCTCGTTGTGTGCGCTGGCCATGATGGCTGCGGCGGTGGAGCGGCCGATCCCGGGCAAGTCTTCCAGCGCTTCTTGGTCGCGGGGAAACTCTCCGGCGAATTCACGGCTCACGATCTGGGCCGTGCGCTGAAGATTGCGAGCGCGAGAGTAATAGCCGAGCCCCGTCCACTGATGCAGAACGGCGTCCTGTTCGGCATTGGCTAGTTGATGGACATCTGGGAAGCGCGCAAGAAAACGTTCGTAGTAGGGCAGCACCGTGGCGACCTGGGTCTGCTGCAGCATGACTTCAGACAACCAGACTCGATACGCCGTGCGATCGGATTGCCAGGGCAGGTCTTTGCGGCCGTGGTCGTCCCACCAGAGCAGCAGCCGATCAGCAAAGCTTGTTGTCACGAATCCCCACTACTGTGCACGCCCGTTGGCGCAACGCGCGCAGTGTCTCAGATTTCTTCAGGAGTTGGTTCGGTTGGTATCTCGTTGGCGTCGGGCTGTTCCTGACGTGGCCGACGTTCCGAATCCAGGGAGCCGCACAACATATCAAGAAGCGCATTGGCAGCGCCCCGATATTCCACGGGCACTTCCTTGTCGATGGTCTCTTCCAGCTTGTCGCGCAAGGGGTCGTTCACGTCCCCGGATAGCACTCGGCCTATCAATCGGCTGACGCCGGCGCTGTCGATGCGACACTTAGGATCGTTGGTTGTACCGGTGCAGCGGACGGGAATCGGGACGTTCACGAGGTAGTCGTTCACATCGAAGCTGTTGAACTCTTCGAGCTGCTCGAACGTGAGCTCCACGGCGAGATCAATCTCTTCAGTGACGGGGTCGAACAACCCCTTGGCGGTTGCCTTCAGATTGTCCAATTGGAAATTGAGCGCAGACTTCGTGCCGTTGAGTGTCCATTCGCCATTGAACACCTGATAGCCGAGCATCTCTGGCCAGTTCTGGATGCGGGTGCTGTCTCCGGCGAGCGAAGTCACTTTGATGAGTTGCTCCCGAATGGTGGCGATGCTGATATCACCCTTGCCACCATCGAAACGGGTAGTGCCGGCCAAAGAGCGAAGCAGCGTCTCGCTGGTGTTACCGCGGCCGCGCAGCTCGCCGTTGAACGCCAGCGGAGCAGCCCACTTGAATGACTGTTCGAGCCAGATCATTAGTTGGGTGCTGTCGACTTCGGTGAGGGTTGGATTGATCAGCCAAATGACGGCTTTGGTGCGCGCATCGACATTGATATCCAGTTCAGCGCTGCCACCGAAGACGTCGGGCACGATGACTTTGTGGGTGGCTTGGCCGCGCGTGTTGGCAAGGTCGATCGCTACGGCTTCGAACGTCTTGTCCGCAACGTTCAAGCGGGGAACCAGGCATCGGCCGTTCCAGTCGTACTGTCGGTAGGTGTCAGTCGGTATCAACTCATCCTTGCTGAATGGCTCAAGGCTTTCGCGTGCGAGACCAGAAATCTTGATATCGCAGTTTGCGCTGGTGCCAGCGACCGATAGCTCGCGGCTGGCAAGATCGAGCGTGTCCTGTTCTCGGTCGTAGGTGACGTCACCGCGGACGGTGAAGGGATAAGTGACGCCATCTGAGGTGTAGCGCCCCTGGGCGGCGATGGGTGTGCTCTGTCCGAAGCGGAAATCGTCGATTTCCGCGCGTCTGACGACCAGCTCTGTGCCGTCTTTTGTCTGGCTGGCGTTAAGGATGGTGACATTGTTGATGCGCCAGTCCTCTGGAGGGTCCAGCAGGCTGAGTGCGTCGATATCGGCCTGCAGTTCGCCCACCTTGATGACTGATTCGTCATCGCTGGCAACTATGTCACGAGCTGACAGCGTGACGGGTGGGAAGAGCTGCCAGCTCAGATCGCCATTCAGTTTGACGTCTCGTTCGCTCAATCGGCTGAGCTCGGCTTCGATCTGCGGCTTGAAGCGGTTGGCATCGCCCGTGAGCCAGAACAGAGCGCCCGCGGCGGCGAGCAGCACGACAATGACGATGACCAGAAAGACGCGCATGGGGTGATCCAGAGTATGAATAGGTGTTGTCGACCGCTGTGGCCGATTGCTTAGCCCTACCACACGCTCGCTTCAGGCGCGATTGCGCGCTGGGCGGGCGCTGAGCGCTAGCCAGGATGCAATAGTAAGCTCTGGGAATGAAGGTTGCCTGAACCAGGTCGGGGTGGCCGGGGGGCGGACTATCCGCTCTAGCGATTAGTTCCGGTTTAGCCGTCTGTGACTGGCTTTACGGGCTTCCACATCGGTCCAACGATTAACAACAGGACAGCGACGTTAAAGAGCGCGTTGGCAGAGTTGCCGGATGTGATAGAGCCGGCGCTATCCAGCACAAACCAGCAACATGCCCCAGTTACTAGAGAGCGACGGACGCCCTCTGGTGCATGGTCATAGACCCACATACCAAGGCACCACACAGTTACACCCCAGCCCAGAAGGAACCCGCCCGTGAGGGCGGATAGAAATGCGATTTCACGTGACTCATAGGAGGGGAAGCCGTCAATTGGCCAGGCAAGGAGGTCGAGCCCGAGGCGCGCGGGCTCATTGAATTCGGGCATCGTACCGAGAAACAACACAGGTCCAAAAAAGCCGATAGTGATTGCTGAGACCTTTAGCCAAAGCTTGTGGAAATCACTGGTGACGAATCGAGAGTCTTGCATCGCCTACGAGTTCGGCCTGGATTGCTGATCGCCCATCAGAACTGTTCCCATGTCTCCGTCGGCCTTGGAAATCGCGATCAATAGATAGACGCTCAAGAACATGATTCCGAGTAGCGATGCCCCGATACCGAGCCCGATGCCTGTCGCTGTGAAGCGGTGACGCCAGGCAACCCACAAGCCGGACAAGAGAAGATAGGTGGCGAAATCTAGATGGAACTGACCAGGCCAACCAAACTCAGCAAGCGCGGGGAGGGTGTTGGCGAATAGGTTTGCTCCTTCGTTTGCGACGGCAATTCCCGTGTAGACCAGCACGGTGAAACCCAAAACGGCGAGCAACACTCGAAGCAATATCATGTCTGGCCTCCCATCAATTTCTCCATGGCGACGCGAATGGTGTCCAGGTCGAAATACTCGCGCCAATAGGAAATCTTGCCGTTTTCGACTTCAAACACGCCGGTGACAGGCAGCTCAAACCAGCCTTGCTGAACCCGATGTCGATCCAGTCGCTCCAGAACGACCATGTTTCCCTCGCTGATTTTCCGCAGAATGATGAATTCGTTTTCCTCGATCGGAGCGAAAAAGGGTTCCAGAACACCCCTTACTCCGCTTGGACCATGGACCGCGGTGCCAGGGCTGTTGATGTATTCGATGTCGTCCGCAACGTAGCGGATTCCAGCGTCGAAATTCATGCTCTCGAATTCGGTCATGAATGCCGTGACGATCTGTAGAGGAGTCTCATTAGCCATTAGCATCTCCTTAAGGAAAGATACGAGCCGCGAGATATAGTCGGGCGTGTGAGTGAGTGACTGCGCGTGTCTTGGGCGTGACTAGGCGCAAGCACAACAATGTGTAGCGTATGCTACGTTTATTGCTTCGTCAATGGATTGTGTAGCGATCGCTACAAAAAATCGCATGGCGAGATAACCAGGTCTTTGATTCGATCGGAAGGTAATGGGCCCTTTACAGAAAACAGAAGTTCGCCGTCGAGCTATCGTCGAAGCTGCCGCCTCCCACCTGATTGAGAATGGGCTGCAGAACAGCGGGCTTCGCGCTATCGCTCAAAGCGTGGGCATGAGTGATCGCATGATCATGTACTACTTCGATACGAAGGATGACCTCGTATCGGCTGCGCTGGAATTGATAGGTGAAGGCCTTGCTGCAGGCATGGAGTCCGCTGTACCCAACGGCAACGCGACACCTAAGCAAATTCTGGGCGCGCTCGCTGAAACCCTGCAGTCAGATGAAGCGCAGGCCATTATGCGGCTCTGGTTTGAGATTGTTGGGCTAGCGATGCGAGGTCACGAGCCCTATCGGCAAACGGCTGCTCTGCTTCTCGAGCGCTCTGAGGAGCAAATCAAGGGCAAGCTTCGATCAGACCAGAAGCATCGCGCACGAGAGGTGCTTGGAGCGCTGGAGGGCAAAGTAATGATCGGCCTGCTGTTGGATTGACAGCTGGAACGACGGCTAGATTGAAAGCGCGGGTCTAAGCAGCCTTTTCACAGACGTCTGGTTTGCAACCTGCGGTGGCTCGATATTGGATTCGAGTTGAAACGTCGTTCAGCAATGGTCCGCGGCAGATGGGCGGAGCGCCATGCGGGGCATTTGGGGTGGTTGTGGATCAGGCGGCGGCGTGGTCTTTCGTGAACAAGCCGCTGAATTTGTCGGTCGGCAGTCGCAGTCGGAACTGCATCCGTCCGCGACACTTGCGGACGAACCTGGAGAGCGCTTTTTCTGCGTCTTTGTGCGACGCGAAAGGCCCAGCGTTCTGCTCGCCACGAATGCGATAGAACCATTGGCCGTCGGCTTCGAAGATGCGTTCGCTCGTTTTGCTTTGCTCGATCATGGCAGTACTGCTGGTCGTTGTTTGGGTACAGTGGTATTGAAGCAGGTGTGGCGGCGGTTTATGTGTGACCCATGTAACCAAGTTGTGAAATGACAGGCCTAATGCGTAACGGGCGTTCAGCGACTTAGGCGGCTTTCGCGTGGCATAGACAGAAATTACGGCCCGCCGGAGTGGGTTCCCTGGTTAGAGAGGATTGGAAACAGGTGAGTAGCAGTGATAACACCGGCGGCGTCGCCAGTTGGGATCCGTCCAGCGCGGACAAGACAACTCTGAGTGATGCCGCGCTCGCCAGTTTTCTGACGGCGGCGCGGGCAGTAGGTGCCGATGATGATAGCTTTGGGTTTTCCGAGGCTGACGCTCAGCAGCTTGCGAGCCTTGCGAGTGATTCGGCGCCCTGGAAGCTTCGGGCGGGTTCGCTGGATTCGGCGGAGATGATCTCGCTCATTCGCTTGTTCACGCTCGCCGAAGACCGGCTGCCTGGTTGGCAGGCAGGGGCCAAGTCGCCTGTGATCGCGCTGGCTCGAGTATTGCGCCAGCGCGGGGAGTTTCCGGACGAGCTGACCAGCTGGATCAAAGACAATACCAGCAACAAGTTTCTTCCCTACGGCTCTCTGATGGATCGTCTCTAGAGCCCGGCGCTTTCGCTATACTGCGCGGCCCGAAAAGACGAGCCGTGCATAGACGGCTGTTGAACAGAGCAGGAACCAGCTATGGCGCGTGCAGCCAGCATCGAGCGAAATACCTCGGAAACCCAGATAAAAGTGAGCGTAGACCTGGACGGAACCGGCAAGTGTCAGCTGGTTACCGGGCTGCCTTTCTTCGATCACATGCTGGATCAAGTCGCGCGCCATGGGCTCATCGACATAACGATCGATGCCAAGGGTGACCTTGAGATTGATGCCCACCACACCGTTGAAGATGTCGGCATTACGCTGGGCCAGGCGATTGCCAAGGCGGTGGGCGACAAGCAGGGCATCACTCGCTATGGCCACGCCTATGTGCCGCTGGACGAAGCGCTGTCGCGCGTTGTTATCGATTTCTCGGGCCGTCCGGGCCTGGAATACCGCGTGAGCTACACGCGCGCTCGTGTCGGCGAGTTCGACGTCGACCTGCTGCACGAGTTTTTCCAGGGCTTCGTGAACCACGCCCAGGTCACGCTACACATTGACAACCTCGAAGGCGGTAACGCCCACCATCAGGCGGAGACGATCTTCAAGGCCTTCGGTCGAGCCGTGCGCATGGCGCTGACGCCTGATGCGCGTATGCAGGGCACTATCCCGTCGACCAAAGGCTCGCTCTAGGCGACGTATCACTGCTGCAGTTGAGGGCGACTCCGTGATTCTGATTCCCGCTATTGACCTGAAAGAAGGCCGTTGCGTGCGGCTGCGCCAGGGACGCATGGAAGATGCGACCGTCTTTGGCGACGATCCGGCTGATATGGCGGCGCACTGGCGAGATCAGGGTGCGCGCCGGCTGCACGTGGTGGATCTCGATGGCGCCTTCGCGGGCAAGCCTAAGAATCGCTCGGTGGTGGAATCCATCGTGTCAGTGATGGGCGATGTGCCGGTGCAGATTGGCGGGGGCATTCGTGAAGTCTCGGTGGTGCGCAGCTACCTCGAGGCCGGCATCTCCCAGGTGATCATCGGTACCAAGGCTGTTCAGGAGCCGCAATTTCTTGCGGAGCTCGCGCGCGACTTTCCCGGCCAGGTGATCCTTGGCCTGGACGCCCGGGACGGACGTGTGGCAACCGATGGCTGGGACGAGACAGCAACCATCACCGCCTTGGACGTTGCGCGAGACGTCGCGGATCTGCCGCTCTTCGGCATTGTCTATACGGACATCGAGCGGGACGGCATGCTCTCGGGAGTGAACGTGCCCGCCACACTGGCCGTGGCGGAGGCATCGGGGAAGCCCGTGATTGCTTCTGGTGGCGTTACAGATCTCAACGATCTCGATGCGCTGGCGGCCGCGTCCAACGGCCAACTGTTCGGCGTGATCAGCGGACGGGCGCTGTATGAGCAGACATTGGATCTTGCGGCAGGACAAGCTCACCTGGACGCGTTGCTTGCCGGGTAACCAGGCTGCCGGCTGTTACCAGCCGCACCTCGGCATTGGCGATCAGGCGAGGCAGCCGTTCTTCCAGAAAGCGCAGGCTGGCTTCGTGCGGATGGGCTATCAGCACGGCGCTGCCTCGTAGCTTCGCGAGCCGAACCGCTCGCTCGAATTGAATCTCGATGGCTGCCGGTGTAATCACGTGATCGAGAAAGACGTCTCGGCTGACAGTCGGCACGTCGAATTCCTGAGCGGTTCGATGGGCAACTGTGTTGGCGCTCGTACGCGAATCTACGAAGAACAGGTCGCGCTGGCGGATATGGTCCATCACCCAGCCCATGCGTTCGCCATGGGTGGTGAGCTTGCTGCCCGTGTGATTGCTGATGCCCACGCTGTGTGGCACCGAGTCGATAGCGGCCGACAGCGTCGCGTAAAAATCGGTCGCGGCCATGCCGGTGGTCAACATGCCTTTGGCGGTGATTGCGCCCTGGGGTCGCTGCGGCTCCATGGGTTGGTGAACGATCACCTCCTTGCCCTGGGCAACCGTAGCTGATGCCAGTTCTGCTGCGCTCGGGGTGAACGGCAGAATGGCGATCGTCATCGCGCCGGGTAGATCCAGCACCCGCTGGCCTCGCGCCATGCTGTAGCCCATGTCATCCATGATGATCGCGAGCTTGGAATCCCCCAGGTAACCGGCGGCCTGATCGTAGTCCGGCACGAAGTCATTTGCGGATGGTGATGTTCCAGCCAGCGCAAAACTTATGAGGAGTGCTGCCGTCTTGGCGCCGGGCAATACCAACGGCAGCCGCTCGCGCGTGCGCGCCACAAAATCGAGAAGTAGAGACTTCAGGGTGTCCTCCCAGACTCCAAGGTCGGCGCCGATCGCATGTGCGCCTTGTTCTTTTTCTTTGCTTTTTGCCTTGCTGTTTCGTGCTGAGTTTCAGCTAAACCGAGGAGTGCTCTGGCGGCGCTCTTGCTGGCTTCTCGTTAACAAATACTCAACGAAATTCTGTTCGGCAGGGCCGCTCTTAGCGGAGGCCTCTGACTAACAATGAACGCTCAAAGCTGTGTGTCCTTGGCGCCAGCATAAGTGGGGCCTACACCCCCCGCAACAACGTAACGGCTCTGGCCAATAATTTTTCATTGTCGGCTGTGGATAACTCTTCGTGCGGTGTAATGCCAACCCCGTGAATCGCATTACCGTTGGGGGTGAAGTAGCGCGCGGTGGTGAGTTTTACCGCGCGCGAGCCTGAAAGGGGCAGTACGGTTTGCACGGACGCTTTACCGAAGCTGGTCTCGCCGAGCAGCACCGCGCGATTGTGGTCGGCCAGAGCACCGGCGACGATCTCGGATGCTGAAGCGCTGCCCTGGTTGATCAGCACCACTATGGGGGCACCCTCGAGTACGTCCCCAGGTGTTGCCTCGAAGCGAAGCTGGGCGATCGTTGAGCGGGCCTGTGTATAAACGATGAGGCCATCGTCGATGAAGCGATCAGCGACGGCGACCGATGCGCCTAAAACACCGCCCGGATTGTTGCGCAGGTCGAGCACAAGGCCCGCTTTCGTGTTGAGCGCGCTCAGGTGCTCGTCAAATTTGGCTGCGGTATCAATCTGGAACTGATTTATACGCAGGTAGCCGATGTCGTCTTCGAGTTGACGGCTGTCGATGCTCTCGACCATCACCACGTCTCGTCGCAGGTTGGCTTCTACGCGTGCGCCGTCGCGTAGCAGGGCCAGTTCAACGGGTGCGCCCAGTTCGCCTCGCAACCGATCGATGACATCGATCAGGAGCAACCCTTTGAGGCTCTCGCCATCGACTTCGATGAGAACATCGCCGGCTTGCAATCCAGCGCGCTCGGCGGGGCTGCCGTTCAGTGGCGACACCACGGTAAAACGCCGCTCGATAACCGCGAGCTCGACCCCTATACCCACAAAGCCGCCGTTTGTCTCAGCTTGCAGGCTGGCGTAGTCCTGCTCATCCAGATAACTCGAGTGAATGTCCAGCTCACCGACCATGCCGCGCAGGGCGGCTTCGGTCAGCTTCTCCGCGGACACCGAATCGATGTAGTTGTCCTGAATCTGGCGGGCGACTTCGGTCAGAGTGAGCAGGCCGCCGGAGTCGCTGCTGAGCAACATGCGATTGGCCGTCACCACACCGAGGATGACCCCGGTGACCAGTGACAGTGATATGCCGAAGAGAATCAGTGGCCGTGGCGACACGGTGGCGTTCCAGTGCTCGATTGGCCCTACAGGCTACCCCAGTTTATTCGGCGCTACCTCGCGGTTGACGGACTTTTGTCATGCGCTTGGCCGGTGCGGCCAGGCAGATGCTGGGCGAACCAGGCGCGAAAGTCATTCAGCCAGCCGTCGTTGTCACCGAGCAGCCGTTCGGAATGCATGCCGCCGGGAATCACCACC
>CAYGQC010000024.1:29424-36031 GCA_964351875.1 uncultured Pseudomonadales bacterium
GCGATGCTCGACGTTGTTCTCGAGCATCGCTTGAGCGGCCTCAGTCGCCTGGCTCAATGGCACCAGCTCGTCGATGCTGCCGTGGAGCAACAGGTGCGGTGCATCGCCCTGGCTTAAATGCGATGACGTAGACGCTTCCCGGTAGGCCTGCTTGTACGGGTGGTTGTCCGGCAGGAAGCCGATTGCGAAACCCATATAGCTGACGAGGCCTGCTGAGGAGGTGGCTGTATCGAAGCTGGTTACAAAGTCCATCGGTGAGCCCAGGGTCGCAATAGCCTGCAGCCGGCTTGCGATGGGCAGATCGTCGCGAACGCCCATCAGGCTGACCAGGTTGCCACCGGAAGACGTGCCGGCGCCGCCAAGATGCTCCGGGTCGATATCGAAACGCGCCGCGTTACTGCGCACAAAGGCGACGGCGCGGGCGATGTCATCGGCAGCAGCAGGGTAGCGATGTGCAGGGGACGCTCGATGGCTCGGTACGAAGACCGCGTAGCCATCGGCGACCAGCGTCGCCACCATCGTGCGCGCAAGGTCATCGCCGGGCTGCCAACCGGAGGCCATGTCTTTCAGCGCAGGCGAGTCGTAGCCTTCACTGGCGAACCAACCACTCCCAGGTACGAACACGATGCCTGCTCGCCTACGCTTGGTGGGTTCGGGCTGGTACACATCCAGCAGAAGTGCTGCGCCGGAGACCATCCCGTAGACGACATTGCGCTCGCTCGCGCGTAGGTCGATTGCGTCAATGTCCGCAGCATTGTTTTGAGCAAACATCATGAGGATAAGACCCAGGGCGGTTGTGCACGATTGGCGAAGTCGCATAGTCGGGATCTCTAAGGTTTGATCGGATATTCGGGTTAGCGGGATTTGCTCAGCCAGGGCGCAGGGTTCTCTGGCTCGCCGTGATGCCGAACTTCGAAGTACAGGCCCGGCTGCGCCTGGCCGCCGCTTCGACCGGCGGAGGCGATTTCTTCGCCGCTCTCCACCCAATCGTCCTTCGCTTTCAGCAAGCTGTCCAGGTGGGCATAAAGCGTCATGTACTCGTCGCCGTGATCGACAATGGTCAGTAGCCCGAAGCCTCTGAGCCAGTCGGCAAATACTACCCGGCCCCGGTGCACGGCTCGCACAGGCGCGCCTTCCTCGGCGTTGATCTGCATGCCGTGCCAGACGAGCTTGCCACCGGATCGAGGCTTGCCGAATGAGTGCATGAGTTGGCCGGACAGTGGCCATGGCAGGCTGCCCTTATTGGCTACGAACTCCGCGCCGTCGAGGCGATTGGATCTGCGCTTGAGCTCGTCAATCAGGGCGGCCAGGCGCTGTTGGTCAGCGATCAGGCGTTGCCGTCGTGCTTCCCGAGTCTCGGCTTCGGCCAGAAGATCATCGAGGAGTACCTGGCGTTCGGAGCGTGAGTCCGCAAGGGTCTCGCTGCGCTGGGTGAGGGACGTCTGTTGGCTGGCCAGCTCCGTACGCCGCTTTGTCGTGGATTGCGCGTTGCTTGCCAGTTCCGCCAGCGTTGCCTGATAGGCGGCAAGGTTATTGAGGCGAGCTTCGGAGAAGCGTTGGTGGTAGCGCATCATGCGCTCGAAGCGCTCCGGCGATTCCATGTTCAGCAGGAGCTTGAAGAAATCCTGGCCGGTCAATCGGCTTGCCGCGCGAAGGTGCTTCGCGATCTGCTCCGCCTGCTCCTTTCTCTGCGTCTCGAGGCTCTTTTGCTGGCCGGCGAGCTCATTGAGGCTCTTTTGAGTTGTGGCTAACTGGGTGCGAATGGCTTGGATACTGCGCGCGACGCTGGCGATCTCCCGGTCCGCATCGCGCAGATCGCGCTGGTAGCTCTCTCGCTTGGTTTTGGCTGAGGCAAACCAGGAGTCCAGACCGTTCAGCTCGGCGACGATATCGGCCAGCTCGCTTTGCGCTTCGGCCCGATCACCGGGAGCCGCCAACGCGGTAGCGCTTAGCAGCGTCGCTAGCAGGATCCCAACGATCGTTCGGTGTCGAGTAGGTGTCACGGCTATTGCTGGCAAGTGCTCGCCGACTCTCAGGCCGATTCCCGTTTGCTGGCGTGGCTAGTACCAACGGCCAGTGAGCGCCCCGTCATCTCGGGTGGTACCGGAAGGTTCATCAGCGTCAGGAGCGTCGGTACAACGTCGGCGAGAATGCCGCCGTCATCCAGGCGAATGTTTTCGGCCTCCGGGCCAACGTAGACGAGCGGTACTGGCTCACACGTGTGCGCGGTGTGAGCCTGGCCGGTGTGGTCGTCGCGCATCTGCTCGACGTTGCCGTGATCGGCTGTGATCAGCATCTGGCTCCCAGTGGTCAGCACGGCTTTCTCCAGGCGACCGATGCAGGCATCCAGGGTCTCCACTGCTTTGACTGCAGCGTCGAAGACTCCGGTATGACCCACCATGTCGCCGTTGGCGTAGTTGCAGATCACGGCGTCGAAGCGGCCGGACTCGATGGCTGCGACAAGCTTGTCGGTTACCTCGGCTGCGTTCATTTCCGGTTGTAGGTCGTACGTTGCAACGTTTGGCGACGGCACGAGAATGCGCTCCTCGCCTTCGAATGGCGCCTCGCGGCCACCGGAGAAGAAGAATGTGACGTGGGCATATTTCTCGGTCTCGGCGATTCTGAGCTGGGTCTTGCCCAGGCTCGCGAGGTACTCGCCAAAGGTATTCCGCGGAATGGTCGGCGCGTAGGCGCAGGTGGTGTCGATGTTATCGGCGTACAGGGTGAGCATCACAAAGTCCGCCAGTTTCGGCCGGCGCTTGCGCTCGAAGCCCTCGAAATCGTCGTCAACAAACGCACGTGTTATCTCCCGTGCCCGGTCAGCACGGAAGTTCATGAAGATTACAGCGTCGCCGTCTTCGATGAAGGCTGGCTGTTCGCCAGGACCTGTAATGGCGGTGGCTTTGACGAACTCGTCGTTCTCATCGGCGGCGTAGGCCTGAGCCAGGCCGTCGACAGCGGTTTCGGCGCTGCGCACACAATCCCCCGCTGTGAGCAGGTTGTAGGCTGATTCCACTCGATCCCAGCGATTGTCCCGGTCCATCGCAAAATAGCGGCCGGTGATGGAAGCGATGCGGCCCAACTTCAGTTTCTTGAGTAGCGCGTCGGTGCTGGCCAGTGACGGCTCGGCGCTGCGTGGGGGAGTGTCTCGGCCATCGAGAAAGGCGTGCAGGTAAACGCGGGTCAGTCCGGCCTCGGCACAGGCGTGGATCATGGCGTGGATCTGGTCTTCGTGGGAGTGCACGCCGCCGGGAGAGAGTAGCCCCATGATGTGCAGGCTCTTGTCATTCGCCTGGACCGCCTTGAACGCATTCTGGAATGCCGGGTTGCCGCCGAATGTTCCCTCCTTGATATCGAGATTTATTCGGCTGAGATCCTGGTAGACGACGCGGCCAGCACCGAGATTCATGTGGCCCACCTCGGAGTTGCCCATCTGGCCGTCCGGTAGGCCGACATGGCCGCCGGAGCCGTCGATCAGTGTGTGCGGCGCTTGGCGCCAAAGGCGATCCCACACGGGTGTGTTGGCGCTGTAGATCGCGTTGTCTTTGACAGACTCGCTGTAGCCGAAGCCGTCCAGGATGATAAGCAGGCTGGTGCTGGGCATGTGGGGCGGGTTCGCTGATGAGGAGGCCAGATTGTACCGGGGGTGCGTGGCGAAATCTGTAAAGCCAATGTCACCGGCGTTGTCAGCGCCTCGCTGTGTATAATCCGCGCCCTCGAATTATTGCCAGGTTATCCGGGTCATGGATCAGCTTTTCACGTTCATCGGCAACCACCCGTTTCTGGTGGGCATGTTTGTTGTGCTCCTGGTGCTCTTTATCCGTAACGAGACCAACCGGGGCGGCCAGGCCGTTTCAGCTCAGGAGCTTGTGAACCTCGTCAACGGTGAAGGCGCGCTGGTACTCGATGTTAGAGACGCGGCAGAGTTCAAAGCCGGCCACATCGTGGATGCTCTTAACGTGCCTTACTCAGCGTTGGAATCGCGCCTCGGTGAGCTGTCGAAACATAAAGAGAAGCCGGTGGTAGTGGCCTGCAAGATTGGCCAGCACTCAGGTATGGCTGGCGGCATGTTGCGCAAGGCTGGCTTCGAGAACGTCAAGAAGCTCAAAGGGGGCATAACCGAGTGGCGGAATCAGAATCTTCCAGTGGTGAAGGGCAAGACGTAAGCGGCGCTGCCGATAAGGGTGCGTCGGTCGCGATCGATCGCATCTACCTGAAGGATCTTTCCTTCGAATCGCCGAACTCACCCGAGGTGTTCCGCGGCGATTGGAAGCCCGAGGTCAGTGTCGATCTGAACACGCGTTCAGAACGTCTTGATGGGGACTTCTTTGAGGTTGTTCTGACGCTGACCGTGACTGCTAAAAACAAAGAGTCCGAGCACGGCTATCTGGTAGAAGTGCAACAAGCCGGTGTATTCAATATCGTGGGCGTTGCCGGTGAGCAGCTCAAGACCATTCTGGGCACGTTTTGCCCGAATACCCTGTTCCCGTACATCCGGGAAGTCATCGACTCCAGCGTAGCCAAGGGCGGGTTTCCCCCGCTACAACTGGCGCCGTTCAACTTCGATGCGCTCTATCGTCAGGCCCAGATGGAGGCTCAGTCCAAGACCCAGGCCGGGGGTGCTCCTGTGGTTCAGCCACCGAGCGATACCACCCACTAGTCGCGCGCCTCGCCGCGATGGGCTTCGCCGCTATGCAGAGCCCTATTCAGCGCCGCAGTCAGCGCCGTCGTCAGCGCCCGCGTAGCTCTGCTGGCGCCAGGCGGCGTACAAACCTATCGCCACGGAGTTTGAGAGATTTAAGCTTCTGGAGCCGGCCTTCATCGGTATTTTAACCAAATGATCGGCCGGTAAATAATTTCTAATAGAATCAGGTAGTCCGCGCGTTTCGGGGCCGAATAGAAGGCTGCTATGCGGCGCTAATGTCACGCCTTCGAACGATCGTTCGGCATGTCGGGAAAAGCCGAAAAGGGGCCATCTATCTGGCCGCTGCTCTAGATAGGCTTGCCACGTTTTGTGCACTTTGACCTCCGCGAATTCGTGGTAGTCGAGCCCGGCTCGGCGGAGCCGTTTGTCGTCCATCTCAAACCCCAAAGGCTCGATCAGATGCAGCGCCGCTCCGGTGTTGGCGGCCAGCCTGATGATGTTGCCGGTGTTCGGCGCAATCTCTGGTTCAAACAGAACGATCTCGATAGCCATGTGCGTTGGTTCACCGTTTGCGGATGGGGTGGATGTTGGCGTGCGGATAGGCCAGCGGGTTGGAAATGCCTTCCTATACTGAAGTCAGGTGCCCTCGTCTGGGCCGTGTTGCCGTTGCCGCTTGTCAGTGGACGGTAGCCGGTTTGATGGTGGCAGGAAACAGCTTGCTGGTGAAACTGTCTTGACCGGAATACCCGCCATGAATGACCGTACCCTTTGCCGCCAGAAAGGCAGCGCTGGACTCCCGATAACGATTGTACTTTGGTGTTTGTCGGCCGGAGGTGTCGCCACGTTTGTCGCGCCGGCCTTCGATGCTGATGCGCAAGCCGGAGTCAGTTCGCCGGTTGGCGGGTCGATGCTCGAGCCGGTTGCGGACGTGGTTGCCCTCGACGATCGGCGCGGACTGCGCAGATCGTTGAATGAGCTCCTGCCGGATTATCTGGTAGAGGTGGGAGTCGCAGATACAGAGGCCCCGGTTGCGGTAAGTCCCGCGCCTGGGAATGTGACGGATGATGAATCTCTGGTGAGGGGGGGAGGCCACCGAGCGGTACCAAAGCTCACCACCCGAGTCTCGATCAAAGCGCCTGCCCTGGTCAGTAACATGAGTCCTGCGACGCCTTCGGAAGCAGTAGCGCTCAATGTGGCCACCCAACCCCAGACACAGGAAGTCACAGCATTGGTTAAGTCAGTTGGGCAGCCCGTTGCTGAACCCGCCTATGTTGCAGTTCCGACACCGGCCCCTGCTGTGAGCCCGGCTGCGCTGGAGCCGCAAGTTCGGCAGCCGCTGCCGGATGTGGAAGTGGCGGATCCCGAGGCCGCCGCCTTCGTAGATGCGCCATCGCCAACCCTCGAGTCGCGGGTTCCGGCTGTCGCGGTTGCATCCGTCGAGCCAGTTTGTGCGTCCGCTCCTACCTGCCTGGCGCAAGCGCGCCGGTCCAGCGATCCTGCGCCGGTGGTGAAAGTCGAGGTCTCGGAGGAAACTCCCTTGGGGTCATTATCAACGGCTCCTGTCTTGGCGCAGCCTGCCACGCAAGCAGAAGAAGGGCTGCTGGTTCAAGTTACTCGTCAACTGCGTGAGGGAGATCACGCTGGCGCGTATCAACTCTTCCGCAAGCAACTCCGCAGCGGCCGTAGCGTCAATTGGTCTGGCCGTTCGCTGGAGCTGTACGCGATATCGGCGTTAGGGGCCGGCGCATACCGTGAAGCGGCGATCAGCTACGAGAGGCTAATCGATGCTGAGCCTCACGCGAGCAAATGGTGGCTCGGCTTGGCCGCATCTCGCCAGGCGATTGGACAGGACGCGAGTGAGCTGTTTGCGCGCGCTGCAGTGCTGGCCCAGCCGTCGTCCCTGGTGGCGGAACGCTAGAACCGCTGCGGCAGCGGCTCTGGCCGCTCTTGATTCGGCAGAAC
>CAYGQC010000025.1:0-34736 GCA_964351875.1 uncultured Pseudomonadales bacterium
TACACAGCGTTTCTGGGCCTGTGCGGGGTGAGCGGGGGGAGAGCTGGGGGAAGGCCGAGGGAGAGCTGGGTAAGATCTGGAAAGTCGTGCAGCCTCTCCGCGCTGGTGTTGCTAGCGTGGAGCACCCTGCAGCAGGTTGGCGGGCGAGTACTGGTCCGTGAGCAGTCGGGCGTCGGGGTTCCAGTCCCGAACGCCTTCGATGAGCTCAAGATAGTCGGTGAGGTAGACGCCATAGCGGGATAGGCGAACGTCGAGCTCGGCTGCTCGCCCACCAAGGGTGAGCGGGTCCGGCAGCGCATTCCTGCCAGTGATGATCACCCGATTGCCGGTATCAGGCAGCCGGAAATTGTGGAAGTCGCCAAAGACCGATGCGTATGTTGCCGATTCGTGGTGGTACAGATCGCTGATGGCGAAGGTGTTGGCTGCGAGTATGCCGTCGGGGGACATCACCGAGCGGAGCTCCGCTAGAAACTCCTGGGTCATCATGTGCTCGGGAATATAGTCGCCGTTGAAGGCGTCCAGAAGCACCAGGTCATAGCCTGGTCCTGCCGCCTCGCCCTGCCTCTGTTGCAAGCCTGCCCGGCGCTTCACGAACAGCCGTCCATCCGCGACCGTCACACTGGTACCGGGGTGGGGTCGGTAGTTAAAGAAGTTGCGCGCGACTTCAACGACGGCGCTGTCGATCTCGACTGCATCGATGATGACGTCCGGGTACAGCTCGGCGATCGCTGACGGCAAGGTGCCACCCCCAAGCCCGATCACCAGCACCCGCTTCGGTTCCGGATTGAACAACAGCGCCGCCATCATCATTCGCGTGTAGCTGAACACCATGTCTTGAGGGGATCGGGTATCGATGCAGCTCTGGTTGCGTTGATCGCGCTTGATGGAGAACGCGAGGCACAAAATGGTGTCATTTTTGTTGACCAACACCGTGCTGTAGAGCGAGCGTTCCCGATGGATGATTGTCGCGTCGGCGCTACGATTTACCGTTGCCGCAAGCGTCAGTACAACCATGGCCGCAGCCAGCCAGTACCATTGCTTCATGATTCTGTGGCTGCCTTGCCGCTTCGTCCCGCTGCGATGAAGGCCGCTATCGCCGCCAGCAGCAGCACGCCGCTGAGGCCGCGGATGACATCGTTTATCTCGAACCAGAGTACAAAGTAAAACGACGTCATGAGCGTGCCTAAAGCGCTACCCAGGGTGGAGACGAAGTACAGGGTGCCTGCAACACGGCCCGATTCTTCAGCACTCCCCACGAGCAGCCGAACCGAATAGGGTGAAATGATGCCCAGGATCACCGTTGGTACGACAAACAGGATGAGTGAGGCGGTGAGTGATCCGTAGCGAGGATCAATAATGGTTTCGAACACCCAGTTCATGGCCGGTTCTGCCGCCAGCGACAGGGGATACAAGGCCACGCTTCCTATAAGGAAAACGCTGGCGAAAACTCGCATCGAGACCCAGCGCATGGAGAGTTGGCCGCCCAATAGATAGCCTATCGACAGCGATGCCATGAAGACAGTGATGATGCTGCCCCAGACGTAAACGCTGCTACCGAAGTAGGGTGCGAGCATGCGGCCACCGAGCAATTCGACGCTCATGATGACGAAGCCTCCCGTGAAGGCAAGTAGGTTCACGAGAGGGCGGTTGATAAGCGTGCGGTGAATCACAAGACAATCAGAAACTTATAGTTGTTAATCAGACGTGGTCAGTAGAATTCGAAGTCAACGAACGGCGTAATAACGATCTTACAAAGTGCTCATTGTGCTCTGCGTGCTCCCACAGGTTAAATGCGCGCCGAAAACACAGGGTGGGACGACACAATCTTTCGTCGATGCGAATGATGTACGCCTCATTTGAGCAAATTCTTAACGTGCAAAACAAAGGACGGTAACGCGTGTCACAAGCTGCTACCAGCCAGAGTCAATCATCATCTCCAGCCGCTAACGCGGGCCTGGCAGCTCCAGCGAACCAGACGCACCTGGCGCGTCTGGAGGCCGAAAGCATTCACATTATGCGGGAAGTTGCCGCGGAGTGTGAGAACCCGGTGATGCTGTACTCGATCGGCAAAGACTCATCGGTGATGCTTCATCTGGCCCTTAAAGCCTTCTACCCCTCGAAGCCGCCTTTTCCGCTCATGCATGTCGATACGACCTGGAAGTTCCGGGAGATGATCGAGTTTCGCGACAGAACCGCGAAAGAGCTTGGTCTTGAACTGATTGTGCACATCAACCAGGACGGTGTTGATCAGGGCGTGGGACCTTTTACCCACGGCTCTGCGGTCCATACCGACATCATGAAGACTCAGTCGCTCAAGCAGGCGCTGAACAAGTACAAATTCGATGCAGCCTTCGGTGGCGCACGTCGAGACGAGGAGAAGAGCCGAGCGAAAGAGCGCGTGTTCTCGTTTAGGAACGCGCAACACCGTTGGGACCCGAAAAACCAGCGGCCTGAGCTGTGGAATCTCTACAACACGCGCGTCAACACCGGCGAAAGCATGCGGGTTTTCCCGCTGTCGAATTGGACCGAGCTGGATATCTGGCAGTACATCTACCAGGAGAATATCGAGCTCCCCCCGCTTTACTATGCCGCGATGCGGCCCGTGCTTGAGCGCGACGGATTGCTCATCATGCGTGATGACGATCGCATGGAACTGGAGCCCGGTGAGGTGCCTACAGAGCGGATGGTTCGCTTTCGCACCCTCGGTTGTTATCCCCTGTCGGCAGCGGTCGAGTCCGATGCTGACACGAATGAAGGCATCATTTCGGAAATGCTGGTGGCCAGAACGTCTGAACGATCTGGACGGGTCATCGACCACGACGCGTCAGCGTCGATGGAGAAGAAGAAGCAGGAGGGATACTTCTAATGAGCGCATCCGCACAACACGTAGAAGACCTGAACGCCTATCTTGCGTCCCAGGCGAACAAGAGCCTTCTGAAGTTTATTACCTGCGGCAGCGTGGATGACGGCAAGAGCACGCTCATCGGTCGCCTCCTGTATGACTCGAAGCTGATTTTTGACGATCAGCTCTCCGCTTTAGAGGCGGACAGCAAGCGCTCCGGTACCCAGGGTGAGGAAATTGACTTCGCGCTGCTGGTTGATGGTCTCGCTGCAGAGCGAGAGCAGGGCATTACGATTGACGTTGCCTACCGATTCTTTACGACCGACAAGCGCAAATTCATTGTTGCCGATACGCCCGGACACGAGCAGTACACACGCAACATGGCAACCGGTGCATCCGCTGCGGATCTCGCGGTCATCCTAATCGACGCTCGTCAGGGCATGCTCACGCAGACCCGCCGGCACAGCTACATCACATCCGCCTTCGGTATTCGCAAGGTCGTCGTGGCGGTGAACAAGATGGACCTGGTCGATTACGACGAGGCCACCTTCAAGCGTATTGAGGCGGAGTACCGTCAATTTGCCGAGCAACTCGACTTCACCGATATCCAGGTGATTCCGGTATCCGCCCTGGCGGGTGACAACATCATGGCGTCGTCGGACAACATGAAATGGTATGACGGCCCAGCGCTGCTGCCCTATCTCGAAGTCGTTGACGTGAGCGAGAATCGCGAGTCAATGCCGTTCCGAATGGGCGTGCAGTGGGTGAACAGGCCGAACCTGAACTTCCGCGGCTTCAGCGGCACGATCGCCTGTGGTGTGGTTCGTCCCGGTGACCGGGTCATGGCCCAGCCGTCCGGCAAGAGCAGTACGGTAGAAAGTATCGTCACCTATGACGGCGAGCTGAAGGCTGCGGGGCCGGGTGAAGCGGTGACGATCACGCTCACCGATGAGATTGATATCTCCCGCGGCGACGTATTGGTTGCCGAAGGGCATCCGGCGCAGGTGTCCGATCAGCTACAGGCTCATATCCTGTGGATGAACGATCACGGCCTGGTTCCTGGGCGCCAATACAACCTCAAGTGTGGCAGCCGGCAGGTACCGTGTGTGGTTACCGAACTTAAGCACCGTATCAACGTCAACACGTTGGAAACCCAACCTGGCAAGACACTGGAACTCAACGAGATTGGCGTCTGCAATCTGTCTCTAACCGACAAGATTGTGTTCGAGCCGTATGGCGAGAACAAAGAGATGGGTAACTTCATCCTGGTCGATCGCCAAACCAACGATACGGTAGGCGTCGGCTTGTTCGACTTCTCTCTGCGGCGTGCTGACAACGTCGTCTGGCAGGCACTGACCGTCGATCGATTCCACCGTTCAGCGATCAAGCATCAGCGCCCCTGTGTGCTCTGGATGACGGGTCTGTCTGGCTCGGGCAAGTCGACGATCGCGAACATGCTTGAAGCTCGTCTGCACGACATGCACCGGCATACCTACGTACTCGATGGCGACAACGTGCGTCACGGCTTGAACCGCGACCTCGGCTTCGTAGAAGCTGACCGGGTGGAGAACATCCGCCGTGTTGGTGAGATATCCAAGCTGATGGCGGATGCCGGATTGCTGACGATCGTCTCGTTCATCTCGCCCTACATCAACGAGCGAAAGATGGTGCGAGACCTGTGTGAGAGTGGCGAATTCGTTGAAGTGTTCATCGATACGCCGCTGGAAGTTTGCGAACAGCGCGATCCCAAGGGGCTGTACAAGAAAGCTCGGGATGGCGAGATCAAGAACTTCACGGGCATTGACTCGGACTACGAGCCGCCGACCTCGCCGGATATCCACGTTCGCACGACCGAGCTAACGCCGGAAGAGAACGTTGATAAGATCATTGAGTATCTTGAAGCTCGCGAATTCCTGCGCGCACCTACGCTGTAGGTCGCACGGCAGTTCTCAGCGCTGGCATCGCTGTTAACTCAGAGACGGCGCAGGTGAGTCATACGAAGCGGGTCTGGGTAGTCCAGACCCGCTTTTTTGTTGGTTGGTAGCGGGTTTGTTGCCTGTACCTCACTGGCGTTGTCGCGGCTCGGGCACCCAGCGCAGCACCATGAGTGCGCCGAGGCTCAGAAACACGACGCTCGCGATGAATGTGGCTGAGTAACCCATCGCGGCGGCGATGATGCCACCCAAAAGTGGGCCGATGGTGCCCGCAACTTCCGATCCGGTGTTGGCAATGGCGATTCGCAGTGGCAGATCCTGTCGGCTGCCGAACTCCAGCGTCAGATTCATTGAGGCGTTCTGGAACCCCTGGGTACCAACGCCGATACCGACGAACACCAGTGTGCTGAGCAGCAACCCGTCGGCGACCAGCAGCGCGCCCGTTGCACCTACCCAAATGCCGATACTCAGCAGAAACACCAAACGAAAGCCGTAGCGATCCGCCATCTCTCCCCAGGCGAGGTTCGATACCGTGGCGGCCAGCGTGAAGGCGATCGTCAGCACCGCGAGGTTGGTGCCAGTCAGGGTTAACGACTCGCCCGCGTAGAGAATGTAGAACGGCATCGCCATGCGGCCAAGCGTGGCGAAGGCGCGGGCCAGGAAGTAGCGAGTGAACGCCGGATCTGTACGCAGTAGCTCGGGCACTTCTTTCAGGCGCTTGAGCAGGCTACTGACGGGCCTGCGTTCAGGCGGAATGGGCTCTTTCATGAAGAAGAGAGCGGACAGACCCAGCATGGTCAGTACGAAAGCGAGCAGGAATATGCCGGCGTAGCCTTCCTGGGTGGGAACCTCGCCGAGCAGCCACGCGCCGCCGACCAATGCCACGATTGATGAGGTGATGCCTGCCAGAAAGTTGCGCAGACCGGTCAAACGCCCGCGTTTGGAGACCGGGATCACTTTCGACATCAGGAAGTTGAATATCACCCCCTGAACGCCCGCGAACGCGCCGAACATGAGCATCGATACCATGAGCACGACGAGCGCGGTTTCAGGCGCGAAGAAGAAGCCCGATGCAGCCATACACAGCACGGCAAAGCGCATGAAAAAGCCGCTGGTGAGCGCCAGCGGTAGAACCCGCTCCCGGTGCTCCGACATGGTTGCGGACAACAGCGGCGTGATGGTCATTCCCAGGGACTGCAGAGCCAGAGCGGCGCCGACGGCGATCTCCGAGCCATCGGACAGCAGAAGCACGTAGGCCGGCATGAATGTGGGGGCGTTGATCAGGCGGAAGCCCGTCTGACCCAGCATCCCGTGAATGAGGTGCAGACCAAAGTTTCGACCCAGGTGCCGCTTCACTTCGATCTGATAGCGCCGCTCTGCGCGCCGCCTCCGCGCGGGGCCTGCGTCAATCGGGCTTGGGTTCAGATCAGGCGGGCCAGTCATCCAGCTACCGCGATTTACATGCGTTAAGGGTCATCTTGAGCCCAAATTTGTCACAGCAAAATGACTGAATTGGTTTTACTAAATCTATTAAATACAATAGCTTAGATTCGATATTTCGTGTTGGCACAAAAGTTGACAGCTATCCGTTGGGCGCGCCGAAAACAGAGTGTTCAAAGGCACGTCGAGACATTGCGAGACATTGCGAGACATTGGTAGCACGGAGAATCCCATGACCCATCCAGATCGCCAGCGGACCTACAATGGTCAGTTCGATACCTGCCCGGACCCACTGTTTGTCGCAATCCCACGTCTGGAGATCCTGACCGAGATGGCCGTTCGGGGCGAGCACGACGCTCTTAATGACGTGTGTCTTGCAGTCGCCGTTGTCGCCGATCTGCTAGAAGGCAGGCCCGTCATCGGCCCGGCTGACTAGCAGGGTTGCGGGCTAGCGACCCTTCCAGTTAGGCGCGCGCTTCTCTGCGAACGCTTTCGGTCCTTCGACAAAGTCCTCGCTCTTCATGAGCGCCCTGACCGACTCGTACGGCGTCGCCATCGAGGCTTCGAGCGAGTCTATCGACAGGCTCTGATACACAACATCTTTGCTGGCGCGGATCGATAGCGGCGCACAGGCGCAAATCTCTTTAGCCAGTTCTCGCGCGCGCTCTGCCAATGCCTCGTCGTCGACCACCTCGTTCACGAAACCCAGTTGCAGTCCCTCGTCGGCACCGACGTGTCGGCCGGTCAGGATCATATGCAGAGCGCGCTTCGGGCCAATGGCTCGGGGCAGGCGCTGTAGACCGCCGGCCAGTGCGGCCAAACCGACTTTGGGTTCCGGCAGGGCGAATCGTGCGCTGCGTGCGGCGACAATCAGATCGCAGGCCAACGCAATCTCGAAGCCGCCACCCATGGCCACGCCATTGACAGCCGCGATCACCGGCTTGGTCATGTCAAAACGGCTGGTGAGACCACCAAAGCCACGTGGCACCTTGGGCCGTTCGCCACCTTCCGCTTGAAAGCGCAGATCGTTGCCGGCGCTGAAGCCACGGCCGGCGCCAGTGATGATGGCAACCCATGCGTCGTCATCAGCGGCGAAGTCGTCAAATATCTCACCGAGCTCGATGTTGGCAGGTGGGTGCAGCGCATTCAGCCGTTCTGGACGGTTTATGGTGACGGTGGTGATGTGGTCACGGGTTTCTACCAGAGCAAATTCAGGCATGGTTTTCTCGCTAGGTTTTGTTGTTGTCCCGCTGTGACAGTCGCAGCTCTGGTAGCCCTGAGCATTGGCGAACTCACAGGTGGGCCGTGTTGTTGAAGTCGTCGATGTAGGTTTGCTCAGCCAAGACTAACCGGGTGTGCGAACAATTGGCAAAGTGGTAGTCCATCCATTTCCCAGGGTCATCGTTAAGCAGCTTCGCCAGTGCCACAGCCATACAGGCACCATGGCTCACGACAATGACATGTTCATCCCACGCGTGCTGACCGGCGATACTGGCCAGTGCCGCGCACATACGCTGGGACACCCCGGCAAGGGATTCGCCTCCAGGCGGCTTGAAATTGTGGTCGGACGTAGCTTTGTGAATGAAGCCGTAGTCGTGGTGCAGCACCCGGAAAAATTCGTCCTCCCATTCACCGATGGCGTACTCGCGCAGGTCCTCATTGATCTCGACGGTGAGTCCCAGGGGTTTCACGATGTGCTCGGCGGTGTGACGGCATCGCTCCAGCGGGCTGCAATAGGCCGCCGCAAACGACAGATCGAGCTTGGCGACATAGCGTCCCGTGCGTTTCGCCTGACGACGTCCGGCCCACGTGAGCGGAGCATCGGTCGAGCCGTTCCAGCGGCCCTGCCGGTTGGCTTTGATTTGTCCGTGGCGAAACAGGTGCAGTGTGCTCATGTTGCTTGGTCATCTCGCTTCAAACGCTGTTCCACAAACGCGGCGGCAAACAGGTCACCCTCGACATTGACGGAGGTGCGGAACGTATCCAGCGGTCTTTCGACCAGCAGTAACAAACCGATCGCTTCCAGCGGAATGCCGACCGCCAGCAGGACAACCTGCATGCCGGCCATCGACCCGGACGGAATGCCTGGCGCTCCGATCGACGCCAGCATGGCGACAACGAAAACCGTCAGCGTGCCCGCAAGCCCGAGATCGATTCCGAAGATGTAGGCCAGGAAAACCGCGGCCACACCTTCAAACAAAGCCGTACCGTCCATATTGACGGTTGCGCCCAGCGGCAGCACGAAGCTTGCGACGGCAGGGCGAATACCCAGTTTCTCGCGCGCGGTTATCAGTGAAAGGGGCAGCGTGGCGGCGCTCGACGACGTGGTAAGCGCGACAATCATCGGGCTGACGATCGCGGACAGCACCGGTAATGGATTGCTTCGGGTTGCGATCATGTAGACGGTTGGCAGTACAACGAGGCCGTGCAGTGCGGTAGCGCCAAAGACAACCGCGCAGAACGCGAGGAGTTGCCCGAGCAGCGTGCTGTCGGCGCTGAGCGTGAGGTCGAAAGCGATGCCCACAACGCCGACCGGTATCAGCAGGACGGCCCAGCTAGCGATTCGATAAGTGACTTTGGCAGCGTCGTGAACAAAGGTGATGACCGGGCTGGTACTGGGCAGCGTCAGCAGGGCAGCTAGTCCGATCAGAACGCTGGTGACAACGATCCCGAGAAGGTTGGTCTCAGCCAGGGCTGCGAAGGGGTTGGTCAGCATTGCCTGCAGCAACCCCGCGAGACCCGTGCTCAACGAGCCGTCGGTTGCCGAGATCAGGCGGCCCGGGTCGATCTCTGGCACGTCCATGGGGGGCCAGGCGGTCCAGGGGTGTATCACCAGCACCACGGTGAGACCGATGATCACGGCGATCGCGGTCGTCACAAGGTAGTAGCTGACGGTCAGCCCGCCCAGCCGGGACAGCCGAGCCGTACCGCTGAGATTGAGCAGGCCAGACAAAAGCGAGAAGAAGATGAGCGGGGCGATGATGGCCTTGAGTGCGGCCAGGAACAGTGTCTTGCCTAGCCCCAGAACTGCGTCGAGCGCCGGTGACTCGCCAACGGTCAACGCCAGCGTGATGCCAAGGGCTGCGGCGCCGAGTACCCACCAGCCAAGACTGGTGCCAGGCTGAGAAGAAGTATCGTCAGAGGGCGAGCTGCGCTCGCCGTGTCCCACATCCTGCTTGGAGGAGTTGCTTGCGTCTTCCTGCTCTGAAGTCACGGGGATCTCTTGCGGCGATCGAGGGGTGCTCGGAAGGCCGCTAGTTTACACGTGAACGTCCAGCAACATGCCGGGGCGCAATCCCGTGCTTAAGGGCCGCCATTGTCGGCTTGGATTCCGTCTGCTGCTAGCTGTGGGCTCGCGAGAGTCCCGACCTTGAAAGGTTAGCGTCGGCCCCGCGTTTGCCGTCGCAGTGAGCGCGTAGCTGTTCGAGACCCTTTCGTCGCTTGCGCTATGGTGCACGGGATGTGCACGGCTAAGCGCCGGGACGATCTGGAGTGATCCGCCTCGCGCCGCTCCGGACTTGCCTGTTGAGTTGTGGTGATTCATGTGTGCCCCTGGTCCCGCCGATACTGCTCGCGGCTGGCTTGTTGCCAGCGTCCCCTCACGCGCGTCTCGGTCACGAATTCAGGCACCACCTTGTACCTGATCAAGTACGGTATTCTGCCCGCCACCAATGGGCCAGGGTTGCACTATCTTGTTTGCGAGTTGTCTTTCTGTGTCATTTTCCCGCCGCGCAGTGCCGGCCTCGCGCGGTGTTTTTCTGGCGCTGTGGGCAATCCTCGCGGTGGCCTGCGACGGCACGGTATCGACGTATCAGAAGGCGTCCGGCTCGACGATGGGCACGACCTTCAATGTCACGGCGCACTGCCCCAAAGCCCTGCGCTCGTTGCCCGAGGACGAGCTGGAGGCCGTTGAGCAGTCGATGTCCACCTACCGGGCAGATTCGGAATTGTCGCGATTGAATGCGGCTGGCGTGACAGAACCAGTGGCGATCTCCGACGAGCTTGCGCACGTGATCAGCGCGGCGTTGGCTGTCGCGCGGCAGTCCGGTGGAAGCCTCGATATCACGGTCGGCGAGTTGGTCGGACTGTGGGGGTTCGGACCGGATTCCGTTAACGCTATGCCAGATGCGAGCGTCATAGCCGCCGCGCTGTCGCGTACTGGCACGCAGCACATAGACTTAAACCAACGCCCGGACGGCGCGTGGCAAATCAGCTTTGACGTGCCAGTGAAGCTGACGCTTGCGGCCATCGCAAAGGGTTATGGGGTTGATCGTGTTGCGGATGCGCTGGACGCGCTCGGCTGTCTTAGTTACCTGGTTGATGTCGGTGGCGAGTTGCGAACGCGCGGCTTGAGCCCCAGAGGCGAGCCGTGGCGAGTCGGTGTTGAGGTGCCGGACGCGACGCTGCTGGCGTCGGTACAGCGTGTACTCAGCCTGCGTGACGGCGCTCTGGCAACGTCGGGTGACTACCGGAACTATCGGGAAATCTCCGGTCAACGTTATTCCCACACGATCGATCCGACGACAGGCTGGCCCGTGACGCACGACCTTGCTTCGGTCACCGTCGTGCACTCGAGCGCAATGATGGCAGACGCCTACGCAACCGCCTTACTGGTGCTGGGCGAAGAGGCGGGTTACCAGTTGGCTCTTGAGCACGGGCTGGCTGCGTTGTTTGTCAGTCGTGTCACAGGCGGAGTGACAGAAAACGTGTCCAACGAGTCGGCGGACGCTCGCTTCGTTGAGCGCTATACTCCCCAACTGAGCGCGTACCTTGTGAGTGAGGCGGCAAAGTGATCTGCCGCCGGGCCAGTTGCCGGGTCAGCGCGAAACGACAAACGATTCTGGAGTGACCATGCTTACCGCCGTTCTCGCATTTTTCGTGATGCTGTTGATTGTGTCTGGCATGGCCATTGGCGTTATTGCTGGGCGCAAACCGATTGCGGGAAGCTGTGGTGGCTTGAACGCCATGGGCGTCGACACGGAGTGTGAGATTTGCGGCGGCAACCCTGCTCTTTGTGAAAGCGCCAGCGATACGCAGGGTCGTGGTGAATCGCTCAACTACGCGCTCGCGAAGGACGTATCGAACACCGAAGCTCAGCCCGCGCGCGATCCGCGCCAAATGTAGAAAACGCGTTGCTGAGTATCTACCGGCGTCCTGCCGCGTGAGCGTTTCCATAAGAATTTCCAGGCTAGCTGACGTCTGGCGGAACCTCTGCCAACGCCCAAGGCGGTGGCAAACCTGATGCCGACCTGCCTTCGGCGGCGCGCCGCGACCTAAACTGCTTCAGCTTTCCCGCTGGAAATCCCCGACTGTGACGCGCCTCTCAAACCCAGCCGGCGGTCTGTCGCATCGCTGCTATGCTTTTCTTAAGTGCCCCAGATTGCGGCTTGTTTGACGGCTTGTGTCCGAGAGGACGGGACGAACTCAAACTCGGAGCCGACGATCGCTACCCATCGTTTAAGGAAGATCATGGCTGTAGCTGATTCAGAAACACCCGCGGCCACCGATACGATCGGTGTCGAGCTGGGGCGGGCGTTGTCCGCCGGTAAGTTGAGCTTGCCGCCTCTCCCTGGGGTGGCGACGGAAGTCCTGTCCGGCACGTCGGGTGATCAAGCGGATGCCAAGCGGCTCGCTGAACTCATCCAGCGAGACCAGTCACTGGCGTCACACGTAATGCGAGTGGTCAACTCACCGCTTTTTCGCGGTTCCATCGAGGTTGTGTCGCTGCAGCAAGCGATTGCTCGCCTCGGTATGGAGCGTGTTCGTGACATCGCCTTTACCGCGTCGGTGTCCGCTGTGCTACTGGCGAATTCACGCTATGAGAACCTGGTTCGGAGCGCATGGAAGCGTTCCCTGACTACCGGGCTGTGGGCGAAAGAGGTGGCTCGTAGCTGTCGAAAGAATGTAGAGCTGGCCTATCTCGCCGGTCTTTTTCACAACGTCGGCACTCCGCTTGTTGTCCGGTTCATCGAGACATACGACGAAACCGTGAGCGCTGAACGGGTCGAATCTCTGATCGAAGAGTTCGGCATGCCCGCGGCTCAGATGCTGTTTGTCGAATGGAAGCTACCGAACTCGTTGTCGCTCGTGCTCGAACGGTATCCGCGATGGCAGGAGCAAAGCCCGCCGGATGATCTGGCGCTGATGACAGCCACCGCTGTCTTGTTTTCTACCGCCCTGGAGGCGTGTCCGGACCCGGAAGAAGTGCGGGCGGGCCTCGTCGGTACGGCTGAGTGCGAGGCGCTGAACCTGTATCCGGAGGACGTTGACGCACTGCTGGATCGCGCTGAGTCAGTGCGCGAAACAATGGAGTCGATGTCATGAGATCAGTCGATGTTTTAGTCGTTGGCTCTGGTCCGGCGGGGCAAAAAGCGGCGATTGGCGCCGCCAAGGGCGGTCTGGATGTCGTGCTCTGTGAGCAACTGCGTCAGATTGGCGGAGCGTGTGTTCACCACGGCACGATTCCCAGCAAGGCTCTGCGCGAACGTGCCGTCAGGCGAGCCAGAGCATTGGACTTTCACGGCACGTCACTGATTGATTCAGGCGTTAGCGTGATGGAGTTGATCGGCGAAATGGCCGGTGTAATTCGCTCCCACGATGCGTACATGACGGCGCAGCTAGAGCGTAACAATGTACGTATCCTGCATGGCCGGGCTTCCTTTGAAGGCCCGAATACGATGCGCGTGCGCCACACCGACGGCACAACATCAACCGTCAATGCTCGTAACATCGTTCTGGCTTGTGGCTCGACGCCGCGGCACCCGGACAATGTTCCGGTTGACCACGAGAATATCTACGACAGCGATTCAGTTCTGTCGCTAGCCTATCTGCCTAAGTCGATGACTGTGCTGGGCGGTGGCGTGATCGCCAGCGAGTACGCGTCTATTTTCGCGCTGCTGGGTGTCGAGGTAACGCTGATTGATCGGTACCCGCAACCGCTGGGGTTTCTCGATAGCGATCTCACCGAGCGCTTTGTTACCGGTTTTACGGCCAATGGCGGACGCTTTATCGGCGACGTGAGTGTCGAGAAGGTGGTGTTCGACGGCATTAGTAGCGTCGAGACGCATCTTGCCGACGGCGGCATTGTCAAAGCCGAGAAGCTGCTATGCGCGCTCGGTAGGCTGTCCAAGCTGGACGGTCTGAACATCGAAAAAGCCGGCGTCGTGGTGAGCGAGCGCGGTCTGATTGATGTCAATGAAAACGGTCAGACGAACGTGCCGCACATCTACGCGGCGGGCGATATTGTTGGCCCGCCGTCGCTCGCATCGGCAAGCATGGAGCAAGGCCGTCGCGTTGCGTTGCACTTGCTGGGCGATACCAGCGGCGATAGCTGGGAAATCATTCCGTCCGGGATCTATTCGGTTCCGGAGCTGTCATCGGTTGGCATGACGGCTGATCAAGCCGAGCAAGCGTTTGGGCAGGTTTTCGAAGGCTTTGCCTATTTCGATGAGATCGCTCGCGGCAATATCAGCGACACCAAAGAGGGCATGTTGAAGCTGATCGTGACGGCTGATCGCCAGGTGCGTGGCATCCATATCTCCGGCGAGGCGGCAACGGATCTCATTCACATCGGACAGATGGGCATGATCTACAACTCAACAATCGATACCTACATCGACAACGTGTTCAACTTTCCCACCTACGCGGAGAGTTATCGTGTCGCTGCGCTGCATGCAGCAGCCAGGATCGCATCAGGTGAGAGTCGTTCGCCAATCGCAGCGCCGAATGAAGGTCTTAGTGCCTGAGGCAGGTGGCGACTGGGAGTTCGTTGGCTGGAATCTCGCGGGCGTCTAGAAGCGCCGGCTTATCCGTACGCCATCCTTAGACAGGCTTAGTTGGTCATTTCCATCTTTTTGCCAGACAAGCGTTAAACCCGAGTCATCGCCGCGCTGTTGGCCGAGAAACCAGCGCGGAGCGACCTGCCACCCGAGCACGGCGGTGCGGTGATCCAACTGGTACCGATACAAGCCGAGCGCTCGTTCTTTCTGTATTGCGCTGATCAAGCGAGGCGGGGTGTTCTGCGTCGACGGCAGCATGTAAGCCGCCGGCTGCCAGGTGCTGTTACTCCAGTTCAGGGAAGCTAGTTTGGCGGGCTCATTGGCGGGCCTGAATTCGGTCGCTGTCGCGAGCGCACGAAGCCCTTGCTCGGTGGCTCTAGAGTTCGCGGTATCGGTGCTCAAGTCAGCGTTTAGCGCTGGCGCTGAGAGGCAAATTGCGAATGCAGTCGTCAGTGTCAATGTCAGGGTCAAGCGAGCCATTACAGCCTCCACGACGATCGTTCTGCACCGCTTGCTCCTGTGGAGATTCACGGTGACGTTACCGAGGTTTGAGGCTATGCCGAATCGAGCTTCCAAGGCTGGGGAAACTCCGGAGATACTCTGGAGGTATCTCGAAGATAATTAGATAAATCCCATAAGTGTATGAATATAAATAAATAGATCGGGTTCAGTTTTCGTTCAGCCTGCCGATTGGCGCAGTACGAAACGCCTCAGGCTGCGAAGTTCAGGCGATTCCTGGTTATCCAGAACGACGGCACAGCGATGCTGTTCGACGCGCTGTACAGAGCCTCTCAGAACCACCGCGAGTCCTTCGCCGCGCAAGGCCACAGCGATGTTTGAGCTGATCTGGGGTCGATTGGCCACAGCGGCTCCTTCCTCGCTGACGTCGATGGGAAAGGCGAGGCCGTCCAGCGAGAGATCAACCCAAAGGGTGGGTGCGAGCCATTCCTCGTCGGCAGCCATAGCGCCGGCGAGGACGTCGATGCGTTCGCTCAGGCAGGTGATCGCATCAACAGCCGCTCTCGACGTCGCCGCCAGATCGGCCAGCGCGGTTTGCAACCGGCGTTCGTTGTCGGCGAGTTGAGCGCCTGTGCGCCAGCTTCCGGGCGTACCCAGCAATTCGTGCAGCAGCGCGGTTGGCGTTGTCGGATCACAGGCCTGCCACCGCAACTGCAGCGGCTGCACCACCCGTAGCGACTGACGATTGTCCTCGAATTCGGTTTCTGGATCGGTGGCCATGTCAGGGATTCGTCGAAGTTATCACTGCATTGAGTGTAGAAGCTGGCAGCGCCACGTCGAGCACCGCTCGCTATTCCAACATGACTCGCTCGAGCCTCAATTCGCGGCGATGATGGCGACGATTGTAAGCCCCTCGTGTAGCATCGCCGCGTGTTTACCCCGGTCTCCATTTTCATGGGGCTGCGCTACCTCTTGTCTCGGCGCAGCTTCGTCGCGTTTATCAGTGCCGTCGCCATCGGCGGGCTCGCGCTTTCCGTGGCTGTACTCATTGTCGTGCTCTCCGTGATCAACGGATTTGAGCGCGAGCTCGCCCAGCGCGTCTTCTCGATTCTGCCTCACAGCGTGCTGTATCAACGCAGCCCCGGCGCGCTCGCGAGCGATGATCTCGCCAGGGCGGAAGCGACGCCCGGCGTTATAGGCGCCGCCGCGTTTGTGCAGGGCGCAGCACTTGCGGCGAACGGTGATGACGTCGCGGGCATCCTGCTGACGGGAATCGACCCGAGCTACTACGATCGGGTCTCGGCGCTATCGTCTTTCCTGGTTACCAAAGGAGGCGGAAAAATAGCGACTGGTTCGGCGGAAAACGGGCTGGCGGCGGGTGAATTTAACGTCTGGCTTGGCGCCCGGGTTGCCGAGAAGTTGCATATTGCGCTCGGCGACAAGGTTGTGATCATTCTGCCGGATGCATCAGTGACACCCGTGGGCGTATTCCCCCGCCAGAAGCGCTTCACCGTCTCTGCATTGGTGCGTTCAGATTCCGAGCTCGATAGCAGAGGTGCATATATTCACCTGACCGACGCGCAGAAACTGTTTCGGCTGCCGGCTGGTGTGCACGGGATCCACCTTGCGACGGATGACCTGTTCGCGGCCGAGGCGATCGGCGAAGACGTGTTGTCAGAGCTGGGTTTCGACCGATTCGTGCAACGCTCCTGGATGCGCAGCCACGGCAATCTCTATCGCGCGATTGCGCTGCAGCGATCGACGATGTTTGTGCTCCTGTCTCTGCTGGTCGGGCTGGCGGCCTTCAACCTGGTGTCCACTTTAGTCATGGTGGTCAATGAGCGGCGTTCTGATATCTCTGTGCTGCGTTCCATGGGCAGCCGTGGTGGCACCGTGGTCGGGGTTTTCCTCGTTCTGGGGCTGGCGATCGGCGCGGTTGGCATAGGCCTTGGCCTGCTGTTTGGCGTGCTGCTCGCGCTACTTCTGGAGCACGGCTACGCGGCGCTCACAGACGCATTGGGTCTTGATCTCATGAGCCAGTATTTTGTGAATTATCTGCCGGTAGAGATCCGACCGGGAGATCTGTTGGAAGTCTCGGTAGTCGCCTTTGGGCTTTGCCTGCTCAGTGCGGTCTATCCCGCGTGGAGCGCGTCCCGTTTGCAGCCGTCGACCGTGCTCAGATATGAGTAGTGATCTGATGGTTATCAGCGACGATTTAAGAGGCTGCAAACCACGTTGGTGCGCGACGAAACAAGGGTGGCGATCGTGACGAGAAAAAAAGTTCTGGAAGCTCGCGACGTCTGCAAAGGCTTTGGCGAGGGCGATGCTCGTCTCGAGGTGCTGCAGGGCGTGAACTTTTCGGTATCCGCCGGCGAGCGCGTGGCGATTCTCGGGCGCTCAGGCTCCGGCAAGAGCACGCTTTTGCATTTGCTCGCGGGGCTTGATGATTGCGATTCGGGCAGTATCGAGATCGGTGGCTGTGACATTACCCGTGCGAGCGTTGCCCAGCGCGCGGCGATACGCAACGAGATGATGGGTTTCGTCTACCAGATGCATCACCTGTTGCCGGAATTCACGGCGCTCGAGAACGTGGCGATGCCGCTTTTGCTGGGCGGCGTCAACACTCGCGAAGCCGGCGCGCGTGCCGAAGCGCTATTGTCCCGCGTGGATATGGCGGATCGTCTTGACCACCGGCCCCACGAGCTCTCCGGCGGCGAGCGCCAGCGGGTAGCACTGGCGCGCGCGCTGGCGCCGACTCCCGCGGTTGTACTTGCGGACGAGCCTACCGGCAACCTGGACCATGATAATGCAGAGCGGGTAATCGAGTTGATTGACTCACTGTGTGCATCGGCCGGCAGCGCGTTTGTGATCGTCACCCATGACAGCAGTCTTGCTGCTCGCATGGATCGAACCGTTCGGATTGATCGGGGCGTGATCGTTGCCGCGGCCTAGTCGCCTCAGATCGAGTGTGTCGCTTTGGCTCGCGCTGCGTTACCTGTTTGCCAGGCGGGGTCACTTCGCGGCCTTCATTACCTGGGCATCGCTGATCGGTCTGACGCTGGGTGTCGCAATTCTGGTTGTCGTGGTCAGCGTGATGAACGGCTTTGATGCGACGTTGAAGTCGCGAATTCTTGGTACGGTTCCGCATATCGTTCTGCACGATTCCGACGTTGGGACTGCACGTTCCCTCGCTGCATCGCTACCTGCGGGCGCCGTGTCCTCACAGTTCGAGTTCTTCGAGGGGCAGGGCATGATTACGCGCAACGGCGGCGTCAACCCGGTTGCGATCCACGGTGTGGATGGTGACGCCCTGGCGGGCCTTGCGGGACTTGCTGATTCGCTTGCCCCGGACGCGCGCGCGACGTTCCTCTCCGAGCCACGATCGTTGCTGCTGGGCGCACCGCTTGCCCGGCATCTGTCGTTGCTGCCAGGCGATACGGTGACGATCATTTTCGCGGGTAGCCAAGGGGGGCGCGTTATGCCGCGTTTCGCCCGTTTTACGTTGGCTGGACTATTTGAGGTAGGTGCTGAGATCGACTACTCCGTAGTGTTCGTTCGCCTGGATGACCTCGTGGAGTCCGGGCTCGCGTCGGCCGGTGAGCGCGGGTACCGGCTGGTGCTGACCGATCCGTTGTCGGCCGACCGATTAGCAGCCGGTTTGCGCGAGCTCGGCGATGCGCGCGTGAGCGACTGGAGTGATGCCTACGGTGAGTTTTTCCGGGCCGTGCGCCTGGAGAAAGCCATGATGTTTGTGTTGCTGACGCTGGTGGTCGCGATTGCTGCGTTCAATATCGTTTCTTCCCAGACGATGCTCGTGAATCAGAAGCGTGGCGAGATCGCGATCCTTATGACAATTGGCGCCGCGCCTGCTGTGCTGGTTCGAACATTCGCGTTGCTCAGTATTCTGCTCTGCAGCGTCGGTATTGCACTTGGGCTTGGGCTCGGCGTTTTGCTTGCTGCCAGCGTTGCCGATATCGCAAGCTGGGTGGAATCCTCGTTTGGCTTCACCATGCTCGCCGGTACCTACTTCGACCGATTGCCCGTGGATGTGCAGCGCAACGACCTTCTGGTCATAACGCTCATTGCGGCGGTGTTGACGCTGGCGGCCTGTGCGCGACCAGCACTATCGACCCTCAAGGTAAATCCTGTGCAGGCGCTGCATCGCGTATAGCGGGTTTAAGCCGTTTCGCTGTTCTTCGCGCTGGCTTTCAGGTTTCAGGTTCGGCTGGCGGCGGCGTGTTTGCGTCCTTGGCTTTCAGGCGAGCATCCCGGCGATCTTTCAACCGCTGGATGACGTGCAGCCGCCACGAGACCCGAACCAATACGAACGCTGATATACCGCAGACCCAGCCGCAGACGAGCGAGCCAAACACGAGCGGAATGCCAATCTGGGAAAGGTTGGCGCTGAGCCATGGCCAGCTCAGTTCGATGCTGCTGGTTTCGATCTGCATGTCGAGCAGCCAGGCACCCAGCTTGTAGGCGAAGTAGAACATCGGCGGAATCGTGACGGGATTGCTGATCCACACCAGCGCCACGGATATCGGCAGGTTCCGTCGAGACACGATGGCGAGCGCTGCCGCGATCAGCATTTGAAACGGGATTGGCAGGAACATGCAGAACAGGCCGATAAAGCAAGCGCCGGAGACGCTGCGTCGGTGCAGGTGCCAAATTGCTGGGTCCTGAAGCCAGCCGCTTACAGGCCGAAGGGCGCGGCTCTTACGCAAAGAAGCGGGACTTGGCAGATACCGGCGTAGGAGCTTTCTTGGCATAACTCGATTATGCAGCTCCAGCCCTTCAAGCGCAGCAGGCACGGAGCACTCCTGCGCCAGGTTCTGGTGGTCGTTGCCCTAGGCATTGTCATCGCCGCATGGCTGCCGAAAGTTGTGTGGGTCGTACCGCTACTGCTCGCCGTGGTTGCTTCTCTACCACTTGCTGTGGCTGCCCATCGGTTCGCGTCCTCTTACGGCACGGCAGCGCTCGCTCGCCATTGGCTACTCGTTTGCGCGCTTGCCGGTGCGGTGCTGTACGGCTATCTCAGCGGTTTGTCTCAGCTATCGAGCCGGCTGCCCGAGTGCATAGTGGGCCTCAGTGCGGCGGCGCCAGTGTTGGTCACGGCGGATGTGCTTGAGCCAGTTCAGGTGCGTGAAGGACGCGCGCGGCTGAGGTTGTCTACCGTGTCGAGCGTTGGCGTGGACGGCTGCAGGATACCTCCTGGAAGCGTATTGGACGTTAGCTGGTTTGAGTCGCCGTCGGTGGCGTTAGGCGACAGAGTGAGCGTCTACGCATCGCTGCGGCCGCCTCGGGGCATGGCGAACCCGGGCGGCTTCGACTACGAGCGCTGGCTTTTCGCCGAGCACGTCGATGGGCTGGGTTCGATTCGGACCGGCGAGGTTGCCCCAGGTGCTCCCGATTGGTTGTCGTCCGTTCGAGCACGTGCCCGCGCGAAGGTAACTGCCTTACCGTTACAGCACCCAGGCGCTCTGCTGGCCCTGTCGATCGGCGACAAAGGACTTGTGCCTGACAAGCATTGGCAGCGCTTTCGCGACACTGGAACCATCCACTTGATGGTGATATCCGGGTTGCATATCGGCATTGCCTTTCTGTTGCTCAATGGCATCAGCCGAGCGGTTGTCGCATTGCTGGTACTGGCGAGCGGTTTGGTGGTGGCGAATGCCGTGGCAATGGCCGCGGGTCTCGCGTGGCTGGGAACGGGCTTTCTTGTGGCGTTAACCGGTTATTCGGAGCCGGCGCTGCGAGCCTGGCTGATGTTGGGTGGGTACCTGTTGGTGCGCGCCCGGGGCCGCGAATCCAGTGCGATGTTTGTGTTGCTGCAGGTGTTTGCTTTGGTTGTCCTGGTACGCCCACTGTCAGTGCTCACCCAGGGTTTGTGGCTGTCGTTTTTCGCGGTTGCCGTACTGATGTTGTTCGCGACTCGGCTGCGAGGGTCCCGTTTGTCTCGACTGCTACTGCTGCAGGGCCTCATGGCGCTGGCCATGGCGCCGGCGATTGCGATGTTCAACGGAGAGCTGGTGCTGACCGCAACGCTCGCCAACGCGGTTGCCGCACCGCTTGCCAGCATTGTGCTCGTGCCATTGGCGATGCTGTCTGTGTTGTTTGCGACGTTCGATCTGCCAGCATCGGCCTCCTTGCTGTGGCTTGCGGATGTCACCGCTCATATCCTCTACGCGCTGCTCGATATCGCTAACGCGGTCGCGCCAGTGCCATTGGCGCGAGGCGATTTGCTGCGCTATGGCCTCGCCGTGGTGGGCGCATTCTTGCTGGTGCTGCCACTGCCCTGGGCACTCCGCTGTCTTGGTGGTCTCGCGCTGTCGCTGTTGCTTCTGCCCGCGAGCTCGGGCGTACCGCCAGGCGAGTTTCGCCTGCAAGTGCTCGATGTCGGCCAGGGGTCGGCCGCGATCATCGATACCGCTGCACACCGTGCGATAGTCGATGCTGGCTACCGCTCACCCTACGGTTTCGACGTTGCGGAGGCGGTGGTGCTTCCAGCTTTTCTCGCAACGGGACCACGTCGGCTGGACCTGTTTGTGATCAGCCATGGAGATATTGATCACAGCGGCGGAGCCCCTGCTGTCATCGATACGCTGGCGCCGGTCACGACGCTGGCTGGTGGGGGTGTGGAGGGCGGATTCGAAAAATGTCAGGCGGGTTGGCGTTGGCAGCGCGACGGCGTAGAGATCTCGATCGCCTCTGCAAACGCTACTGCATCGAACGACAACGACGCTTCCTGCGTGGTGCGAATCGCGAACGGTGCACGGGCTGCGCTGCTGCCAGGAGATATCTCGGCGCGCGAAGAGTTTCGACTCGTGTTAGCCGGGCTTCCTGCGGTGGATCTGTTGGTGGCGGCACACCACGGCTCCAGATCGTCCAGCAGCGCCCGGTTTCTGCGCGCTCTGTCTCCGGATGCCGCGATTGTGAGCGCGGGTTACGCCAATCGCTTCGGTCATCCCCACGCTGACGTACTGGCCCGTTTGCGTGCTAACGAGACTGCGATCTTTCGAACTGACCGTGATGGCGCCGTGACGTGGAGTAGCCAGACGAATACCGCTCAAGGATTTCGATCTGGCTATCAGCCTTACTGGCGAGTGCTTTCCAGCCGTTGAACCATGGTTCGCAACGTGCTGACCAACTCGTCTTTCTCTTCTTCCGCCAGGAACTCGCCGATCTCTATTTCGATGTCGCGCGTGCGCACGCTGACCTTTCTTCGGTGCCCTCTATGTACTGGTCGAGTGATATTGAAGCGCGTTATGAATCGCTCGAATCGGTACTGCCGTTCGACTTCTCGGTGGCCGGTTTCCAGAACGAGTTCGGTGTCGCTGAAGGTCAGCACTTCCTGTCGATAGGCTTGTTGCACGCAGTACCAGATACAACCGGCGACAACACACAACTCAAGAAGCGTCATCGGCAGAATGAGCCAGGCTCCCTGCAGCGCGAAGGCCGTCGCGATAGTGAGTGATAACGCTGTCAGGCCCGTCAGTAGAACCACATTAGAGCGCCAGCTCCAGGAACGATTGGGGCGCAGTACGACCTGCCCCCAGCGCGTTGAATCGTCGAATTCGCAGCTAATCATCGGTTTGCTTCAACATTTGGTAGCGCCCGCCATACAGCCTGAGAACATGATTGTGGTGCGATTGCCCCGCTGTCGCCGGTTGCGATCTCATCGCGCAAGTTACTGAGCCTCTGCCATCGCCAGTGCCCGATACGCCAGCGGCCTTAACGCTTCATCGCTGAAGGTAAGCTCTTCGATCTCCATTCGGCGTGAAACCCAGCGAGCGTCGCGATAGTGGCTATTGGCCGCCAGCGTGATTACATCGTGACTCGCACTGTAACGATAGAAGATGCTGAACACCGTCGCCTCACTCGCCGGCCGACGCAGGGAGAGTGTTTCCAGCGGCGATACCATCCGCGGTTTGCGAACGCCCAGTTCGTCCTGCAGGAAACCATCCATAGCATCGATAGCGTGCGCACCGGTATCCAAGTAGCTTCCCGGGAATAGCCAGCGACCAGTATCGTTCACTACGAGCAATTGGCCTGCGTCGCTTACGACGAGCGCGCTCTGGTGAATCTGGAACAGATCTCGCCCGACGGCCAGCTCTCGGCGTACGCGATCGACGCTGTTCCAGAGGTGCTCGTTCGAGCGGTTGGCGAATTCCAGGGCAAGACCGTCTGCGTCAGCACGCGTCACTCTCATCATGACGGTTGGCGTCGGGCCGGGTTCGATCATTGGCAGGTTGCGCAGAGTGACGCGGATGGTTGACCCGATGGGCACATTCGCGGCCTCAACTTCACGCGGCAATTGAGCAAAGATTCCGCTGGCAGACACGTCTTTTGTCACCGTTTGGACGGTGCCAAAACTGGCGTGGCTGAGATCCACCTCAATTGGCACGCTGATTCGTGGCTGCTGGCGCTGCTCCATTGCTGATAACGATACCACCGGTCTCCCAGCTTGCCTACGCGGTCAATTCGCTGCGCTGACGAGCGCGCTCGCGTCGATCCAAGGGCAACTCAGATCGATAGGTTAGAGGGTTCTTTGGCACAAACCCTCTGAACGTGGCACCTCGCAAAACAGGAGTACGTAGGTTCCGCACATTGAAATCGCTCTCGACGCCCCCAGATTCTGCGCAGCCGCGGGATATGGCGGCACGAATAACTTGAGAACTTTCAGGAGTCGATTTGATGCGAATGGAGAAGCTGACTAACCGCGCGCGCGGCGTGTTGTCCGATGCGCAATCCATGGCGTTGGGTCGCGATCATACCGCTGTCTCATCGGTGCACCTGCTCGCGGTCATGCTTGAGGATCGAGCAAGCTCTGCACCTGCGCTGCTCACCCAGGCCGGTGTGCGCATCGACGAGGCGAGACAAGCGCTGCAGCAGGCATTGGATCGCGAGGCGACTATAGCCAAACCCACCGGCGAGATTGCCTTCGGCCAGGACGTTGTCCGCCTTCTGAATCTATCCGACCGCGCTGCCCAGCAGGCGGGCGACGAATTCATAACGACCGAGACGATCCTGCTGGCGCTAGCTCAGGACAACAACCCGGCCGCAAACGTGCTGCGTAGCCACGGGCTGCAACTGGAACCGTTGGCAGCGGCCATTTCTCAACTGGATGGAGGCGAGTCTGTGACAAGTGCAGATGCGGAAGAACACCGTGAGGCGTTGGCCAAGTACACCATCGATCTGACCGCGCAGGCGGAGGCGGGCAAGCTCGACCCGGTTATTGGTCGGGACGACGAGATTCGCCGCACGATTCAGGTGCTGCAACGCCGCACTAAGAACAACCCGGTGCTCATTGGTGAGCCGGGTGTCGGAAAGACCGCAATTGTTGAGGGACTCGCTCAACGAATTCTCAATGGCGAGGTGCCGGAGAGCCTGAAGAACAAGCGAGTGTTGTCGCTCGACCTGGGCGCGCTGATTGCCGGTGCCAAGTTTCGCGGCGAGTTTGAGGAGCGTTTGAAAGCGGTACTCAACGATCTGTCCAAACAGGAAGGCAATGTTGTGCTGTTCATCGATGAGCTGCACATGATGGTCGGTGCGGGCAAAGGCGAAGGCTCGATGGATGCGGGCAACATGCTCAAGCCAGCGTTAGCAAGGGGCGAGCTGCACTGTGTCGGCGCGACAACGCTCGATGAGTATCGCCAGTACATTGAGAAGGATGCTGCGCTGGAACGACGCTTCCAGAAGGTTGTCGTGGATGAGCCGTCGGTGGAAGACACCATCGCGATTCTGCGCGGGTTGAAAGAGCGCTACGAGCTGCACCACGGTGTCGACATTACCGACCCCGCGGTGGTTGCCGCTGCGCGCCTGTCGCACCGTTACATCAGCGACCGGCAATTGCCGGACAAGGCGATCGATCTTATCGATGAGGCCGCCAGCAGCATCCGCATGCAGATGGACTCCAAGCCGGAGGAGATGGATCGGCTCGATCGCCGCATCATCGCCCTCAAGATGCAGGAGCAGGCGATTGCCAAAGAAAAGGACGACGCTTCGCGCAAACGCCTGGCTGTTATGCAGGACGAAATCCGGGAACTCGAAGCGGAATACGCTGAGTTCGAAGAAATCTGGAAGGCCGACAAAGCGCTTTTGAAAGGCGCCAAAGACATCATGGCCGAGCTGGATTCGGCGCGCCTTGAGTTCGAAACCGCAAAGCGTGCTGGTGATCTCACGCGGATGTCCGAGCTTCAGTATGGCGATATACCACAACTGGAAAAGCGGCTTGCTGAGGCGAATGCCAACGAAGGCACTCGGCCCAGGCTGCTGCGCAACAGCGTGACGGAAGAGGAGATCGGCGAGGTTGTCTCGAAGTGGACCGGCATTCCGATCAGCAAGTTGCTGGAGGCTGAGAAAGAGAAGCTGCTTGGTCTCGAGGCGGCGTTACATGAGCACGTTATCGGTCAGAACGAGGCGGTAACCGCCGTGTCTGCCGCCGTTCGTCGCTCGCGCGCGGGGCTCTCAGATCCGAACCGGCCAAATGGTTCGTTCCTGTTTCTCGGCCCGACCGGCGTGGGTAAGACCGAGTTGTGTAAGGCGCTCGCGATGGAGTTGTTCGAATCCAGGGACGCGCTCGTCCGTATCGATATGTCCGAGTTTATGGAGAAGCACTCCGTCGCCCGGTTAATCGGCGCGCCGCCGGGATATGTTGGCTACGAGGAGGGTGGCTATCTGACCGAGGCGGTTCGTCGCAAACCGTACTCTCTGATCCTGTTGGATGAGGTGGAGAAAGCGCATCCGGATGTGTTCAATATCCTCCTGCAGGTGTTGGATGATGGACGGCTAACGGATGGTCACGGACGCACTGTGGACTTCAAGAACACCGTGCTGGTCATGACCTCGAACCTGGGCTCGCAGCTCATTCAGTCACTCACCGAGCAAGGCAAAGGTGATGAGATCCATGACGCCGTGATGGGCGTCGTTGGCCAGCACTTCCGGCCGGAATTCATCAACCGGATCGACGACGTGGTGGTCTTTCGACCGCTAGCCAAGGAAGAGATGGGCGCAATTGCCGGGCTGCAACTTGCGGAGCTCTCCGCTCGTCTGGTGGAGCAAGACCTCTCCGTGGAGGTGTCCGATGCAGCGCTTGCGCAGCTCGTTGAGCAGGGTTACGACCCCGTCTACGGTGCACGGCCGCTGAAGCGGGTGATCCAGCGGCAGATAGAGAACGGTCTGGCGAGTGAGCTGCTGCTCGGTCGCTTCCCGCCCGGCTCTGTCATTGAGATCGACGTCGAGAACGGTGAGTTCACCTTTAGCTGCCGACCAGCGGCGGATGCGCGCGAAACCGCCTGATCGATTCGATCCCACCGCAAGGCGCAACTTGTGCCTTGCGGTGATTTCGCGCTTGAATTTGGACGTTTCAGAGTATTGTATGGATATACAGTATTCGCTAGGATGTCTGCATGGAATCGAACCCTACAAGCCACCAGACTGATTCAGCGCTCTCCTATGTCCCAGGGCGGGCAGAAGGGCAGGCAGAAGGGCGCGCAGAAGGGCGCGCAGAAGGGCGTGGGGTAGAAGCTGGGTTGGGAACCGCAGATCTTTTCAGCCCGGACACCGACAGCATTCGCTCAGCTTTGTTGGTGGATGTCTCTGTGAGCGCTTTTGACAAGCTTGCTGGCAGTGCCTTCCTCCAGGGTGAGCCAACTTGCCCGCAGATGTCTTTTCCTGGTTTTGAGGGCGCTTCCTCGGAATGGACCAAGTCGGCCAACACTGAAACCACCGCAGGGTCCGCGTTCAGCAGCTTCGTTCCAGAACAGACGAACGATCAGAAGAGCGAGCATGAATCTGCACCTGGCACCGGCTGTTTTGCCTTGATGCCATCGGAACTCTGCAAGCCACGGTACTCACCGCTTCCAGCGGTGAGAGTAGGCAAACGCTCCTACAGACCGCATGCGCCGAGAAACCCTATCGCTGCCCAGCATCTTGATGCGGCGGCTCGACTATCACGTCAGATTCGCGCCACTCGGCGCCGCTCCCCAGAGCAGGTCAAGACGGGCAGGGCGATCTGTCAGCATTTGCTTGCCCTGTTAGATGAAGAGTTGCGTGAAGAGTTGCGTGAAGAGTCGCGCTAGCCTGGACTAGTCATGGGTTCTACGATTGCTACCATGATTTCTTCTTTGTAGATCCAGGGGTCTTTAGTTGGTATCCGGCTTTCTGCGGCATCGTAGATATTGTTGCGGGTGCCTATCTTCTACTTTCAGTCAGGCGTTTAGCGAACCCTGACTCTCTTGAGAAAACCACTGGCTGAAAGCGCGGCTCGTATATCCACCGTGCGCATGAACTAAGGGATTCGATCGTTCCATATCTGAACTGTCGATTGCTGTCGGTCCATTTCCCAATGTCCGAAAGACAGTCTAGAAACCGTCGACTGGGTAGGGACCGTCATCAAACACCTCGTTGTGATACCCCTTCTTGCCAATAGATCGGGCGAGCGTACTGCGAAAGTCCTCGCCGCGGGCTAGACGCTCAATGGCGAACCGGAAATCGTACTTTGGCTGCCAGCCCAGAACTCGGCGCGCTCGCGAATTGTCATACACCCGATCAATGGTTGGGAACATGGTCCAATCGCGCTTCGCGAATTCTGTTTCGTAATCCGGTAGGTAGCGCCTCACGACTGCTGGTGCATCGACATTGAGATCATTGCAATCAGCCTCGTGGAACGGCGTGGTGGCTGAGACGATTAGCCGATCGAAACCTATGTCGGCTGCTTTCGCGAGTGCCAAAAGGTGTGCCTGGACGATGTCCTCAACATCCGCCCGGCGAAACAATAGCTCGTTCGCTTTCAGGTTTAGATCAGCGAAAGCAGCGCGCTTGCCGCCGTCATCGTCGGCCTCCGGGAAAAACCGGGACGTGCGGAGCACGATCGTCGGCAAACCTGTGTTGCGATGAAATATCCCGCACAGGTCTTCGGCTGCGGATTTGCTGACGCCATAGATGTTCTTGGGTTTCGGCTGAAGCGCCTCAGTGACCCACATAGCCGGTGTACCTGCTGCCGGACGCATCGCGTCGCCGAACACACTGGTCGTGCTGGTATAAATAAAAGCACGGCAATTTGCCTGGCTGGCAGCTTCCAGAAGGTTTAGCGTTCCAGAGACATTGGTATCAATAAAGTCGCTGCGAGAGTGCGTGCCGATATGAGGCTTGTGCAGCGTTGCCGTATGGAAGACCGCATCGATCGATGTCATGCATGTCGCGACTGTCTCGGGATTAGTAATTGAGCCCACGTAATCTGTGAACGGTGATGTCTTGATGTCGAGGCCGACAGGGGTGTGTTCGCTTTCTCTGAGGGTTCTGATGAGCGCTTCGCCGAGATGGCCTGAGCTACCGGTAACCAGTATTTTCATTCGAGTAGCTTAGCGAAACCGCTGTCGCATCCATAGGGCACTAACGAGGCATTAGCAGCTCAGGGCTGTGCGTGCCTGGGCACGCCCACATTCCTATGCTCGTTATCTAGGCTAACGCGCCGCTTTGGTGCAACGGATGCGAGTTCTTTACATGAAATTGTTACGTTTGCGGCCTTGGTTGCTGCCGTGCAAGCGCCGATAATGTGACGCAATCGCGGCTATCGGACGCTCTGGCGTCCTACCATCTGCGGCATCCTCGACTCGTGCTCAAATCAGGACGTGACATGATCAAGAAATGCTTATTCCCAGTGGCCGGTTACGGCACCCGTTTTCTGCCTGCGACCAAGGCAATGCCCAAAGAAATCTTGCCGATTCTCGATAAACCGCTCGTGCAATACGCGGTCGAGGAGGCGTCTGAAGCTGGCCTGTCGGATATGGGTTTCGTGACCGGCCGTGGCAAGCGAGCATTGGAAGATCATTTCGACGTGAGCTACGAACTGGAGCATCAGATACAGGGGAGCGGTAAAGAAAAGCAGTTAGAGGGTATTCGCAAGCTGATTGACACCTGCACGTTCTCGTACACAAGACAGATCGAAATGAAGGGCCTCGGCCATGCGATTCTGACTGGCCGTACTCTGATTGGTGATGAGCCGTTCGGCGTCGTGCTTGCTGATGACCTGTGTTTCGGCGAGGGCGTTGGCGTGCTGGCTCAGATGGCCAAGCTCTATAAGCAGTTTCGTTGCAGTATCGTCGCCATCGAGGAAGTGCCCAAAGATCAGACGAATAAATACGGCGTCATCGCCGGCGAGGCGCTTACGGACAGCATCTTCCGCGTCACGGACATGGTTGAGAAGCCGGATCCGAAAGACGCGCCGTCGAACATGGCGATCATCGGGCGTTACATCCTGACGCCGGACATTTTCGACATTCTCGAAAACACGGAGCCGGGCAAGAACGGTGAAGTGCAGATCACAGATGCACTCCTGCAGCAGGCGAAAGAAGGCTGTGTTATTGCCTACAAGTTTGCCGGCAAGCGTTTTGACTGCGGCAGCATCCAGGGTTTTGTTGATGCGACAAACTTCTGCTACGAAGAGTTCTATCTGAAGAATCAGCCGAGCGCGACGGTCGTGCCGCTCAAGCAGACGAAGTAGGACACTCAAGCTCACTTGGTGAGCTCAATCCCGCCTCGATAACATCGGTTGCCAGGCTTTCCGTCCGGCGGCCTAGATCGGTAGACTGCTCAACGCTCGGCTATCTCAGCCGGGCGCTTCCTACTCGAGCAGGAGACTTCGTGAGTGCATCTGATCCCATGATCTGGCAGAGCATGCTGGATGAGTTGCTGGCTCGGCCAACCCAGGCTCAGTCGGTTCCGTCCGGGCTTACCCTCGATGACCTCCCAACCCCCGCGCTGCTGATCGATGAGACCGTGATGGAGCGGAATCTCGAGCGTATGGCGAGCCACCTTGCTCGCCATGGCAAAGGCGCTCGCCCGCATAGCAAGACCCACAAGTGTCCGCTTCTTGCCAAGCGCCAGATCGAGCTTGGTGCTGTCGGCATCTGTTGCGCGAAGCCATCGGAAGCGCTTGTGCAGGGCTATTCGGGAATTGGCTCAATCCTGGTTACGTCGGCCGTTCTCGATGCGGGCAAGTTGCGCCTGCTGGCGACGATGGTTGCGGAGCGTGGCGTTGATCTCGCGCTTGTCGTGGATAGCCAGCTTGGTCTCGATCGGCTCAGTGAGGCGGCCGTTTCGGTTGGAGTGGTTGTCGGCGTGGTCGTTGACCTGGATGTGGCCATGGGGCGAACGGGGACACGTGATGACGCGTTGATGCTGTCTCTCGCTCGGCAGGCAGAAGAACATGGCAACCTCAGATACGACGGCGTGCAGCACTACGCCGGACATGTCCAACACATCGCCGAATTTGCTGAAAGGCGGGAAGCGTCGCTGTCGCTGTGGCAAACGGTGACTAACCGCCTGACGGTGCTTGATGACGCGGGACTAGCGCCCGGCATTGTCACCGGCGCGGGCACTGGTACGTTTGATATCGATATCGAGGTTGAACGCCTCACGGATCTGCAGGTTGGTAGTTACGCCGTGATGGATCAGGAGTATCGAATCATTGGCGGTGCACAGAGCGAGCAGTTCGTGGCTTTTGACACGGCTTTGACGGTGTTGTGCAGCGTCATCAGCGAGCCAACCGGAAAGACGGTAACGGTCGATGGCGGCTACAAATCCTTCGCGAGCGATTCCGTTGCGCCGGAACCCTGCTCACTGGCCGGCGCACGGTTCGTTTTCGGCGGTGACGAGCACGGCATCGTGATACCCGCCAAAGGCAGCCAGGAGCCCCTGCTGGGTGAGCGACTTCAGTTTGTCGCTCCCCATTGTGATCCGACCATAAACCTTTACGATTACGTCTGGCTGCACCGAAATGGTGAGGTGGTGTCCCGATGGCCGATCGCTGCTCGAGGGTGCAGTTGGTAGCCGGGGCCGGCAGATCGTGACGTCGGGCGCTGCCCGGCAAGCACACTATGATTACTATCAACATCCTTGCTCTGGTGCAGGCGTCAGCAGAGGCTGGATCGACGCCGCGCGGGCCATTGCTGAGAAGTTAGTAGGCCGCAGTAGACGGAAATAGACGGCAATAGGCGGCAAATTGATGACACATCAGGATAGTCAGGAGCGCATAACGTGCTAGAGATGGTTCAGGCAGGCGGGTGGCTCATGGTGCCGCTGCTGCTTTGTAGCGTGGTTGCGGCCGCGATTGCGGCAGAGCGACTTTGGACGCTCCAGCGCAATCGCGTCGCGCCGAGAAATCAGTTGGCCGAGGTTTGGGCTCGGCTGAAGAATCGTGAGATGGATCAGCAGAAGATTCGCGAGCTGCGGTCCAGCAATGCTCTGGGCCAGGTCTTCGCGGCCGGCATCACCAATGCCAAGCGCGGTCGAGACGTCATGAAAGAAGCGATGGAGGAGGCTGCGGGCCAGGTAACTCATGAGCTGGAACGCTATCTGACAGCGCTCGGCACGATCGCTTCGATCTCACCATTGCTGGGCCTGCTCGGTACCGTCGTGGGTATGGTACGAGTGTTCACGGAATTGATGCGCGAAGGCGCAGGCAACGCCAATGCGCTTGCCGGTGGCATTTCAGAAGCGCTGATCACTACAGCGGCTGGTCTTGTGGTCGCTATTCCGGCCATTATCTTTCACCGGTTTTTGCTTCGCCGCGTTGATGAGCTGGTCGTGGTCATGGAGCAGGAAGCCAGCAAGCTGGTCGATATCATGACCGGTGAGCAAGGCGACGATCCACGGCTGTGAAATTTCGACGCGGTAATCGATTCGAAGCTTCTGTAGAGCTGACACCGCTCATTGATGTGGTGTTTCTGCTATTGATCTTCTTCATGGTGTCCACGACGTTCGTGCGGGAAACCCAGCTCAAGATCGATTTGCCGGAGGCGCAAGGTGAGGCGTCTGAGCGAGATCCGAATGTTGTAGAAATTGCCATTGATCGAAGCGGTGGCTATGCGATTAACGGACAGTCTGTGGCGAACGAGCAGCTTCAGACGCTGATGCGTGCTCTGGAGGCCACTACCGACGGCGACTCAAGCAAGTCGCTCATAATCACTGCCGACGCTAATGCCTCGCATCAGAGCGTTGTGCGTGCAATGGACGCGGCGGGCCGGCTCGGATTGACGCGGCTTTCAATCACGACGTCTGCACCCGAAGATGAGGGCTGATGAACGCGCTCAGTAGCATTTCGGATCGCAGCGATGATACCTGTGCTTCCACAGAGCCTCCGCAAATCGCATTCCGGAGCTAGGGTTTGTCTTTAAAAAAAGGGCCAGACGCAGAGCCCGACAAATCTTCTGAGGTGGTGTCGGCCAGCGGAGCCGAATCGAATTCCGCATCCTCAGTCGCGGCCGATAGCAACGAACCCAACGACTGGCAAACGTACAAACGCCTGCTTGGTTACGTCAAGCCGCACTGGTTTGTCTTCCTGGTTGCGACGGTATTCTTCCTGGTCGCGAGTAGTGCCGAGGGTTACTTCGCGTTTATCTTTGGCGATCTGGTCGAGTCGTTCCAGCAGATGGGCGATTCGGACCACAGCTTCGATGACTCGCTCTATCGCATTCCGCTTATGATCTTTGGCCTCGCGGTTGCGCGAGCGATCGGTGAGGTCATCGGTGAGATTCTGTTGTCGCGCATCTCGTTCTCTGTTGTCCATGCGCTGCGCACCGAGTTGTTCGAGCAACTACTCGATTTGCCATCTTCCTATTTCGACAACAGCTCCCAGGGCCATCTTGTCTCACGCATCACGTTCAACGTGGCTCAAATGCGCGATACCGGCACCGAGGCATTGCGATCGCTCGTGCAGGATGGCGGTAAGGTGATCGTGTTTTTTACGGGCATGTTGCTCATCAGTTGGAAGCTGACGCTCATCTTCGTCGCTATCGCCCCGGTCGTCGGCGCAATCGTCGCGGTCGCATCGAAGCGATTCCGGCGAATCTCCCGGCGGATCCAGAACTCCATGGGCGACGTTACCCACGTCGCCTCGGAGCTTGTTTCTGGCTATCGCGTTATTCGCACGTTTGGTGGCGAGCCCTATGAGCGAGACCGTTTTACCTCCGCCAGTCTGACCAATACTCGGCAGAACCTGAAGATGGTTCTGACCAAGGCGAGTAGCACACAGATCATCCAGGTGTTGATCGCTGCTGCTTTGGCGTTGTTGATCGCGCTGTTATACAACCCGTCGATTGCGGGTGAGATGAGCGCGGGCGATGTGGTGACGTTTCTCGGTCTTGCCGGGCTTCTAGCCAGACCAATCAAGAAACTCACGGAAATCAATGCTCGCCTGCAGCGAGGCCTGGCGGCAGCCGAAGATGTGTTCGCACAGTTCGACGAGGAACGCGAAAGCGATGAAGGCACGCTCTCAACCGACCGCGTGACAGGGCATGTCAGCTTCCGCAACGTCGGTTTTGGCTACGAGGGTAGTAAAACCACCGTACTTGAAGGTATCGACTTCGACGTCGAACCAGGACAAACCGTCGCGCTTGTCGGCAGATCGGGTAGTGGCAAGTCGACACTGGTCAGCCTGATCCCGCGATTCTACGAGCCGACGAGTGGCGAGATACTGCTCGATGGGGAAGTGCTGAGCAGCTATCAGATGGCGGCGCTTCGTCGCCAGATCGCTCTGGTTACTCAACAGGTCACCCTGTTCAACGATACGCTTGAGCGCAACATTGCCTACGGGATGCTGGAAGGCACTGAGCCGGAAAAATTGGACGATGCTGTGCGTCGCTCCCATGTCGCTGCCTTTCTGGCAGATCTGCCTGACGGCTTGCAAACCTTGCTAGGTGACAACGGCGTTTTGTTGTCGGGTGGCCAGCGCCAACGCGTCGCGATTGCGAGGGCGCTACTGAAAGACGCTCCAATTCTCATTCTTGATGAGGCGACATCCGCGCTCGATACTGCTTCCGAGCGGCACATTCAGGAAGCGCTCGATGAAGTGATGAAAGGCCGAACGACGTTCGTCATCGCCCATCGCCTGTCGACAATCGAGAACGCGGATCGAATCATGGTGCTGGATCAAGGCAGCATTGTAGAAAGTGGTTCCCATGAGGAGTTGCTGCTGCTGGATGGGCATTATGCGGCTCTGCACAAGGCTCAGTTCTCAAAGCCATCGAAGGGCAAACGCAAGAAAGCCTCTCGCTCGAGTCGCTTGCTTGGACAGCTATCTGGCAAGGCGCACGAGGGCGCAGCGTCATCGACGACGCCCACTAGCTCGAATGCTTCCGTTGCCAGTACGGGTTCCAACGGTCGCCTGGCCCGGGCCTGGTATTCCGGAGCCTTCTGGCCAAAGCTGCTCTGGCCTTTGGGCAAAATCGTGGAACGGGTGGCGATGTCGCGGCGGCAGCGCTATCTGACGGGAAAGAGCGAAGTCTGGCGAGCGCCCGTCCCCGTAATTGTCGTCGGCAACATCACCGCGGGTGGAACAGGCAAGACGCCATTCGTGATTTTCCTGGTGCATTGGCTGCGCAGCCGGGGCTTCAACCCTGGCGTGGTGTCTCGCGGATACGGCGGCAACGCCGATAGCTACCCGCTTAGCGTCACCGGCTCAAGTTCGCCGGCGGAGGCCGGTGATGAAGCACCGCTCATCGCCAGCAGGACGGCTGCCCCCGTGGTTGTTGATCCGGACAGAGTCGCTGCGGCCAAAGCGCTGCTAGAGAGTCACCAGTGCGATGTCATCGTGTCCGACGACGGTCTGCAGCACTACGCATTGGGTCGAGATGTCGAGATCGTCATGCTCGATGGTGAACGGGGCCTGGGTAACGGCCTGCCGATTCCTGCCGGCCCTATGCGCGAGCCGCGTGCGCGGCTAGAGTCCGTTGACATGTTGGTTGCCCTCGGAGGCGAGCCGACTGACGTTGACGACTGTCATGTTGCGTCGGTCACCGCGTGCGCGTTCACGCATCTGGTGACGCGTGAAGAGATTGCTCCGGAAGACTTTGTTGAACGCTATCCGAGGGTGCAGGCGGTCGCTGGAATCGGTAACCCCTCACGCTTTCTCACGACGCTGACCGAGCTTGGTCTGGTCGCCGGTCTGCGCCAGTTTCCGGATCATCACGATTTTGTTGCCAGCGATCTCCATGTGCCAAGTGGCGATGTGATTGTCATGACTGAAAAGGACGCGACCAAAGTTCGCGCGCTGCTCGATAGTGGCCAGTTGCCCCGGGATCGCGCCTACTTTGCCCTGCAGGTGGAGCTGACCGTTCCGGCGAGTCTTGAGCAGCAACTTGAGACTGTCCTTGAATCGCACGGCGTCACCGTAGGCGCGCGAGCATGAGCTTTAACCGACGATGAGCTTCAACGTAGTCATCCCGGCCCGCTACGCGTCGACTCGACTGCCTGGCAAGCCGTTAGCTGATATCGCAGGCCGAG